>QFOX01000035.1 GCA_003241645.1 Azospirillum brasilense | reverse complement strand
TTCTTTCAGCTTCTGTTCGATGATGAAGCAATCCGGCGCGCCGATATCCTCGAGGTTGATGCCACCGAACGTCACCGAAATGGCGCGCACGGTCTCGATGATCTTGTCCACGTCGGTCGAATCCACTTCGATGTCGATGGAGTCGATGTCCGAGAAGCGTTTGAACAGGATGGACTTACCCCCCATCACCGGTTTGCCGGCCAGCGCGCCAAGGTTGCCAAGGCCAAGCACGGCGGTACCGTTCGATACAACGGCCACAAGGTTGCCCTTGCTGGTATAATCGTAGGCCGCGTTCTTATCTTCGTTGATCTTGATACAGGGAACGGCCACGCCCGGCGAGTAACCCAACGCAAGGTCGCGTTGCGTGATCAGCGGCTTGGTGGGGGTGATGGAGATTTTTCCCGGCTGGCCCGACGAGTGGTAGAGGAGTGCTTCTTCGTCGGTAATTTTAATGTTTTCACTGGCCATGGATTCTTCCTTGCAGTAGCGCTAATCACGATAATCAAAAAACTGAGGGTTTCCGGCATGTCGGCCGTCAACGTGGCGCGTAGCATAGTGAGCAATTCTGAAAACAAAAGCGTTGATTCAAACTTGGTGTGCGCTGCACAAACCGCAGAAATGCTGGCCTCCGCAACCCCTGCCATGCGGCAATATTTCGAAGTAAAAGCCAAACATTCTGATTGCGTGTTGTTTTACCGCATGGGCGATTTCTACGAGCTGTTCTTCGACGACGCCGTGAAGGCCAGCGCCATTCTGGACATCGCGCTGACCAAGCGCGGCAAGCATGCGGGCGCCGAGATCCCCATGTGCGGCGTGCCGGTGCACGCGGCGGATATGTATTTGCAGAAGCTCATCGCCAGCGGCGAGCGCATCGCCATTTGCGAGCAGATGGAAACGCCCGAAGAAGCCAAGAAGCGCGGCTACAAGGAAGTGGTGCGGCGCGAGGTAGTGCGCATCGTCACGCCCGGCACCATCACCGAAGAGGCACTGCTTGCGCCTGCGCAGGCGCAATACCTTGCGGCGCTGTTCACCAAAGGGGCCGATGCCGCGTTGGCGTGGGTGGATATTTCCACCGGCGAATTTACCACCAGCGCGGTCGCCCTGCTGCAATTGCCGGCATTGCTGGCACGCGTTGCGCCGCGTGAATTGCTGCTCGCGCAGACCAGCTACGACCAACTGGCCGCCGAGCCATGGTTCCATGAATGGCGCAGTATCGCCAGCGTGCGCAACCAACTGCCGTTCGATGCCAAGCGCGGCGAGCGCGCGCTGACCACCCATTACCATGTGGCCAATGCGGAAGTGCTCGGCCAGTTCAGCGCGGCCGAGCTGGCCGCCTGCGGCGCGCTGCTGGAATATGTGCAGCTGACGCAGCTGGAGGCTGTGGCGCGGCTGGATGCGCCCCATCGCGTAGTGCAGGATGATTTCGTGCTGATGGATGCGGCGACCCGCCGCAACCTCGAATTGCTGGCCACCCAGCAAGGCGCGCGGGCAGGGAGCCTGCTTGCCACCATCGATGAGACCGTCACCGTTGCGGGCGGGCGCTTGCTGGCGCAGTGGCTTACCGCGCCGTTGCGCGTGGCCGAGGCGATTGCTGAACGGCAGGACGCGGTGGCATGGCTGCTGGAATTCAGCGCGCGCCACGAAGCATGGAAAACGGACCTCACCGCCTGCCCGGATATGGAGCGCGCCGTGGGCCGCCTGTCGCTGGGCCGGGGCGGCCCGCGCGACCTCGCGGCGCTTGGGCGCGGGCTGGAGCAGGCCAACCGCCTGCACGAAGCCGCCCGCCAGTGGGACATGCCCACCTTGCTGCGCAACACGGTCGATGCGCTGGCCGGGCAACATGCGCTGGCCGAGCTGCTGAATGCGGCCCTGACCGAATCGGTGCCCATGCTGGCGCGCGATGGCGGTTTCGTGCGCCCCGGCTTCCGCGCCGATCTGGATGAATGGCGCCACCTGCGCGACGAGAGCAAGCGCGTGCTCGCTGCCATGGAGCAGCAGCTGAAGAAGGATACCGACATCAGCTCGCTGAAGATCAAGCACAACAACGTGCTGGGCTATTTTATCGAGATCACGCAGATCCATGAAAAGAAAGTGCCCGCGCATTTCATTCACCGCCAGTCGCTGGCGGGGGCGCTGCGCTACACCACGCCCGAGCTGAACGACACCGCCCGCCAGATCAACGAGGCGGGCGACCGCGCGCTGAAGCTGGAACTGGAAGTGTATGACGAGCTGGTCGCCGCCGTGAAGGCGCAGGCCGAGCCGATCATTGCCGCCGCCCGCGCGCTCGCCACGCTGGATGTGCTGCAAAGCTTTGCCACGCTGGCCCAGCAGGGGCAGTGGGCGCGCCCGAACATGCTGCGCGAGCCGCTGCTGGACGTGAGCGCAGGCCGCCACCCGGTGGTCGAGGCGGCGTTGCGCCGCAGCCATCAGGAATTCATTGCGAACGATACGCGCATGCTGCCCGAATCGCGCCTTTGGCTCATCACGGGGCCGAACATGGGCGGTAAATCCACCTTCCTGCGGCAGCAGGCCATTCTGGTGATCCTCGCGCATATGGGCAGCTACGTGCCCGCCGCCAGCGCCCGCATCGGACTGGTCGATAAGCTGTTCTGCCGCGTCGGCGCGGCGGATGATCTGGCGCGCGGCCAGTCCACCTTCATGGTTGAAATGGTGGAGACCGCCAGCATCCTGCATCAGGCGACGGCGCAGTCGCTGGTCGTGCTCGATGAAATTGGCCGCGGCACCGCCACGTATGACGGCGTATCGCTCGCCTGGGCCGTGGCGGAGCATTTGCACAACGCTACGCAATGCCGCGCGCTGTTCGCCACCCATTACCACGAGTTGACCGCGCTGGCCGAAACCCTGCCAGCCCTGAAGAACTACCATGCCGCGGTGACCGAGTTTAAAGAGAAGCTCGTATTCCTGCACACCATCAAGCCGGGCTTCGCCGAGAAATCCTTCGGCATCCATGTGGCGGCGCTGGCGGGCATGCCGCGGCCCGTGCTGGCGCGCGCCAAGCAACTGCTGGCCACGCTGGAATCCGGCCATTCGTTGACCGAAAAACCGAACGCACCGACGTTGCCCTTGTTCGCAGCCGCCCCGCCGCTGTCGCCTGCCGCCACCCCCATCAACAGGCTGGCTGAACGCTTAGCAATGGTGGATGTGGACAACATCACGCCCCGCCAAGCCCTTGATCTGGTGGCAGAACTGAAGGCGATGGACGCCGAATGAGCCCGTGTGACAGCCGCGTGAAATTTTGCGACCGCTAATGATTTCGTAAGATTCTGTGCTATATCATGAGGGTATGAACCATGCCCGCCGCCATGCCAGCCCGGAAAAGCCGCCGCTGATCACCCACAACGATAACAGTGGGAAGCGCACGGAATTTGTCGTGAACATTGCAGGCAACCACCAGCGGCGCGGGTTCGAATTCCGCGTGAACGGTAACGAAATTAAGGTGACGCCGGGCGCACGCGATCGCACTCTGGAAAAAGACAGCGACGATTGGCAGCTCGCGCTGAATGACCACGAAAAAGCCAATGTCATGAACCGCATCCTGGCGCTGTACCGCACCCGCTCGCGCGACAAGGGTGAGTTCAAGATCGCCAGCGTCGGCATCACCGAATCGGGCAACGCCTACATCGCGGTGAACGGCAGCCTCACTTCGAACGAATTCTCGCGCCAGTGCGCCGAACAGACCATGGTCACCATCGGCAGCGAGCGCGAAGCTTTCAAACAGGAGCGGGCCGGCAACCCCAGCGGGGCCGACACGCACTATAAAGAGGTCTACATCATGGGTGGCGGGCCCGACGTGCACGTGATGGGCCCGTGCGGCAACTGTACCGACCTGCTGGCTAGCGTGATGCCCGACGAGGGGAAGGTGTTCATTCTCCATGCGTCGGACGGCAAGAAGCCGATTGGCCTGATCAGTGACGTCACCTCGGTGGATGCCGTGCCGCGCGGTGCCTGCTGGCTGACCGATACGGCATTCCTCAATCGCAGTCGCCGCATTGAGCTGCCGGAGGAACACCGCCACCACCAGACCGATGCGGAAGCGAAGCTGAAACATGAGGTGCGCGACTGGCTGGACCGCGATGTGGAGGAGGAGCCCAACATCGCCATTCGGGGGCTGACGCCGCGCGGCCAGCCCCTTGGCCCGCAGCCAGAAGGGGAGCGGGTGCCCGGCCCCATGGAAGTGCCGCTCGACAAGCTCAACGAATACATGCGCGAGCAGATCCAGCTCACGGTCGCCAACCGCGTGCATGCGCTGGCCAAGCGCCACAAGCTTGGCTCGCTGGAAGATTTAAGCGCCGACGAGGTCAACCACCTGATCGAGGACGAAATAGGCTGGGCGCGGTGCGTGGTCATCCAGCGCGACGATGGAAAATTGTTCGCGGCCGTCACGGTAAAAACCCCGGTTGATAAGGCCGCCCCCAGTGCCGAGGTGAATGCGCTGGGGCAGGCCATGCGCAAACTTGGCACGCAGGGCATTCGCCATGTGTGGTGCCAGGAATTCAACCCCCGCCTGGCCGACGAAGGCAAAATGCGCACCAGCCCCAAGGAAGGCATCGAGCGCCTGCTGAAGCGCCGTTCGGTGAAGACCGGCACGGTGGACTTCTTCTACATTCCCTATAACGAGGGGGGCCTTGATGCACGCGAGGTGGGCGAGATCATGATCCACCGCGATGCACGCACGCTGTTCCCCTCGGCGCATGTGGGCAGCCCGCGCAGCCACATGCAGGCGCGGGCCCCCAAAACCCCCGCCGAACATGCCCAGCGCACGCCCGATGAAGGGGTGCAGCGTTAATCGTTGCAAATTCGCGCTTTATTTCTGAGAAACCGCCGCTATACTGCGCCACTTCTCGCGAACGGGCTATGCCCTTGAGCGCGAAATTAAATATATTGTTCAACATCTTACCATAGGTTAATCCCATGGCTGTTCCTAAGAGAAAAACTTCGCCCTCGCGTCGTGGCATGCGCCAATCGCACCATGCACTCGAAAAAGTGGCGGTTTCCGAAGATAAAACCACCGGCACCCTGAAGCGCCCGCACCACGTGTCGGAAGACGGCATGTACAAGGGCCGCAAAGTGACCACGGCCAAAGTAAAACGCTAGGCCAACCGTTTCAGCGGGGGCGCGCGTGGCGAATCCATTACCCATCGCCTTGGATGCCATGGGGGGCGACAAAGCCCCGGAATCCGTGATTCAAGGCGCACGCCTGACGCTGAAGCTGCATCCGAACACGCGGTTTTTGTTCTTTGGGCGTGAGCCGGTGATTGCGCCGCTCATTGCGCGCCATCGCAACCTCGCGGCTGTCAGCGAGATCGTGCACACCGACGACGTGATCGCGATGGACGAGAAGCCCTCCGTGGCGCTGCGCTCGGGCCGCAAATCCAGCATGCGCCTTGCGCTGGATGCGGTGGCGAACGGGCAGGCCTGCGCCTGCGTTTCCGCCGGCAACACGGGCGCACTCATGGCCACCGCCAAATTCGCCCTGAAGACCCTGCCGGGCATTTACCGCCCCGCCATTACCGCCACCGTGCCGTCGCGCGCGCAGCCGGTAGTGCTGCTGGATATGGGCGCGAACATCGACTGCACGGCCGACAACCTCGTACAGTTCGCCATCATGGGCGATGCCTATGCACGCGCCGTGCTGGGCCTCACCAACCCCAAAATTGGCCTGCTGAACGTGGGCTCCGAAGAAATGAAAGGCCACGACGAGGTGAAGGACGCGCACAAAACGCTGCGCGCCGGCACCATCCCCGTGAATTATTATGGCTTCGTGGAAGGCAACGACATTCTCGAAGGCACGACCGACGTGGTGGTGACCGACGGCTTCACCGGCAACATCGCCCTGAAGACCGCCGAGGGCGCGTCGCGCCTTATCTATGGTGCGCTGAAGGAAGCCTATAGCAGCTCGGCCATGGCCAAGCTTGGCTACCTGCTGGCGCGCCCGGCCATTCGCATTGCGTTGCGCCGCTTCGATCCGCGCAAGCTCAACGGTGCTATCCTGCTCGGCCTGAACGGCATTGCCGTGAAAAGCCATGGCGGGGCCGATGCGAAAAGTTTTGCAAACGCCATCAACGTGGCCATCCAGCTGGTGGAACATGACGTAAACGCCAAGATCACCGACGAGCTGAAGCGCGCCGGTACCGGCCAGACTCCCTACCTCGCACAGGTACTATGAAAACCTCCATCATTCGCGCCACCGGCAGCTACCTGCCGCAAAAGCGCCTGACCAATGCCGACCTCGCCACCATGGTGGACACCAACGACGAATGGATCCGCGAGCGCACCGGCATCACCGTGCGCCACATCGCGGCCGACGATCAGTCCACTTCGCACCTTGCGCTGGAAGCGGCCAAAGCCGCGCTGGCCAATGCAGGCCTCAGTGCCGCGGATATTGACGGCATCGTGGTGGGCACCTCCACGCCCGATAGCACCATGCCCAGCGTTGCCACCAAAGTGCAGGCAGGCCTTGGCGTGCCGCGCGGCGCTGCGGTGGATGTGGCCGCTGCCTGCACCGGCTTCGTGGCCGCACTGGCCACCGCACATGGTTGGATCATGACCGGCGTAGCCAGCCGCGTGATCGTCATTGGTGCAGAATGCATGTCGCGCATCATCGACTGGCAGGACCGCACCACCTGCATCCTGTTCGGTGACGGGGCGGGGGCGGTCATCCTTGAAGCGCATGACGGCGCGGATGGGCGCGGCATCAAGGCTATTTCGCTGGAAGCGGCGGGCGAATTCGGGCCGCTGCTGGGCACCGATGGCGGTACCGCCAGCACCAAAACCGCCGGTCACCTGTTCATGCAGGGGCAGGAAGTATTCCGCCATGGCGTTGAGAAAATGGTCGCCATCACCCACAGCACGCTGGCCAAAGCGGGCCTGAGCATTGCGGATGTGGACCTTGTGGTGGCGCACCAGGCCAACGCGCGCATGATCACCAAGATCGGCCGTACGCTGAAGCTGCCGGAAGAAAAATGCATGGTCACCGTTGATCGCCACGCCAACACCTCGGCGGCGAGCATTCCGCTGGCGCTGGACGTGGCCGCCCGCGAAGGAAAACTGCGCCCCGGCGCGATTGTTGCCATGCCTGCACTTGGCGCTGGACTCACCTGGGGTTGTTGTGTAACCTCTTGGTAGGTAACGCATAACGGAGCTGCCCCATGACCAGCAAAACCCTGACCCGCGCCGACCTTTCCAACGCCGTCTACCGCGAGATCGGTCTGTCGCTGTCCGAATCCACCCAACTGGTCGATTCCGTGCTGGAAGAAGTCTGTGGCGCGCTCGCCGCGGGCGAACAGGTGAAGCTCTCGTCTTTCGGCACCTTCAAGCTGCGCCGCAAGAAAGAACGCATCGGCCGCAACCCGAAAACCGGCGTGGAAGTGCCCATCACCCCGCGCACCGTGCTGTCGTTCAACGCCAGCAATATCCTTAAACAATCGGTCAATACGGGTGAACTCGCATTGCCCGGCAGTTCGGCGGCCGACGAATTCTAGTCGGCATTCCGGGCGATCCTCGCTTTCTCTTCTGTCTACCCATAAAAAATACACCTTAAAAAGGGCATCCCATGGCAAGTTCCGAAACGCTGTTCGCGTTACCTTCCGACGACCGTAAAAAAGAAAAATCCGCAACCGCCCTGCGCACCATCAGCGAAGCAGCCGAAGCGCTGGATGTGCCGCAGCATGTGCTGCGTTTCTGGGAAACGAAATTCGCGCAGATCAAGCCGCTCAAGCGCAATGGCGGCCGCCGTTTCTATCGCCCGCAGGATCTTGAGATCCTCGGCCAGATCAAACACCTGCTTTACACGCAGGGCTACACCATCAAGGGTGCCAAAAAAGCCATCGAAGATTTCGCCCGTGGCATCGATAGCGGCGTGAGCGCCGAACAGTGGATGGCATCCGTGCCGCCGGCCAACAGCAACGACAACCAGATCGACGAACCGCAGGACGATATCCTCGCCCAGATCGCGGATGCGCTGAGCGATGGCGACGAAGCCGTGGCTGAAGCACCGGCCAGCGCACCCGCCGTTGCGACCGGGCGCCAGCTGGACCGTGACGCGCTGCTTGCGGTGCGTGCCGAGCTGATTGCACTGCGCCACGATCTCGCCCGCGCGGTCGGCGCCTAACTTTTCGCATTATCTCCTTGCGTTCCAAGCGCGTGCTGGGTAACACCACTGCCACGTCGGAATGTAGCGCAGCCCCGTTGGCGAAGGCCAACACCTAATACACAGGCTGGGCTACATGCGGTGTATGTCGGAATGTAGCGCAGCCTGGTAGCGCACTAGTCTGGGGGACTAGGGGTCGCAGGTTCAAATCCTGTCATTCCGACCATTGAAAAAAGCTCGCTCCGGCGGGCTTTTTTTATGTCACGAAAGAGGCGAGCATGGCGAGCCAAATCCTGTCATTGCCAACCGATACCGATTAAAAAAGGGTGCCATTGGCACCCTTTTTCGTATCCGCGTTTGGCGCTGCAACGCTAGTGCAGCGGCTCCTTGTACAGGTCCTTGTAGGTCAGCAGCGCGAGGAACGAACCAGCCCCCGCCAGCAGCAGCAGGTACATGATGCTGCTGTTGTCGCCGGTGCGGTTAATGAGCCAGACCGAAATGGTCGGCGTGAGCCCGCCGATAATGGCGCAGAAATTGTAGCTCAGCGACATGCCCGTGTAGCGGATGCGGGTGGGGTAGAGTTCCACCAGCAGTGCGGGAATGGGCGCCATGTAGATGCCCACCATGAAGGCCAGCGCGGCTTGTGCCGCGGCGATCTTCACGAATTCGCCGCTCTGCATCAGCTCGAAGCAGGGGTAGGCGAGCAGCATCAGGCCGATGATGGCACCATACAGCACCTTTTTGCGGCCGATGCGGTCGGAAAGCCCGCCCGCCCACCACATGGGCAGGAACATGGCCACCATGGCAATGCTGTTGATGCGCAGCGCCTCGCTGTTGCTCATGCCCAGATACTGGCTGGTGTAGCTGATCATGTAGATGGCGAGCAGGTAGAACGGAATCGTCACGCAGAGATAGAAATTGAAGCCCTGGAACATTTTTAGCGGATACTTGCAGAACGCATCGCGCACCGGGCGGTCCGAAAGGCCGCCGCTTTCTTTCGCCTCGGTGAAGGCAGGGCTTTCTTCGCCATGGTGGCGAATATAGTGGCCCACGAAGCCAATGCCCACGCCCACGAAGAACGGCAGGCGCCAGCCCCAGCTTTCGAACGCCGCTTGCCCCAGCACGCTGGAAGTGATGTTCGCCACCACCGAGCCCAGCAGGAACCCGATGACAAGGCTGAGCATGGTGACGCTGCCGATTTTGGCGCGGCGGTTGGCCGGGGCGTGCTCCACCACGTAGCTCATGGAGCCGCTGAACGCCCCGCCCAGCGAAATGCCCTGAATGATGCGGATGAGCACCAGCAGAATGGGCGCGCCCATGCCGATCATGGCGTAGGTGGGCAGCAGGCCGAGGCAGCCGGTGGCCACCGCCATCATGATCATGGAGGTGACGAGCGCTTTCTTGCGGCCGTATTTATCGCCGATACGGCCGAAAATCACCGCGCCGAGCGGGCGGAACACAAAGCCCACCGCGAAGGCAAGGTAGGCCTTGATGAGGCCCGAGGTGCCGTCATCGTCCGGCCCGGCGGGGGGGAAGAATAAATGCGAGAAGATGGGGGCGAGAATGCCGTAAAGCGCGTAATCGTACCATTCGAGGCCGTTGCCCAGCATTCCGGAAATAACGACTTTGCGGTTCACTTTCTCAGTCATGCAGCCCCCGTGCATCAGGTGATAGGGGCTGGACTGTAGCGGGCGCGGGGCGAATGCCAAGCGGATTCGATGTTGCGCTGCAAAACATCGAGAAAAGCCGATGGGTGTGGCCGAAGCCCCACGAAAAAACTTTGAAAAATCGACCGCTTCGACGCGAAACTGTCACATTCGATTGCTATCTTTAAGGGCAGATAAACTACTTCACCCGTTCTTGCGGGTAACCATGGAAGGCGTCGCGCATTGCCGAAATACACCTACCAGTCTGGTTCGCTGATCGAAGAAGTTGACGTGATCGTCAACGAGCGCGGTGGTGCACGGGCATACCTGCGCGCTGCGCCGGATGCTTCGGCCGATTCGCTGCGTTCCATTCAGGAAGAGCTGGCAGGCAAGGGCTGGTTCGGCATTGCCACCACGCACGAAGGCAAACCTGTGCTTGAGATCCGTGGCTTCAAAGGCGATGGGCAGTTACTGAATTTCCTGCGCGACCAACACGCGCTGGATGGTGGGGATGCGCCCACCAAAACCAAAGCCGACGAACGCAGCTTCAAGGAAAAATTCACCGCCGCCACCCTGAAATGGACCGGGCTTGGCTACATGGCCGGTGATGTCGCCTTTATGACCTATGCTGGCATGGAGCTGCACAAAAAAAACAAGGACTTTGCTAATACGAAGAAACTGGTTGCCGAAGCGAAGCAGCATGGCTACTCCCCCGAAGTCATTCAGGATAAGACGCGTCACATCCTCCATCACAAATTGCGCGACCTGCCTGCGCTTGAAAAACATATTAAAGAGGCTGAAAGCGCCGTTGGTGGTGGGCATTCAAAAATCATATCCGGGCTTGGTTACGCTGCGGGTAGCCTGATTCTGTTCAACTATGGCAGCCGCGACCAATCCGCGACCGAGATCAAAACCACGACCGCGAAGATCGAGCGCTTTCTAAAGCGCGATGGGTTGCTGGACCCGAACAGTGACGATGTGCTCATCAAACAGCCGGAACCCAAACATGGTCTGTTTGGTAAAGTCCATGAGCTGCTCAAGCGTTATCCTTCCGAGGCTTTGAACGTCGTCTACACCGTCGTAGGCCTTACGCTCATGCGTGCATCCCTTAAGGAAATCGGCGGATTAAAGGGATCTATCGGTACACTTGAGCAAACGATTGCAAAGCAGAAAAAAGAGGGCATCACTGACCTTTTTGATCAAAACACGCTGAAATCAATGAAAGAGGCGATTTTTGAAGAACGCCTTGACGTTGGCCTGGGCCTTGTAACGGCAACTTCCGCGGTCGCCGGCATTGCCATTAAAGAAAAGACGCCCATTGAAGGGGAAGAAAAGAAAAAAGGTCTTGGCCGTGTGTGGCAATGGGTTGAGGAAAAGCCCCTGCGGGCTACCGGATTTGGCTACATGGCGGCCACCGCAATCCACGCTGCAGTAACCGCCATGAAATGGCGGCCCAAGCCGGATGATACCGCGGGCAGCTTAAAACATCGTCGCCAGGTGATGACCGGGCGCGCTGTGTTCATTGGGTTAAATGTGGTGGCAGAAGCCCTGATGGCGATTTCCTCCAAAGGGCACGGTCAGGGCGTGAGCACTGACAAAAGCACCGCGGATTCCGTACTCTCTGCCACGGCGCAATTCATCAGCCAGCAGGATGCCGATAAGCAAGATGCGTTAGTGGACCGCCTTGCGGGCTATATCGCATCAGCAGAAGTGCTGGGCGGAAAATCCGAAGAGATCGCTAAGCAGTTGCGCGACGAACTTGCTGCCTTGAAGCAAAACCCGTGGCTTGCAAAACAAACCCCAGCCATTACCGCCGCAGCGCCGCAGCATGAGCCGGAAGTGCAGAAGGTGCTGGAAAAGCGTGCCGACACGCCCGGCACGAAGATCAGCACCGCCCAGCATATGGAAATGCTGCAGCAGCCCAAAGAGCTGGCGATGGCGGCGCATTAATCCATCGCGTATCGCCAAGAAAAAAGGCACCCAAACGGGTGCCTTTTTTATTCAGAATGGTCGGGGCGAGAGGATGTGCTCGGCCCTTGGCCTGCGCGCCCTTGCTAAGCTTACGATGTTCGCTAAGCGTCGGGTCGAATGCGGTGCTCACCGCGCGCTCACCCCACATTCACAAAAAAAAGCCACCCGAAGGTGGCTTCTTTGTGAATGGTCGGGGCGAGAGGATTCGAACCTCCGGCCTCCTGCTCCCGAAGCAGGCGCGCTACCAAGCTGCGCTACGCCCCGCCAACCTGAGGTGAGGGGGTATATCGGCGCCGCGCGCGCTGGTCAAGGGATGAAATGGAAGAATATAATAATGGTCGGAGTGAGAGGATTGGCTCGCTGCGCTCGCCTCCCTCGCAGCTGTGCTGCTCGGGTCGAAAGAGGTTCTTATCGCAACCTCACCCGCCATTCACAAAAAAAAGCCACCGAAGGGTGGCTCTTTTTATGAATGGTCGGAGTGAGAGGATTCGAACCTCCGACCCTCTGGTCCCAAACCAGATGCGCTACCAGGCTGCGCTACACTCCGACTGCGGCAGGGCTTAACGTGCCCGCGCAGCAAACGCAAGCACCATGCGCGGTTGACGCTGATATGCCGGCGCAGTAATGCAAAGCGATGCAGACCGAACTGGAACAGGACTTCAAACGCTTCAGCAGCTTCTACGCGCTCATCAGCCTGCTGCTGGGCTGCATTGCGTTTCCGTTCCTCGGGCTGGAAGTGGTGCGCAACCTGAATGGCGAAACGCCGTATTATTCGCTGGTCACGCTGGGTGGATTATTGGGCGTTATCGTCTATTCCGCGCGGGCCATGTTCAATCGCGCGCATTTCCGCACGCTGGTGTTCTATTACGTCATCTTCGGCATTGGCATGGGGCTGAACGCCCATTTCTGGCAGATGCGCGAACGCGACCTGTGCGCCGCCCTGCGCGCCGACCCCGACTGCGTGTTCGATGCGCACGGCGTGCGCTGCACCCCCAAAGGTGGGCAGTATCGTGGTTTTTCGGCTGGTAAAAATCTCTGCGCCGACTATTAATGCCGCCCTATGACATACGCATCTGACTTTTTTGGCGCCTACACGGCCCTTATCACCCCCTTCACCCAAAGCGGTGCGGTGGATATCGCGCAATTCGAACGCTTCGTGGAGTGGCAGATCGCCGAGGGCATCCACGGCATCGTGCCGTGCGGCACCACGGGCGAATCGCCCACGCTCAGCCACGCCGAGCACAAAGAGATCGTGGAGCGCGCCGTAAAGGTCGCCGCCGGTCGCGTGAAGGTGATGGCGGGCACCGGCAGCAATGCCACCGCCGAGGCCATTGAATTTACGCAGGCCGCCGAAAAAGCCGGGGCCGATGCGGCGCTGGTGGTAGCCCCGTACTACAACAAGCCCACGCAGGAAGGGCTGTACCAGCATTACAAAGCCATTGCGCAGGCCACCAGCTTGCCCATCTTCATCTACAACATTCCCGGCCGTTCGGTGATCAACATTGCCGACAGCACGCTGGCGCGCCTTGCCGAGATCCCGAACATCGCGGGTGTGAAAGACGCGACCGGCGATCTCGCCCGCGTTTCCACCCTGAAACATCTGGTGGGCGACCGACTGGTGCAGTTCTCGGGCGAGGACATGACCATGGTCGGTTTCAACGCCATGGGCGGGCGCGGGGTTATCTCCGTGCTGTCGAACCTTGTACCCAAGCTTTCCGCGCAGGTGCAGGAGCTTACCCTCGCCGGGAAATACGACGAAGCGCGCGCGCTGCATGCGCCGCTGGTGCCGCTGGTGTCGGCGCTGTTCAGCGAAACCAACCCCATGCCGGTGAAATTCGCCGCAGGCGTGCTGAAACATTGCGACGGTTCCATGCGCCTGCCGCTGGTGGACCCCACCGCCGCCACGCAACAGCTGATGCGCGACGTGCTGGCCGCACTGAAGCTGGCCTAGGCGCATGAGCAAACAGCCGGACAATGAGCGCTACAAAAAGGTCGCGATCAACCGGCGCGCCCATTTCGAATATGCCATTCAGGAACAGATGGAAGCGGGCATCCAGCTGCTGGGCACCGAGGTGAAATCGCTGCGCAGCGGCCGCGCCAATATTCAGGACGCCTACGCCAGCCACAAGGAAGGCGAGATCTGGCTGTGGAATGCCCATATTCCCGAATACAGCCACGGCAACCGCCAGAACCACGAGCCCACGCGCGGGCGCAAGCTGCTGCTGTCCAAGCGGCAGGTGCAAAAGCTCATCGGCGCACTGAAAGTGCGTGGCGTCACGCTGATCCCGCTGTCGGTCTATTTCAACGATCGCGGCTGGGCCAAAATTCAACTTGCAGTCGCCGCGGGCAAAAAGAAGCACGAAAAGCGCGAGGCCATCAAGGAGCGCGACTGGAAGCGCGAGCAGGGGCGTTTGCTTAAAAAATAAGGGCTTAACGCCTCATCACACAAACGTCATATTTTGATGCTTGCTATGCAGGTGGTTAATCAATAGTTAACGCGCCATGTGGTTAAATGCAAAGAGTGAAAGCCTGTCTTCGCCTGCCAGCCCGGCAGCGCGTAATGACATGCGGAAGCCAAGCATGAAATTGAACAATCTGGGGCCCGGCTCCGTTATCACGTTCAGCAGCGATTGCACCTTGCCGCAACTGGCCGGTGCGCGCGCCATCATTCGCCAGGTGCGCACCTACCGTTTTGGCGCCGACATCAATATCAGCTACGCGCTCGAAGTGGGCGGCGACATGCATTTCAGCCTCACCATCGCCGAAGATGCGGAAGGCTTCTACCTTGCCGTATCGCGCGAGCTGGATGCCGACGAGCAGGATCACTGGTTCGGGCGCGACGCGCTGAGCTTCTTCACCGAGCAATCCACCGCCAAGACGATTCGCTGCAAAGCCGACCTCGCCATCGAGGGCGATTGGGCCGCGCCGCGTTATGTGAAGTCGGTGGACTGGGTGGAAGGCAGCGTGCTGCTGGGCCGCCTCAGTACCGCGCAGGCGGGCCGCCAGGTGAAGCAGTTCCATTACAACCTGCTGGTCAGCGACAGCGGCGACCGCGCGCTGGAGATCGAGCACGAGGACGCCACTGGCGAAAACCGCGTGCTGGTCACCGTTTATCGCCCGGTCGAGGATATCGCCGGCATTGCCGAGCCGGTGCCGCACGTGCCCGCGCCGCCGGTACTGCAAGTGGCGAAAGAAAACGCGAAAGCACCGCCGGTGGCCGATACCTCCATGGTCGACCAGCCGCTATTACGCACGCCGTTCATCGCCACCAGCATTGTGCAGCAGCCGGTGGCCGCGGCAAACGCCCCCGCCAGCGAACCGCCGCTGTTCGCCGAGCCCTCGCGCGTGCAGCAGCAACCGCATAGCCGCCCGGATTTCCGCCGCCTGAGCGAACCGGAGCCCGCCGAGCCCATCTTCATCCTGCGTGACGAGATCAAGCCGCAACCGGCGATGGACGCCATCATCGATTCCGGCATGCCGCCGCTGCCGTCGTTCCTCACCGCGCGTGAGAACAACTACCTCTCGCTGGACGAGGTGATCCCGCCCGAGACCGACCGCGTACGTTGCAACCTGAAGGCCGCGAAGGTGATGATCGACCTCGCTTTGTCGCGCGGGGTGCGTGTGCGCGACATCATGCGCGAACTGGTGGGGCTTGATTCGGCCCTGAACGACGAGGTGACCTTCGAGCTGCCGCTTTCCGAGCAGGACTACCAGTCGCTGGCCATGCGTTACCGCGTGCGCCCCGACAACCGTGAAGAGATCCGTCGCCGCCTGCAGATGGAACTTTCCGAGCGGCTGATTGGCATTGCGAAGCGCTAGGGGCGCTCTATAGTTGCGGCCATGGCCGCCATGCGTTTTTTCAGTAATTATCCCGGAACTGACCTTGCCGAAATGGCAGCGCAGTTGCTGCACGCCACCGTGCCGGCCGAGCAATGGGCGCGCACGGTCATGTTCGTGCCCACGCGCCGCGCCACCCTCACGCTGCGCGACGCCATCCGCCGGCAGGCCGAAGGGCGCACGCTGCTGCTGCCGCGCATTTTCTCGCTGGCCGATATCGGGGCCGAATTGCTTGGCCTGCTTGGCCCGGCGGCGCTGCCTGCCATCACGGCGATCGCGCCCGCCATGCCCAACGCCGTGCGCCATTACCTGCTGACGTTGCAGGTCATGCGCTTCGAAGAACAGCGCGGCGGGCGCGCCTCGCTGGAACATGCGATGCAGCTGGCCGATTACCTCGCCGACCTGCAGGACCGCTGCACCCGCGCGCAGGTGGCGCTCACGCCCGAAACCCTGCAACAGCTTTTCCCCGGCGACTATGCCGAGCATTGGCAGCAATCGCTGGCGTTCCTGAACATCGTGGGCGAACAGTGGCCACTCATCGAATCCGTGCATGAACAGGTCACGCAAGCCGCGCACGAAGTGCAGGTGCTGCAAACGCTGAGCGCCGCATGGCAGCACACCCCGCCGGACTACCCGGTCATTGCGGTGGGCTCCACCGGCTCGCAGCCCGCCACCGCGCAGTTGCTCGGCACCATCGCCGGGCTGCTGCAGGGCGCGGTGATATTGCCCGGGCTGGACCCGCGCATGCAGGCGCAGGCATGGGCGCAGATCACCCCGGCGCACCCGTATTTCCACATCAAGAACCTGCTGGAATCCACCGGCACTGCGCTGGGTGAGGTGACCGCGCTGGGCGAGGGCGGGGCGCATTGCTCCATCTGGCTGGAGGCGCTGTGCCGCATCGAAGCGATGCAGGAATGGAAGCAACGCCCGGTCGCGCCGCAGGCCTACGCGCATGTGCGCATCGTGCCCTGCCAGCATGCCGAGGAAGAGGCGCGCAGCATCGCCCTCATCCTGCGCGAAGGGCTGGAAACGCCGGGCGAGGGGCGCATCGCCCTCATCACGCCCGATGAATCGCTCATGGCGCGGGTCGATGCGCATCTCGCGCAATATGGCCTGCAAGCCAACCGCAGCAGCCATGGCACGCTGGCGCAAAGCGCGGCAGGCAGTGTGCTGGTGGCGCTGCTGGCCTGCATGGAAGCGCCCGAATCCAGCCGCGCGCTGGTGGCGCTGCTGCGCAACCCGGCGGTGCAGCTGGGCAGAGATGTAACCGCGTGGCGCGGCTGGCTTGATGCATTCGACCATGCCGTGCGCGGCGTGCCTACCCATCGCGTGGGGAGCCTGCCGCATGTGCCGGCCCTGCTGCGCGAAAGTGACGCGTATCGCCAGCTGGCACCGTTCATGGCGCGCGTGGCCGAGCTGGCCCGCACCAGCCACACGCCTTCCGCATGGGCCACGCACCTTCAGGAATTGCTGGCGCAGCTGCAGCCTGCCGCCGTGCCCGGCCATGAAGCGCTGGGCGATGCGCTGGCAGGGCTGGAGGCCGCCGACATGCTCGGCAGTATCGACAGCTACGCCATGGAAGCGCTGCTGCAACGCGCGCTGGAAGCCCCGTGGCGCGGCCCGCAATTTGCCGCGCACCCACGGCTGTTCATGCTCACACCGGTGGAAGCGCGGCTGCAATGTTTCGCCCGCGTGGTGCTGGGCAACATGCAGGAGCGCGTGTGGCCGGGGCTGTACGGCCAAAGCCCGTGGATGAACCTTGCCCAGCAACAGCAGCTCGGCCTGCCCGGCGCGGAAGAGCACGCCGCCCTCATGGCGCATGACGTACTGGTGCAGGCCAGCGCGGGCGAGGTGTTCCTCACCTATCCGGAGCGTGAGGGGGGCAGCCCGGTGGCGCGCTCGCGCTACATCGAACGACTGGTCACGCTGCTTTCCGCCAGTGGCGCAGGCAAGGATGCCTGCATCACCCACCATTACCAGAAACTGGCCATGGCGCTGCATGCCAGCGCGCGGTTCGAACCGAACGAGCCGCCGCGGCCCACGCCCGCGCAGCGCCCCGCACGCCTGCGGGTGAGTGCGCTGGATAAGCTGTTTACCGACCCGTTCAGCATCTATGCCGAAGCCGTGCTTGGCCTGCGCGCCCTGAACGAATTGGATGCCGAGCCCGAAGCGCGGGACTTTGGCACGCTCGCGCACAAGGCCATCCAACAACTCGCCGAATATTGGACCGCGCATGGGCAAAGCCCGTCGCCGGAGCAGATCAGCGCATGGGCCGCGCAGGTGCTGGCGCCGTACGATGCGCGCCCCGCGGTGCAGCTCTTCTGGCGGCGGCGGCTTATCGCGGCGCTGCAGTTCGTGAACGCGCAAGAAGTGCAGCGGCGCGCCGCAGGCCTGCAGGTGATGAGCGAACGCCCCATTGAGGGGGCGGTGGCGCTTGCTGCCGACACGGCGCTGCAGCTGCATGGCCGCATGGACCGGTTGGAGCAGGCGGGCGATTCCATCACCGTGGTGGATTATAAAACCGGCAAAGCGCCGACCCTGGCCGAAATGCAGGACGGCCGCGCCGTGCAGCTACTGGCCTATGCATGGTTGCTGGGCGAGCAGGGCACCCCGCCCAGCGCGCTGGAATATTGGGGGCTGCCCAGCGGCAAGCGCGCCGGGCAGATCGTGCAATTGCCGTGGGACGCGGCCATGCAGGAAACGCTCATCACCCCGCTGAAACACGCCATGGCCCAACTGATGGACCCGGCGACGCCGTTACTGGCGCGGCCCCACGCACAGGCCGAGCGCTTCGAGAATGATTTCGACGGCATCAGCCGGTACGACGAGTGGGCGGGGTAGCAAGCATGGCGTGGGATATTTTCACCATTGCAGGCATCATCGGCACGGTGGCGTTCACGCTCAGCGGGTTTCTCGCGGCGGTGCGCAAACATCTGGACCTGATGGGCATTTTCATCATCAGTATGCTCACCGCCAATGGCGGCGGCGCGCTGCGCGACGTACTGGTCAACCGCACGCCTGCGGTGCTCAACAACCCGCTGCCGTTCTACATCGCCATGGGGGTGATCGCGGCGGGCCTGTTGTTGAAGCTGCACCGCCGCACCGATCTGGAACAGCACAGCCTGTTCGTGCTGTGCGACGCGGTGGGCCTTGCCGCCTTCAGCCTCACCGGCGCGCTGGTCGGTATCGAAGCGGGGCTTTCCAGCTTCGGGGTCATGGTGCTGGCGTTCCTCACCGCCACGGGCGGCGGCATCCTGCGCGACATGCTGCTGCGCGAAGTGCCCGCATTGCTGAGCAGCGATTTTTATGGAACCATTTCACTGCTGGTGGCGGCGTGCATGCTGGCGTTGAAGGAATGTGACGCCCTTACCCAGTCTACGAGCGCCATGGTGCTGGCCGCTGCGCTGATGCTGCGGTTGGTGGCGTATTGGAAGAAATGGCGCTTGCCGCGGTTTAAGACCTAAGCTTACTCGCCGCCCTGCTGGGCTTTCAGTTCCTCGATCTTTTTGTCGATCTCGGCCATCGGGTCCATCGGCTGGAAGAAGGTGCTGGCATCCGCCCCATACATTTCGGCGACCTTCAGGGTCACATCTTCCGGCGGGGTCTTGCCCTCGGCCGACACGATCACTTCACCGAACGCATCAAAATTATAGAGATCGATATTGCCAGCAGCCTCGGCAGCCTTGAACGCTTCGAACTGCGACGGCTTGATGGCCACGTAGCACCAGAACGGCCCGCCATGGTCCATTTTGCCGTATAGCAGCATGATGACACGGCTTACCTGGTCAGCATCAATCGGGTTCTGGCTCATGGGCTCTCCTTAACGGGTTGGGCTTTGGCCTTTAGCAAGGCACTCTTTGAATACGGCGTCAATGGCATTCGCCTGTCCCTTCAGGTGAATGGCGGCGAAACCTTGCGGCCCCACCAGTGCTTCCAGCGGTTTGCCGGATAGTTTTGTCGCGTCGGACGGCACCGAGCTGTTCAGCACCACCGGCACGCCGGGCGCCACCTGCTGGGCGGCTTCCAGCGTGTCGAACCCATTCATGAAGCCCATGGCAAAGTCCGTCAGGATGCAATCGGGCTTCTCGCGCTGGATGAGTTCGGCCAGTTCCTCGGGGAACAGGAAATCATCGTTCGCGCAGGCCGTGACCACCTCGTAACCGCGCTTTTCGAAGGCGTCGCGGTTCATTTTCAGGTCCAGCTTGCTGTCATCCACGACCAGCAGGCGCGGTTTCTTCGCGGGGGAATCAACGCGCGCCTGCCAATCGGTCATGCTAGGCCGCCTTTGCCTGGGCGGTGCCCATGATCTGGCGCATCACATACTGCAGGATGCCACCGTGGCGGTAGTATTCCAGCTCGTCCGGCGTATCGATGCGGCAGAGCAGTTTCACCTGCTGGCTGCTGCCATCGGCGCGGGTGATGGTGGCGGTGAGTTCCTTGCGCGGGTGCAAATTGTGCGCGATGCCATCGATGCTGATGGTCTCATCGCCCTTCAGCCCAAGGCTCTGGCGGTTCTGCCCGCCGGTGAATACCAGCGGCAGCACGCCCATGCCCACGAGGTTGCTGCGGTGAATGCGCTCGAAGCTCTCGGCGATCACGGCTTTCACGCCCAGCAGGAAGGTGCCTTTCGCGGCCCAGTCGCGGCTGGAGCCGGTGCCGTATTCCTTGCCCGCGAAGATCACCAGCGGGGTGCCGGTGTTCTTATACATCATCGCCGCGTCATAGATGCTCATCTGATCGCCGGAGGGGATGTATTTCGTGAAGCCGCCTTCCACGCCATTGAGCATTTCGTTCTTGATGCGCACGTTGGCGAAGGTGCCGCGCATCATCACCTCGTGGTGGCCACGGCGCGCGCCGTAGCTGTTGAACTCCGCCGGGGGCACCTGATGGCTGGTGAGGTAGCCCGCCGCCGGCGAGGTCTTGCTGATATTGCCCGCAGGCGAGATATGGTCGGTGGTGATGGAATCGCCCAGAATGGCGAGGATGCTCGCACCCTCGATGTTGGTGAACGCATCGTCGTTCGCCACTGGCTTCATGCCCTCGAAGTAGGGCGGGTTCGCCACGTAGGTCGAGGTCACGTCCCACTGGTAGGTCATGCCCGCCGCGGTGGCGATGGACTGCCATTCCTTCTCGCCGCTGAACACGTCGGCGTATTTCTTCATGAACATGTCACGCGTCACGGCCTTGTGCACCGCGTCGCTCACCTCTTGGCGCGTCGGCCAGATATCTTTCAGGTAGACCGGCGTGCCGTCCTTGCTGGTGCCGATGGCTTCTTTGGTGATGTCGATGTTCATCGACCCGGCAATGGCGTAGGCCACCACCAGCGGCGGGCTGGCCAAGTAGTTGGCGCGCACGAACGGGTGCACGCGACCTTCGAAGTTGCGGTTGCCCGACAGCACCGAGGCCACCACGAGGTTGTTGTCCTTGATGGATTTTTCGATGTTGTCGTTCAGCGGCCCGGAATTGCCGATGCAGGTGGTGCAGCCATAGCCCACGAGGTTGAAGCCCAGCGCATCCAGTGCGGGTTGCACCCCAGCGCTGGCGAGGTACTCGGTCACCACTTTGGACCCGGGGGCCAGCGAGGTCTTCACCCACGGTTTGGCAGTGAGGCCCAGCGCATGCGCTTTTTGCGCCACGAGGCCTGCGCCCATCATTACATACGGGTTGCTGGTGTTGGTGCAGCTGGTGATCGCCGCGATCACGACCGAGCCATGCTCCAGCGTGAAGCTGTCGCCTTCCACCGCCACGGCCACGCCCGGCTTGGTGTTGCCCGCGTTCAGTTTCGGCAGCTCGGCCGCAAAGCCAGCGGCAGCGTTGCTGAGTGCCACGCGGTCCTGCGGGCGTTTCGGCCCGGCGAGCGACGGCTCCACCGTGCCCACATCCAGCTCCAGCGTGTCGGTGAACACGGGGTCGGCGTAGCTGGCGTCGCGCCACATACCCTGCATTTTCGCGTAGGCTTCCACCAGCGCAATGGTCTGCTCGTCGCGACCCGAAATGGTGAGGTAGTTGATGGTCTCCGCATCGATCGGGAAAATGCCACAGGTCGCGCCATATTCCGGGGCCATGTTGGCGATCGTCGCACGGTCGGCCAGCGGCAGGTTGTCGAGGCCGGGGCCGTAGAATTCCACGAATTTGCCCACCACGCCCTTGGCGCGCAGCATCTGCGTCACGGTCAG
>QFOX01000034.1 GCA_003241645.1 Azospirillum brasilense | reverse complement strand
ATGCAGGGTGTGGATCGCAAGCAGGTCATCAACCCGCAACTGATCTTCATGCTTCGCGTGGCACAGGACGAGCTGTTCGCCAAGCAGGTGAAGCAGCAATTCGGTGCGCCCATTCACAAGATGGCACCGGAGCAGGTGGCAGGCGTGATGCAGGCATACCCCGCGCTGGCCAATGCCAGCGTGCGTGAAGCGCATGCGGTGGCGCAGGGCATTCTGCCGGTGCGTGACCTTGGTGCATCGGCCCCGAACCTGAATGGCGGTTTTGCCGGCCCGATGGCGGCAGCCCAACCGGTCAGCCAGGTCGATCGCCTGATGCAGCAACGCGCTGCCGCAGCCCAGCAACAGGGCGTTGGCGCGTAAGCGCTTTTTCTAACCATTTCCTTCTAACTGAATAGGTAGCAACCATGGGATTTGCCGATGTGCAATTCCCACCGGCCATTGCGTATGGCAGTGCCGGTGGGCCGGAATTCGTGACGGATATCGTGACCAGTGTCAGCGGGCAGGAGCAGCGCAACAGCGTGTGGCCACAAAGCCGGTTGCGCTATAATGTGGCCAAGGGCGTGCAAAACGCTGCCCAGCTTGAAGCGCTGATCACCTTCTTCCGCGCGCGCAAGGGCAGGGCAGAAGCATTCCGCTTCAAGGACTGGGCGGATTACCGCGCCATGGGGCAATCCATCGGCACGGGGGACGGCACCCGCACGAATTTTCAGTTGGTGAAACGCTACGTGAATGGCGGCGCGCAAGAGGTGCGCAGCATTACGAAGCCGGTCATTGGTAGCGTAAAGATTTACCGCAACGGGGTGGTGCAGACCACGGGAGTGAGCGTGGACCATGGCACCGGCGTGGTGAGTTTTGCGGCCGCTCCGGTGCTGGGCGCAGCCATCACAGCGGATTTTGAATTCGATGTGCCCGTGCGCTTCGACACGGACCAGCTGGTGGCCAGCATGGATTCGTATGGCAGCCATAGCTGGGCGGAGATTCCCCTGATCGAAGTGCGGGGTTAGCCATGCAGGAATTAAGCCCGGCCATGCAGGCCCACCTGCAGCAGGAGGTCACGACGCTGGCCACCTGCTGGCAGATCACCCGCCGCGATGGCGTGGTGCAATCCTTCACCGACCATGCGGTGGATCTATGGGTGGAAGGCGTATGCTACAGCGCGGCGACCGGCATGCTGCCCAGCGCCGTGACCAGCCAGGCTGGACTGGCCGTGGATAACCTTGAGATCGAAGGCATGCTGCGCGACGATGCAATCGCGGAGAATGACCTGCTGGCGGGCGTGTACGACCATGCGAAGCTGCGTATTTTTATGGTGAATTACACCGCGCCCGATGCAGGGCAACTGCACCTGAAAACCGGGTGGCTGGGTGAGGTGACGTTACGCAGCGGGCAATTCGTGGTGGAAGTGCGGGGCTACAACGCGGCGCTCGCCCAAACGATCGGTGAGGTCTACACCGCGCATTGCCGGGCCAAACTTGGCGACGCGCGCTGTGGCAAGAACCTTGCCGCGTTCACGGTTTCGGGCACGGTCACGCAGCTGGAAAGCGCGCATGCATTCGTGGATGCAACACGCACCGAAACCAATGGATTTTTCAGCTATGGCATCGTGAGCATGACCAGCGGCGCGAATGCGGGCCAGCAAATGGAGGTGCGCGACTACCGCGCGGGTCGATTCGGCCTGTTCCTTCCGCTTCCCCATGCGTTGCAAGTGGGTGACAGTTATACCGCCGTGGCAGGATGCGACAAACGCTTCGATACCTGCGTACAGCGCTTTGCGAATGCCTTGAATTTCCGCGGTGAGCCGCATGTTCCGGGCAATGACCGCATCTTTGAAACGGCGGCGACCCGCAGCTAGCCCCACTTGCCAAGCGGGTATGTTTGGGCGCATAACAAAAGCATGAGTTTTTTCCTCACATTCGTTGAAGGATTGTCGGCCGGGCTTCGCTTGCAGGAAAGCGCGCTTTACCGCCACCCTTACCGCAGCGCGAACGAAGCGTTCCGCGGCGATGCTAAACGCATTGCCGGCGATATCGAGGCCACCATGGAGCGTGACGATGAATAATGACCGCCATTCTTCCGGCAAGGGCCGCTTTGCCAAGCAGCATAATTCGCGCCGCAACCCGGAAGGACTTCCTTCGCCGGAAACGCTGGAAGCCTATGACACGGTGATGAAAGGCTCGGCGGAGCGCATTGTGGGTATGTTCGAGCGCGAGCAGATCCACCGCCACACATGGGAGAACCGCGCGCTTCGTGTGCACCAGATCTCGACCATTCTTGGGCAGTTGCTTGGCTTCCTCATCGCGATCGCGATCTTCGTGTCGGCCAGCGTGATCGGCATGCATGGCAACGCAAGCATTGCGGCGTTCATTTGGGTGTTTGGCATGGCCATTGTTACCATGGCCGCAATCGTCTGGTGGTATGCCAAAAGCCTTGGCCAGAAGCCGCTGTTCGCGCGCCCGGCCATGCGCCAGACCTTCCGGCCTGAAAAGGCCGCTTCTGCCGAAGCGGAGTAGTTTTCCTCTCGTAAAGAGCATGATGATGGACCAGCAAGCAGTGCTGCTGATGGCGGCGCGCGGGTTTCTTGGCGTGCCGTTTGCCCATCAGGGCCGCAGCCGCGAGGGCATGGATTGCCTTGGACTGATCCTGCTGAGCGCGGAGGCCGCGGGCATTCGCATCAACGGTGCACGCCCGCAAACCTACGACCAGCGCACCTATGGGCACCGCCCGGACTGCGAACATCTCGAGCGCATGCTGGGAGCACGGCTGATGCGCGCTGAGCCAGCAAGCAAGCGCCCCGGCGATGTGCTGCTGCTGCGCATTGAAGGCCGGGCGCAGCATCTGGCGCTGCTAACGGATTATCCCGCGCCGCAGGCGTTCGGCATGATCCACGCCTATGCGGTGGCGCGCAAAGTGGTGGAGCACCGGTTGGATGAGGGCTGGGACGCGGCCATCCACGGCGTTTACCGCTTGCCAGAGAACTAACCAGACACAACCAAATCAGAGGAGTACCGCAATGGCTTCGATCGTTCTGGCCACGGTGGGCCGCGCCGTGGGCACGGCCGTGGGTGGCCCCATTGGCGGGCATATTGGCGCGGCCATTGGCGCACAGCTGGGCGCAGGGCTGGAGGGCGGCGGCGGCAGCAGCAAACGCCACTACGAAGGCGCGCGGCTGGAGCAGCTGGCCGTGCAATCGTCGCTCTATGGGCGGATGATCCCGATCGTGTTCGGCAGCATGCGGCTGGCGGGCAACATGATCTGGTCGCGGCCGATCAAGGAAGTGCAGACCACCACCACGAGCACGCAGGGCGGCAAGGGTGGCAGCCGCAAGAAGGCGACCAGCACCAGCGTGACCTATAGTTATTACGCCACGTTCGCGATCGCCATCTGCGAGGGGGAGATCACGCGCATCAGCCGCATCTGGGCGGATGCCAAACAGCTGGATATGAGCCAGGGAACCTACCGCATTTACCGCGGCAGCGAAGACCAGTTGCCGGATGCGCTGATCGAGAGCTTCGAAGGCGTGGGAAAAACGCCCGCCTATCGTGGGTTGGCCTATGTGGTGGTCGAGGATTTTCCGCTGGGGGATTTTGGCAACCGCATTCCGAATTTTACGTTCGAGGTGCTGCGCCGCACGCCCCAGCGCGATGTGGACAGCATGCCGGTGGAATCGGCCGTGCGGGCGATCATGATGATCCCGGGATCGGGTGAGTTCGTGTATGACCCGGTCGCGCAGTTCAAGCATATGGGGCAGGATGCGGCCGGGAATTTCCTGCCGACGGGCTATCAGGTGGCGCTGAACCAGCACACCGCCGAAGGCAAAGCGAACGTGCAGGTAGCGCTGGACCATGCACAACAGACATTCCCCAACCTTGAATGGGTGGGGGTAGTGGTGAACTGGTTCGGCAGCAGCATGGATATTGCCAGCTGCGACATTGCGCCGCGCGTGGAATTCAAGGAGGTGACGCAGATCACGCCGAATAGCTGGGCGGTGGCAGGTAAAACACGGGCCACGGCAACGCTGGTGGGCAAGGACGGCAGCGTGGCGCGCTATGGCGGCACCCCGGACGATGCCAGCCTGCAACGGATGTGCGATGCCATCCGCGCGCGCGGACTGAAAGTGTTCTTCTGCCCCATGCTGCTGATGGACCTGCCCGGCAAACCGTGGCGTGGTAAGTTGACCGGCAGCAGCGCGCAGGTGACGAATTTCTTCACCAAAACGGCAGGCTACCGCGCGTTCGTTCTGCATTACGCCACATTGCTTGCAGGCAGGGTGGATGCGTTTGCCATTGGCAGTGAATTGCGGGACCTGACCAAGATCACCAGTGGCGCGGGCGTTTACCCCGCCGTGAGTGCGCTGGTGACGCTGGCCGCGCATGTGCGCAGCCTGCTGGGCAGTAGCGTGAAGCTGACCTATGCCGCCGATTGGAGCGAGTACCACCACACGGATGGTGGATGGTACCATCTCGACCCGCTATGGGCTTCGGCGGATATTGATATGGTCGGCATCGATGCGTATTTCCCGCTCACGCAAGGCGTGCAGGAAGGCTACGACGCCGCGGCGATCCGCGATGGGTGGACCAGCGGTGAGGGCTGGGATTTTTATTATACCGACGAGGCGCGCACCATCACCGCGCCGCTGGCGCCTGCCTATGCGTGGAAAAATATCGGCTGGTGGTGGGCCAACCCGCACGTGAACCCGAACGGTGCCACCACCGCATGGGTGCCGGGCAGCAAGCCGGTCTGGTTCACCGAATATGGGTTCGCCAGCGTGGATGGGTGCAGCAACGAACCGAACGTGTTCGTGGATGCGGCGACCAGCGAAAGTGCCTTCCCGCGCCAGTCGCGCGGGCGGGTCGATTTTATGGCGCAACGTGTGGCGATCGCCGCCACCGAGGCCGAATGGGCCGGCAGCAGCATGGTGCCGCAGAAGTTCTTATGGGCGTGGGACGCGCGGCCGTACCCGCACTGGCCGGACCTTCGGCAGGTGTGGGCGGATGGCGCCAACTGGGCCACGGGCCACTGGGTGCAGGGCAAGCTGGGTGCCAGCCATGTGGCGGCCGCGGTGGAAGCGGTGGCAGCAAAAGTGGGACTGGATGCCGCAAGCATCCACACCGACGCGCTGCAGATGATGCTGGATGGTTTCGTCATTCACGAACGCACGACGGCACGCGCCGTGCTCAGCCAGCTGATGCAGGCCTATGTGTTCACGCTGGTGGAAAAGCAGGATGGATTACACGCCATGTTGCTGGAAGCCGGGGATGCCGTGCCGGTGGATGTGGGCGCATGCGTGCCGATACAGGATGACGGCCGAAGCCTTGCCTATGTGGTGGAGCGCAGCGAGGATCTGAGCCTTCCCGGCAGCCTTGAGGTGCATTACCTGAACCGCCTGCAGCGCTATGAAACGCAGGTGCAGGAAGCAAGCCGCCAAAACGCATCGGCGCGCGACCGGCAGGTGATGCGGCTTGGGCTGGTGCTTTCGGAAAGCCACGCGCGCACCGTGGCCGACCTGCAGCTGGAGCGAAGCTGGGCCGAGCGCTGCCGCGTGACGCTGCAACTGCCCATGCGCTATGCCGCGCTGATGCCCAACGATGTGCTGCTGCTGCAGGATGGCGGAAGGCAGCACCGCCTGCGGGTGGAGCAGGTGCAGCTTGGCCGCCCCGGCGTGCTGCGCATTCGGGCGACCCGGGTAGAGAATGAGCGGTGGGACGGCTACATTGCACCGCTGCTGGGCGCGGGCGAGGAGGCGATCCTTCCGCCCTCGGCCACACGCTGCGAAGTGCTGGATATACCGGCACTGCCCGGGGATGGGGTGGATGATTGCACGCTGCGCGTGGCCGCGTGCGGCATTTCGGCAGGGTGGGCAGGCGCAAGCCTGCTGAAGCTTTCCACCATGGTGGAAGATAGCGTGATCGCGGAGATGGACCGCCCCGCCACCATTGGTGCGTGCCTGCAGGCCTTGCCATGGTCAGCGCCGCAACGCGTGGACCGCCAGCATACGCTGGAGGTGGCGCTGCTGGGCGGCGCCGAACTGGTGAGCGTGACCGAAGAGGCCATGCGTGACGGCGCGAACGTGGCCGTGGTGGGCAACGAAATCATCCAGTTCGCGCATGCGACACCGCTTGGCGCGGGCGTATACCGGTTGGATACGCTGTTGCGCGGGCGGCTGGGCACCGAACATGCCTGCGCCAGCCATGGGGCTGGGGAGCGGTTCGTGCTGCTGGATAATGCCGTGGAAACGCTGACGACCACGCCGACGCAACTGGGCGCAAGCTGGCCGTTGCGCGCGGTGACACTTGGTGCCTCGCTGGATGTGGGCACAGAGCAGCTGCACGTGGTGCAGGCCGAGAGCCTGAAGCCGTATGCCCCCGTGCATCTGGCTGCACGGCGCAAGGCGGGCGGCGGGATTCGCCTGCAATGGGTGCGCCGGGCGCGCATCGACGGCGCATGGCGCAGCGGGGTGGATATTCCGCTGATGGAGCAGCGCGAGGAATACGATGTGCGGGTCATGAGCGGCAGCGCTGTGAAGCGCCAATGGCGCACCGCCCAGCCATGGGTGGATTACAGCCTTGCCGAGCAGGTGGCGGATTTTGGTGCAGGCCAGACAAGCCTTGCCTTGCAGGTGGCGCAGGTTTCGGCGCTGGTGGGGCTGGGCCGTGCTGCCAGTGCAAATGTGGTGGTGCAGTAAAGCTTTTTTAACAATTGCGGGTGTAGGTTGGAGGTATGCAACAGGCCATGACATACCAGCCCCTGCCGGGCTCGCAACCACTTCACGAAATTCTCTGGACGCTTGGGAAAAGCTGGCTATCCAGCCCCCAGCGCGTGCAGGAAGAGCAGCAACGCGCCGTGCAGCCGCTGGCCTTCGACGATGCGGCCTACCGCGCGAATGTGGAACGCACCACGGTGAACCAACTGGTAATGTCGATGCGCATGCAGGGCATTGCCGGTGAAGAAGACACCATGCTAAGCTCGCTGGCCGAGATGGCCACGCAAGGCGAGATCGCCTTCAGTGATTTCATTGGCCGCGTGCAGAACCTGTTCCCGCGTACGCTGGATGCGCTGGATGTAACGCTGCGCATGAAGATCGCGTCGCTGGTGCTGCCGCAGAACTAGGCTTTTCCAAGTAATTTATTTTTCGCGGTGAGGAATTCTTCCTCGCTCAAATGCCCGTCGGCCTTGAGTTTGGCGAGGCGTTCCAGCTCATCGGTCAATTTGGGTGACGGGGCAGAACCGGCAGTGCTGCGCGCCGCCGAGGTGACCGTATTGGCGACATCGTAGGCCATCTGGCGTTTGTAGCGGTCCATCGCGTCCTGCGTGACGCGCACGAACGGGGCAATGGACGACTTGAGCACCAGATTGATGCCCACGGAATTCGCCCCATCCCAGAAGCGCAGGCTGCCGAAGAAAATGGTGAAGCTGGAATCGATGGATTGGATGCGGTCGAGGTTCATCTGGATCTGGCGCAGGCCGAAGAACATGCCGCGATGGATGAGCAGCACGCGGCGGCTGGTGCACACGGCAAGCCAGGTGCGGCCGTCGAGATAGCCCGAGGTAAGGGCGAGGATCTCCTCACCTTCGCCGAGGATCTTCGGCAAATAGCGAATTTCTTTCTGCGTATAGAAGACATAACGATCCGGCAGATTATCGATCTGTTTGCGGACCTGTTCCAATGTGGGCATGCGTGACCTCGTTCTGTCGCCATTCTAGCGCGAATCCCTCACATCACAAGTTGTGAATTACCACGCTGAACAGGAGAGTACATGGCGACCACGAAACATTTAGGGCTGGTGCTGCTTGAGCAGGCCCAGGCACAGAAAGAGATCACCATTAATGAGGCCCTCGCGCGTGTGGATGCGCTGCTGAACAGCGGCGTGGTGGACCGCGACCTTGCCACGCCGCCCGGCAGCCCGCTCGACGGCGATACGTACATCGTGGCGGCGGGCGCGACGGGCGATTGGGCAGGAAAAGCGGGGCAGGTGGCCTATTACGACCAGATATGGCGGTTCATTGCGCCGAATGAAGGCCTGCTCTTGTGGGTGAACGATGAGAACCTGCACGTGGTGTATGATGGCGCAGCGTGGCAGCCGGTCATCACGGGCAGTGGCGGGGGAGGTGGAGGCGGTGGCAGCACTGCACCCCAGCCGATGGTGTGCGAGGGGCGGCTGACGCTGACCTCTGGCCAGCCCGTGGGCACGGCCGACGTGACGGCCGCCACGGTGGTGTATTACACGCCCTATGCCGGGAACCGCCTTGCCTTGTATGATGGCAGCGCGTGGCAGAGCATCAGTTTTGCGGAAACATCCATCGCCGTGCCGGCAACCACCAACACGATCTACGATGTGTTCGCCTACCTCAATGCCGGTGCCCTCGCGCTGGAGTTGACGGCATGGACGAACGACACCACGCGCGCCACGGCGCTGGCCCGCCAGCACGGAGTGCTGGTGCGTAGCGGCAGCGCCACACGGCGCTACTTAGGAAGTTTCCGCACCACCGCAACGAGTGGCCGCACGGAAGACAGTGCAGCCCGGCGCTACCTGTATAATTATTACCACCGTGTGCGCCGACCCATGCTGCGCACGGAGCCGACCGCTTCGTGGACCTACAGCACGGCCAGTTATCGGCAGGCGAACAATAATAGCGCGAACCAGCTGGATTTTCTTCAGGGCGTGGAGGAAGACAGCGTGCAGGCCATGCTCATCGCGAATGCTTCGAATTCCAGCAGCACGATGCGTAACCTGTTCTTCGGCATGGCGCTGGACAGCACCACCACCACGGATTGCGAAGCCGGGTTCGTGACCGGGCCTGCTGGCAGTTTCTGCGGGAACGGTATTTCCCGGGAATATCAGGTCGGGGCTGGGCGGCATACCATCAGCTGGATGGAATATGGCGCCGGTGCCGATACGCAGACATGGTATGGCGGTGCCAAGCGCGGCATTTTCGGCAGCGTGATGGTGTAGCCATGCCCATGTTGCGCGAAGAGATACGCCAGATCGTGCATGCAAGCGTGCAGGAAACGCTCGGCCATCTTGGCTTCACGGTCGATGATCCGCACGCCATCCAGCAGGACATGATCCACCTGCGCCGTGCACGGCTGGGGCAGGAGGAACTGACCAAAGGCGTGCGCCGCACAGCCGTGGGCGTGGGGGTGACCGCGTTGATCTACATGCTGTGGGATGGCCTGCGGCAATTACTCATGGAACGATAGGAGAAGGTGATGATCGCGCTATTGAGCGCACTGCTTGGATTCCTTTCCAGTGCGGTGCCGGACTTCATGAAGCTGTACCGCGACCAGCGCGACCATGCGCATGAATTGCAGGTGCTGAAATTGCAGATGGAACATGCCCGCGCGCTGCAACAGGCGGGCTACGCCGAGGACGCGCAGGAACGCGCCTTGCGCCTTGAGGCCATTCAACTGGAAACGCAACGCGCCGAGGGTGCTGCCCTCAACACGCGGCTGCGTGAGCAGCTGACCGGCATTCATTGGGTGGATGCGCTTGCGGGCTCGGTGCGTCCCATTCTGACCTATGGGTTCTTCCTGCTGTATGTGGGCGTGAAGATCGCCCAGTTCAGCCTGCTGCAGGAGCCGGCATTGCCATGGCAACAACCGGTGGGCATGGCAGAGGCATTGGTGCTGGTGTGGAACGAGGAGGATGTGGCGATCTTCTCGGCCATCATGGCGTTCTGGTTCGGCAGCCGCATCATGCGGCAGGGACGCCGCGCCTGATGCGCACCAGTGAAGACGGACTCGCGCTGATCAGGCATTTCGAAGGGGTAGCGCTGTGCCCCTACCGCTGCCCTGCAGGATTGCTGACCGTGGGCTATGGCCATGTGCTGCTGGCGGGCGAGCCACGCGGGTGCATCACCCCCGCACAAGCGGAACAATGGCTGCGTGACGATGTGGCGCTGGCCGCCCATGCCGTGGCCCGGCTGGTGCCCCGCGCGCTGCAGCCATGGCAGTTCGATGCGCTGGTAAGCTTCACGTTCAATGTGGGCGTGGGCGCGTTAGAGCGCTCGGCCCTGCGCCAGCGCCTGCTTGCCGGGGAGGATGAGGAAGTGCCCTATCAACTGCAGCGCTGGGTCTACGCCAAGGGGCGGAAACTGCCCGGCCTGATACGGCGAAGATCGGCAGAATCCCTGCATTTTATGGGGAAAAGCTGGCATGAGTTTTCATGAAACTGTCACATACGCGTGGGGTGGAATTTGCTACAGTCAGGGTAGTAAATTTGCCCAAGGAGTGGCGCATGAGCGAGTATAACGAGTTCCATCAGTTCGATCGTATCGGCGAAAAACTGGGCCTGCATGGCGACCTGCCCGCAGAGAAGCAATTCACCACTCCGAAAGACGGCATCAAGGCAGCGCATGGCGCGGCGAGCGAAACCGTGCAGCAGTATCGCACGGCGCTGGAGCAGGCATCCGAAGCGGATAAAGCATTGCTTGGCAACCTGCGCTCGCAGGCATCCGAAGCATTGGAAAAGCTGAAAGCTGCCGGGAATTTCGAGAATGGCCGCTGGGAACAGAAAGTGCCCGGTAAAGAAGGCAAAGACGCGCTGGATACGGCGAGCAAAGCGTTCGACACCGCCGAAGGTACGCTGAAAGAAACCCTGCGCGGCACCAAAGAGATCAAAGGCAACGCGCTGCCGCAGGTGAGCGAGAACCTGACCAAAGCCTTCAAGGAAGCCGAATCGAAAGCGGGCGCCATCACGAAAAAGGCTGCATCGCCGGTGCTTGGCCGCCTGAACGTAAACGGCTTTGGCGCTGCGGCGAAGAAATCCTTCGCCGAGGTGAAAGATTTCAAATCCAATAAAGCAACGGCCTTTGGCCGCGTTGCAGGCGTAGCCGCTGGTGGCGCACTGGTGCTGGATGCCTTCCGCAGCAAAACCAAAGAGGGCGAGGACCGTAGCTTCGTGGCTCGCCTTGGCGAAGGTGCACTGGGTGCCAGCGGCATGGGCCTTGCCATTGCCGGCGGCCGTGCCTTCTAGGAACTGCGCGTGAGCAAGCCGACAGAGATCTTTGCGGCGACCCTCCAGCATGAGGCGATGGAGCCCGTGCACGCGCTGACCAATTATTTTGAACGCCATATCATCGGGCAGGATCGCTTCAAGGGGCTTGATCCGGTGCTGTTAAGCGAAGCCACCATTGATGCATTCAAGCGCGGCCTTGCGCCTGAGCAGGGCAGCGCCCTTGCCGATCATGTATTCAAGCAGGTGAATGGTGCCACTAAAATTTCTGAATTCGTGGCGGGGCCCAAAAGCCAGTGGGCAGAACTGGGCACGCTTGCCGGGAAACAAAAGCAAGTATCGCACAGCCTGAAGCTGGACCGCCCGACCGTTTCGGCGGAACAGAAGATCCTCGGTGGTGTGAGCCTGATCGCCGCGGCCACCAGTTTATTCAGCGTCTACAGCCACGCCAAACAGGCCCGCACGACCGACGAGCAAGGCGTTTCGCAGACCCAATGGTCGCAGGTGGGCATGGCCGTGCTTAGCGCCGCGTTCGCCGCTGGGCTTGCCTATGTGGGCGTGCAGCAAACGCGCGGACGCATGGCGGCGTTCTAGCCGAACTGTCGCGTATAGCGCGCGTGGTTCGCGGGCGTGATCAGCACCTTGAACACCGCATGTTCTTCCATGTCCTTGCGTTCCAGCACTTGCGCATTCGCATGCAGCCACGCCATGGCGCGCCCATCGGTATGCAGCACGGTGTAGTGCTGCTCGTCCATCAACTGGCGGCTGAGGGCTTCTTCAATGATGGCCAGTAGATCCGGCACGCCTTCGCCGGTGACGGCCGATACACCAATGGTCTGCACGTCGCCCGGATAGGGGGCAACGAACCCCTCGGGCAGCAGGTCGATCTTGTTGTGCACCTCGATGAGGTGATCGAGCGCGTGGTCACGCCCGAACAGCTCTTTCAGCACGCCCAGCACATCGGTGCGCTGCGCCTCGCTATCCTCGTGCGCGATGTCGCGCACATGCAGCAGCAGGTCGGCATTCAGCACTTCTTCCAGCGTGGCCCGGAACGCGGCGATGAGTTCGGTGGGCAGGTTGCTGATGAACCCTACCGTGTCCGACAGCATGACCTTCATGCCACCCGGCAGCGTGCAGCCGCGGATGGTGGGGTCCAGCGTGGCGAAAAGCATGTCCTGCGCCATCACGTCGGCCTTGGTGAGGCGGTTGAACAGCGTGGATTTGCCGGCGTTGGTGTAGCCCACCAGCGCGACCAGCGGGTATGGCACCTCGCGCCGGGTGGCGCGGTGCAGCTCGCGCGTGCGCACCACGTTGGCCAGCTGGTTCTTGATCTTGATGATGCGGTCGCCGATCATGCGGCGATCCAGTTCGATCTGCGATTCGCCGGGCCCCCCAAGGAAGCCGAAGCCGCCGCGCTGGCGCTCAAGGTGCGTCCAGCTGCGCACGAGGCGCGATTTCTGGTAGGTGAGCGAGGCAAGCTCGACCTGCAGTTTGCCCTCGGCCGTGCGCGCTCGGGCGCCAAAAATTTCCAGAATAAGCGCCGTGCGGTCAATGACCTTGCAGCCGAGGCCTTTTTCCAGGTTGCGCTGCTGCACGGGCGTCAGCGCGCAATCGATGACGGCGAGGGTGATTTCTTCCGCCTCGACCAGTGCGACAAGTTCCTCGAGTTTGCCTTTGCCAATGTAGGTTGCGGGTACAATGCGCTGCAGCCGTGCAACGCCCGCATGCACCACATCGAGCGCGATGGCGGCGGCAAGCCCTACGGCTTCTTCAAGCGCGGCATGCAGCGAACGTTCAGCGCTGGCCTTGCTGGCCAGCACGGGATGCAGGACAAGGGTACGGGCAGTCACTTACGCTTGGGGTGCTTCAGCAGCGGTGTCGCCAGCGTCGCCATCATCTTCGCCTTTGTAGAGGCTGATGTTGGTGGCAGGCACCACCGTGGCGATGGCATGTTTGTAAACGAGTTGCACCTGCGGGCTGCGGCGCAGCACCACGCAGAAATTATCGAAGCCGGAGATGTTGCCTTGCAGTTTCACGCCGGAGGTCAGGAAGATCGTGACCGGCACTTTTTCTTTGCGCAGGGTGTTCAGGAAAACATCTTGGATGTTCTGGCTTTTTTCGCTTGCCATGTGTTGCCTCTTGATGGGGTTCATTTGTTTTTAAAGCGATCCGGCCTGCGCCAAAATCACCCAAGTAGTAATAACTTACGACAGGGCTGGCAAGTGTTTTGGTAGATCAACTGCATGTCCGGCTAAGGCTCGTGCAACACGGGCTAAAGCCCGCGTGCCATCGCCAAGCCTCCCATGATTTGACCCAGTTTTTGTGCCTTCTCTGGCACAAAAACTGGTTCAAATCTTAACAAAACCGTCACACCGTTAACGATTGGTCTTTGATATAGTGTGATTATCACTTGGAATTAGCGCAAAGCGCTCTGAAATGAGTTTCTTCTGTGCGAGGAGAGCACTTGGGCACCCGGCAACGGGTGCCTCTTTTTTTATAACGCCAGTTTGAAATAGAGTGCGCAGAGCGTGGTGCTTGTCTGCGTCAGGTCATAGGTGCGGTTGGCGGGTAAATCCGTGTATGCGCCCGCAGCAGGAGCCGGGGTGACGCAGGCTTGCGTGGTGGGAGCCGCCGCAAGCAACGAGCCGGTGACGGGAATGCCGTCATCCGTTTTGGTGTCGATGTTCCATGCATCGGTCGGGTTCAAGGTGCCGCCGAACAGGCCATTCACGTCACTTGCGCCCACTTGCAGAAAATTACCGGATTGCTGCCAGACCCAGTTATTGGTGCCGCCGCGGTAATAAATGCCCCACCCGGCCTGACCAAGTTTGCTTTTCGGGGCGTTGATGCTCGGCACCACAGGGGTTGAGCCGCCATTGGTGTAGCCCGTATAGGTGCCTTCCACCAGCCCCGCCATTTGCAGATGCTGCCATGCACGCAACGCTTCGGGGTTGCCGGAGCCAGATGTGCCGACATTGCCGTTGCCATCGCCATTGCAGGTGCCGGGGGTGCCATCCGCCACGGCGGCATCGGCGCACGCGGCGGTGCCGCTTGCCTGATCGCCCCAGAATTTCGTGGCCATGGTAAAGTCGCCGGGCAGGGCGAAGTATTTGTCGCGGAAGGTGGACATAGCGGTGACGTAGCGGTCGCGCTCGGTCGTCACGGCGCGCAGTTCCGCCGCGCGGATGAGGGCCTGACCGCCAAGGATGCCGCCCGTGAGCAGGCCGAGAATGACCAGCACGATGGAAAGTTCAACCAGCGAAAACCCGCGACGCACCAAGACTCCTCTTTCGCTGTTTATAGTAAAACAGAATGTGTCGCTATGCAAGTTAGGCGGCATCCGCCTCGGCGGCGAGGGTGAGGGTGGTTTCCTCGTCCGAGCCAGCATTCCACGTGCGCACATTGCCCGCACCAGCAACATCTGCCATCCAGCCATGCGCATCGGTGTAGCGCGCTGCTAAGGTAAGCTGTTCCACCGGAAATTTGATGGAAACATTGGCGGTGGATTTGGCGTTGCGAATGGCGGTGAGCACCTCCAAGGCCGCGTCGCCAGCAGCGAAGGCATCCTTATCCTGTTGGAAGGCGCTGACGCTCGGCCATTGACCGCGTGCGTGCAGCGAGCCTTTGGCGGCGTATTCCTCGGCGAAGATGTGGCTGTAGAGCTCTTCCGTCACGTGTGGGCAGAAGGGCGCATACAGTTTCAGGATGGTGCTGAGGCAGTGATACAGCGCCACCACGGCGGATTGCTGCTGGGCGCTCGTGAAGCTTCCATCTTCGTTGTAGACGCGCTTTTTGATGAGCTCGAGGTAGTTGTCGCAGAAATCGGCCCAGAAGAACTGGTTGGTCGCATCCAGCGCGTCGGCATATTCATAGGCGGCGAACGCGTTGCTGGCTTTCTCGACCGTTTGCGCAAGGCGCGTCAGGATCCAGCGATCCAGCACCTCACTCACGCGGCCTGCTTCCATATCGGCCTTGGCGGATAGGGGCTGTGCCTCCAGCTTCGCCAGATGGATGGCGGCGAACTGCGTGGCGTTCCACAATTTGCCCACCAGCTTTTTACCGATCTTCAGCAGGTCCGGCGAAAACGCGGTGTCCTGCCCGAGGCGCGAGGTCGCGGTCCAGTAGCGCACCGCGTCGGTGCCCTTTTCCTCGATGAGGGCGACGGGGGTCACCACGTTGCCTTTCGACTTGCTCATTTTGGTTTTATCCTCAGCCAGGCACCAGCCGGAGATCATGAGATTCTTCCACGGAATGCTGTTGTTATGCAGGGTTGATTTAACCAACGTATAGAAAGCCCAGGTGCGAATAATCTCGTGCGCCTGCGGCCGCAAATCGGCCGGGAAGAGGGCGCTGAAGCGGGCCGGATCGGCACACAGTTCAGGGCTGATGCCATGCGCCGAAAGCTGCGGCGAGATGGAGCTGGTGGCCCAGGTATCCATGACGTCCATATCGGGTTCGACTTCGTCGCGGCTGTAGCCGGCGGGCAGGTCCACCAGCGGATTCACCGGCAGCTGGTCGGCGGTGGCGTAGATGGCTTTGCCTTCTTCGCCCGCGCGCTTGCTGTACCACACCGGGAACGGCACGCCGAAATAGCGCTGGCGCGAGATGCACCAGTCCCAGTTCAGTCCGTCGATCCACTGGTCGATGCGCACCTTCATCCATGCCGGTTTCCAGTCGCACTCGGCGGCTTTTTCTTTCAGCAGGTCTTTCTTGTCAGTCACGCGCACGAACCATTGGTGGCTGGGAATCAGCTCCAGCACGGCACCGCTGCGCTCAGCGGTCTTCACCGCATGGGTGATGGGTTTTTTGGCAAGCAGCAGGCCTGCGGCCTCCAGCTCGGCGAGAATAATTTCGCGCGCACCGGGGTTCTTAGGGTCCGGATTGCTAGCTTTTTTGTTTTGGAGGCGCTCCAACAGTGCGTCATTCCAGCGAAAGCTGGAATCCATCTTGGTTGCGTTGCCTTCGGCAACAGCGCGCATGGATTGGCTTAGAGATTCCGATTGCCTTTCTCCGCTGCGCTCCGAGTCCGCATCGGCATGCGCTTCGCGCATTGGTGCGGAATGACGGATGGAGGCAAAATCCATCTTGCCGTATTTGTTCAAGATCACCCGCGTGGGCAGGTCGTGCTTGTTCCACTTGGCAATGTCGGCCTCGTCGCCGAAGGTGCAGCACATCATCAGGCCAGTGCCTTTTTCCATCTCCACCGTGTCGTCTTCGAGAATGGGCACGGCAAAGCCGAACAGCGGCACCGTGGCGGTCTTGCCTTTCAGGTGCTGGTAGCGTGCGTCTTCGGGGTGGAAGAATAGCGCCACGCAAGCGGGCAGTAATTCGGGCCGCGTGGTCATGATGATGAGTTTCTCATCAACGGTTTCTTTGTCATTCCCGCGTAGGCGGGAATCGATGACCTCCGCTTGCTCCCGGCCGCCATCATGGACCCCGGCCTGCGCCGGGGTGACAGGAGAAGAAGAAACCGTAAAAATGATCTCGTTCGCCGTGCTGGGCATCTCCTTGTCCACCACTTCAGCCTGTGCGATGGCGGTCTGGTCCACCGGGTCCCACAGCATGGGCTGCAGTTTGCGGTACACATGGCCCTTATTGACGAGGTCGAGGAAGGAAAGCTGGCTCAGGCGGCGCGAGCTATCGGAAATGGTGTGGTATTCCTGCGCCCAGTCCACCGACAGGGCGATGGAGGTGAAAAGTTCGCGGAATTCTTTCCGCGCATCTTCGCTCACGCTCAGGCATTCGTTGATGAAATCCTCGCGGCTCATGTCGGTGGCGCGGATCTTCTTGGTTTTCTCGACAAGGCGCTCGGTGGGCAGGCCGTTATCGTCGAAGCCCATGGGGTAGAACACGTTCTTGCCGTTCATGCGCTGGTAGCGCGCCACAATGTCGGCCTGCGTGTAGCTGAACACATGGCCCATATGCAGCGTGCCCGACACGGTCGGCGGCGGGGTGTCGATGACGTAGGAATCGGCGCGCGGCACGGTCGCGTCCCACGCGTAGGTTTTGTTCTCTTCCCACTGGCGCTGCCATTTTTTCTCGGTGGCGGCGGTGTCGTATTGCGCAGGCAGCGCGTGCATTTTATGTGTGTAGCTCATAGGCGCGCAGGTCTAGCGCAAGCCCACGCACCATGCAACCGCTTGCATGCAGGCCCCGCGCTAATTCGTGGCCCGCATCTCGCCCGGGCGTTCCTGCATGCGCGCGGCGATGCGTTTCAGCCCCGGCATCACGTCGGCGGGGCAGGTGCCGTCGCTGTTCTGCAGGTAGGGGTCGGCCCCATAGGCGATCAGCAGGTTCGCCATGGCCGCGTTCTTCTCGATGGCCGCGATCATCAGCGGGGTCACGCCGCGCTCCGGCGTGCAGGCATCGGCCGTGGCACCGGCGCCGAGCAGTACGCGGGCCATCAACTGGTCGTCGTTGATAACGGCGTAGTGCAGGGCGGTGATGCCCTCATCGTCCAGCGCGTCGAGTGCGCAGCCCCGGTCGATCAGCGCGATCGCCATGAACAGGCCTTCGGCATGTTTCGGCTCGTCCTCGGGCATGTCCATCGCCATGATGTGTAGCGGGGTGCGTGTATGCGCATCCGTCATACTGGCGGTGGGCACCTGTTCCAGCAGCAGCTGGGCAATGTCCCATTGGTGCTGGCGCAGGGCGCAGTGCAACGGGGTGCCTTTGGGCAGGCCGCATAAAAAAGCCGGGGCCGCACCGCGGGCGAGGAGCCATTGAACAAGTGCGGTGCGACCCAGGCGAGTAGCCTCCATCAACGCGGTGGTATGACGGAGGGGATGCGGCACATCCACTGGTAAACCATGGGTAAGCAGGTCTTCCATGAGGACGAAATCTTCCGACGCCAGTGCTGAAAACCATGAATAAACACGGTTCTGCAGGGGGGATACGAGCTGGTTGTCTTCGTTGGTCATGGCATGCAACCCAGAATTGTTGAGTGTGTCCACGGACAACCTAAGATGGTCGTTCAGGAATGCAACCATAAATTTATCCGTGTACCACATTGCAACCTCCAAGTGTATAATGCTGTGACATTTCGTCGGTAGGTCATTTGTAGCGTGGGCTCAGGCATCGATACAGTTCATTGATTTTATGGTTGTGATAGGGAAACATGATCGATTATCAGTGGATTGAAATATATGTAAACATGAACATTAAATTTATGTAATCTTCGTGTCGTGTGGCTGGCGAGTTTTTGTAAACTCATGCAAAACAGTTGGTTGTATGCATAAATGTATGGCGGTTCGCCCGTTGCATGCCGTGATTGGCCGATGAAAGCGTGGTGGATTTTTCCCTGCGCGCTGGCTAATATATGCAGATGCTAAAGGGTCTTTCGTTTTTCACTGCACATGGCTGGTGCCGCCGCGCCGTTGCAGGCCAGCGTGGCTTCAGCCTGGTGGAGCTGAGTATCGTTCTGGTGATCCTTGGGCTGCTCACGGGGGGCATTCTGGCGGGGCAATCGCTGATTCGCGCGGCGGAGCTGCGCACCATCGGCCGCGATCTGGAAAAATACCGAACCGCGCATAACCTGTTCCGTGATAAATATTTCGGCATGCCCGGCGATCTGCGGAATGCGTACAGCTTCTGGCAGGGCGATGCCAATTGCAGCAGCAATACCACGGTTTCTGCGGCCAACAACCTGGGCTGCAACGGCGATGGTGACGGCACGATCAATGTGAATATCGGCGAGAGCTATAAATACTGGCTGCATCTTCGCCTCGCCGGGCTGATCGAGGGCAGGTACGATGGTTGGTATCCCGCCAACTTTGGTGGCACGGGCTGGTACAACCACATTGCCTTTGGCCGCAATGTGCCGTCCTGGCTGAACAAGCAGGATGCAGGTTTCCAGATCTTCAGTTTTCCGATCAGCTGGCGGGGCTGGACCGGCGGCGATACCGCCACCAACAGCCGCAACCGCCTGCAGGTGGGCAACTGGTCGAACGACGTGCTGCCCGCGCAGGAAGCGTGGAACATCGACACCAAGTTCGACGACGGCAAGCCCGGCCTCGGTGCGTTGACCGCGAACATTGTCAATGTCTGTACAGCGAGCGGATCGACCGTGGCGAGCACGGCGGAATATAATCTGGGCAATGCCGCTCCCCGCTGCAGCGGGCTGGATTGGGCGATCGAATAGTTAGCGCTGGCATTTTCTGTGTTGCCTGCTAAGCAGGCGGCGTTGCGCATGTGGCGAAATTGGCAGACGCACCAGATTTAGGTTCTGGCGCCGCGAGGCGTGGGGGTTCAAGTCCCTCCATGCGCACCACTTCGGACTTAGTGTCCGAGAATTCTCTGAAAAGCGAGAAAGGGAGCGATAGAGCTGCGGTTCTATACCCCTCCTTTCGGTCATAGGCCAGAGGGCGTGCAAAAGTCGTTTTCAGCACCAATCTCTTGACCGATATATCGCCGGAAACCCAACGATGGTAAGGCTTTGCGAAGAATTGAAAAGCGGTTCTAGCCGTCTCCGTTACGGTGCTATCAAACTCTCCGCATTTCTGTATCCGCTCCTGCAAAACCAGCCGTTGTTCCTCCAAAGTTTTAATCTGGCGCTCGTAGCTGGTGATAAGGATGGCACTGTCCGCCGCCGCAATGCGGTCAAGGAACTGCTCCACCTTCCGTTCAATCAGCAATATCTGGTTTTGAAGTTCCTTGCGGCGCTCCACAATGTCACCCGATTTGAGCTTCGACAGCTGATCCAGCATATTATCTACCATCCCCACCAGTGTGTCTGATGGAGTTAGCCCTTTCAGAAGCCTCACAAATTCATCCTCAAGGTAGTCGCGCTTGATGGACTTGCCGTATTGTTCGCAACCCTTGGTCTGGCACAGGTAATACGGGTATTTCCCGCTTCGCCCCTGCGTCCAGCAAGATTTCATTGGCACGCCGCAGCAATCGCAGGTCACGAACCCGCGCAGCGGAAAGTCATGGCTTATGTCGTGCCGTGCTGGAACCTTGGCGCGGCCATGCAGCTTGTCCTGAATCCGGCAAAAGGTTTCAAACGAGATAATTGGCTCGTGATGCCCCTTGGTCAGCCCGATATTCCATTCCGGATAGTCAAAATAGCCGGAGTAAAGTTTCCGGTTCAGCATATCCAGCACACGCTGCATATGTACTTCTCCTTTCCGATCTTTTGGAAAAACCGGCTGCTGCGCCAGAAAGTTTTTCACTTCAACCGGCGAGCTGAAGCGGTCGGAGGCGAAACCCTCCATCGCTTCTTGTATGACGGAGGCCAGCGGCTCATCCCGCACCAGCATTTTGCCATGTGTGCCGCGCTTCTCCATTTTGTATCCGCGTGGTGGGCAGAGAATCCAATACCCGCTCATCATCCGCGCACGCATCCGATTTTTGACCTGCTCGGCGTTTTTCTGGCGCTGATGTTGCGACACGCTTGCCAGCAAGTTCTCTACAAGCTGGCTGTCTGAATCTTCCCCGAATTCGATGGAGGGCGATTGCAGCACGCCCCCGGCATCACGAATGGCGATGCGTAATTCCAGATGCGCTTTCACGCCTCGCGCCAACCGGCTGATGTCATCAATGATAACGACGATCTGCTCATGCTCGTGCTGCCGGAGGTAATCCAGCATCTGCGTCATGGCGGGGCGGTCGATCATGCTGCCGGAGATACCTTCCTCAGCGAAAACCTCTACCACCTCCAATTTTTTGTGACGGGCGAACTCTCTGCACCGCGTTTCCTGTGAGGATAATCCGTGTCCGTTTTTCACCTGCTCTGGCGATGATACCCGGCAATAAATAACAGCTTTTTGCATGGCTTCTTCCATAAAAGCCCTCATAATTCAATGTCTTGAGGGTCTTTCGGAAGGATAGCTAAGTGCAGCTCGGAATCAACGCTCTTTTGATGTCTTTTTTCCTTTAACGCCAGCTGGTTAATGCCCAGCTGCTGGTCGAAATAATTCTCCAGCGTTACCCATACCGCATTCACCAGTTCAAGTTTTTGCTCCTCTGTTAAATCGAACTTATCGACATACTGCCGATACGGGGTCAGGTCGGTAATCATCGCCAGCCCCCAACGCACATGAACGCCGCCTGCGCGTATGCAGGTGTGTTTAATTCAAAACGATGGAAAAATGGGCTTATGCTGCTGTGGAGGGCGAATGGTCGCACGTCCCGCGATGATATGTGTACATATACCAAATTCTGTTCACTGTGTTTAGCGTTTTTTTGTTCGAACATCCTAACGCCCTCTCTGCTTGGCGTTGAGGCGCATGGCGATCTTTAAAAGCGCAATCGTCCACATCTGCCATGCTTTGGTGCGACCATAGCCGATGCGGTAGCAAATGGGTTTCCACGGAACCCGCGCCGCACGCAGCCATATCAGGCGGCGCTCGGCTTCATCGTCGAGGAAGAAAATCCACTGGATGGTTTCTTCCATTCGCGCCACGGCTTCCGCCGACGGGGGACCAAGGCGCATTGGCAGGCGGTCTTCTGCCAGTTGTTCCGCCACGGTTCGTACGATGGCTGGCCATGTGCTGAAATAGCCTTTCACGCGCACGGGTGGCAGGCGCTTCAGCGTGTAGGCTGCATCTTCAAAACGGTCGGCAACGTCAGTGACTGTCCATTTTTCGGGGGTTTTGTATCTCATGCCTTGCCCTCCGCGATGAGTTTTACGGAGGTCACGGCAGCGCCGCCCTCGGTGGCCGTGCGCCACCAGCGGGTCAGATCAGGCATGTAGTGCTGGTTAATCCACTGGCAGGCAAAGGCGCTTGGGCAGCGGATGATGACGGTGTTTTCCTGCAAATCGGTGACGACCGTGTTGGCAAGCCAGCTGCGGCATGAAGCCTTGCTGTGCTTTTGCTGGAAGGCATCCAGCACCGCATCCCACGCCTGCTGCAAGC
>QFOX01000033.1 GCA_003241645.1 Azospirillum brasilense | reverse complement strand
CTATCCTGCTGCCGAATCAATGGATTCCAGCTTTCGCTGGAATGACGTGAGAAAGATAGTTATAGAGCGCCTATGAACCCCATCAACGTCATCACCATGCCGTCGCTTATGCTGGTCGCAGCGGGCGGAGCCATGGGCTGCGTGCTGCGCTTCATGGCCATTCGGGGTGTCAGCATGCTGCATGGCAGCAACTTCCCGCTGGGCACCATGGTGGTGAACATCCTCGGCTCGCTGCTCATTGGCGCGGTGCTGGCGAAATACGGCCACGAGCATTCGGTGCGCGCCTTCGTGGTCACCGGGGTGCTGGGCGGCTTCACGACCTTCTCCGCGTTCTCGTGGGATGCGCTGCAATTGCTGCAGCGCGGGCAGGCGGCGCAGGCCGCCATGTATGTGCTGGGCAGCGTGGGGCTTTCCCTTGCGGCGGTGGCACTGGGTTATCAATGGGTGAAATGACATGGAAAAACGTACCTACCGCATTGCAAAAGAAGATGACGGCGCGCGCTTCGATCGCTGGTGCCAGCGCATCCTCGGCAAAGCGCCCAACAGCGTGTATTTGAAGGCCATGCGCAAAGGCCTGTTGCGCATCGACGGCAAAAAAGCCGAAGGTAACACGCGCGTAACCGCGGGCCAGACCATCGAGGTGCGCGGCTCCATCACCGATCCGGGCAAGGCGCAGGCCCCGCGCGAAAAGCATGTGATCCCCATCACGCTGGAGCTGGCGCGCGAAGTACAGAGCTGGGTCATCTACAAGGACAAAGACATCCTCGTCATCAACAAGCCCGCCGGGCTTGCGGTGCAGGGCGGCTCGGGCATCAGCAAACATCTGGATGGGCTGCTCTCCTGCCTGCAGTTCGACGCGAAGGACGTGCCGCGCCTCGTGCACCGGCTGGATAAGGACACCAGCGGCATCATGCTGCTGGCGCGCCATGTGCAGGCGGCCAGCACGCTGCAGAAAGCCTTCCTGCGCAAAGAGATCCAGAAGACCTACCTTGCGCTGGTGGTGGGCGTGCCCAGCCCGCGCAGCGGCGAGATCGAATCCAACCTCGACAAGCTGGCCATGGGCGAGCTGTCGCGCGAAATGGTGCGCAGCGTGGAAGAGGGCGAGGGCAAGCGCGCCATCACGCGTTACCGCACCATCGAGCACCTCGCGAAGAAGATCGCGCTGGTGGAGCTGGAGCCCATCACCGGCCGCACACACCAGCTGCGCGTGCACATGGCGGAAATGGAATGCCCCATTCTGGGCGACGGCAAATATGGCGGCAAGGCCGCGCATATCAGCGGCGGCGTGAGCCTCGCGGGCAAGCTGCATCTGCAGGCATGGCGCATTCACCTGCCGGCGCTGTTCGGCAAGCCCGAGCGCATGTATGAAGCGCCCATGGCACCGCACATCCAGAAAAGCCTCGATGCGCTTGGCCTGCAAGTGCATGGCTACGGGAAGGATGCGTAAGCATTGCTGCGCAGCATAACCCCATGGACATGAGCAAAGCCAAAATGGAAAACCGCGCGCTGCCCAAGCGTTTCTACCGCGAGGCGGCGGTGCAGCAAAACGGCGCAGCATGGCACATTACGCTTGATGGGCGCGTGCTGAAAACACCGGCGAAGCAGCCGCTTTTGCTGCGCAGCAAAATCCTCGCCGAAGCCATCGCCGCGGAATGGGATGCGCAGGTTGAATGCATTCAGTCCGAAGCCATGCCGCTGATGCGGCTGGCCAGCATCACCATCGACCGCGTGCCGCAGGATCGCGCCGCGCTGATCGACGAGATCGTGCGCTATGCCGGCACCGACCTGCTCTGCTACCCCGCACCCACCAGCGAAGAACTGGGCAAGCGCCAGCGCGCCGCCTACGAGCCGGTGCTCGCATGGGCCCGCCAGACGCTGGGCATGGATTTCGTCAGCACCGAATCCATCATGCCAGTGGCCCAGCCTGAAGAAACGCTGCAGCGCATGCGCGCGCTGGTGTCGCAGGCGAGCGACGCGCAGCTGGCCGCGCTTGCCATGATTCGGGTGGATGTGGAGCAGGCCCTTGTAACGGCCCGCATCGACGAGAATTACCACGCCGAACAATGGGGTGCCGACGAAGAAGCGGCCGCTGCATGGGCGGCCAAGGAAAAAGATATTCGCGCAACTGCATTTTTCTTGACATGCAACCCGTTGGATTAGCGTTCTAATTTTATCCTCGTCCGGCTTTTGCACATGGTGCAAAATTGCTGCTTTCCTCGGGCGTTGCGTCCGTGCTAAACCGCGCGCTGGTTTAACAACGAACGAGTAACAAATGAACGCAGTTGCGATTGTCAAACAGCTGGAACTAAAGCGCGAGCAAGCGCGGTTCGGTGGCGGAGAGAAGCGCATTTCGGTTCAACATGAAAAAGGCAAACTTACGGCGCGCGAGCGTCTGGAAGTGCTGCTGGACCCGGATTCCTTCGAGGAATACGACATGTTCGTCGAACATCGCTGTGCCAATTTCGGCATGGAAAAGAACAAGACCCCCGGCGACGGCGTCGTCACCGGCCACGGCACCATCAATGGTCGCCTTGTGTTCGTCTACAGCCAGGATTTTACCGTATTGGGTGGCTCGCTGAGCGAGAACAACGCCAAGAAGATCTGCAAAGTGCAGGACATGGCCATGAAGATGGGCGCGCCCATCATCGGCCTGAACGATTCGGGCGGGGCGCGCATTCAGGAAGGCGTGGATTCGCTGGCCGGTTTCGCCGAGATCTTCCAGCGCAACGTGCTGGCCTCGGGCGTGATCCCGCAGATCTCCGTCATCATGGGGCCCTGCGCCGGTGGTGCGGTCTACAGCCCCGCGCTGACGGATTTCACCATCATGGTGCGCGGCTCGAGCTACATGTTCGTGACCGGGCCGGACGTGGTGAAGACCGTGACGCACGAAGAGGTCAGCCAGGAAGACCTTGGCGGCGCCGACGTGCACGGCAAATACACCGGCGTGGCCGACATGGTCTACGACAACGACATCGAGGCGCTGCTGCAAGTGCGCCGTCTGGTGACCTTCCTGCCGCTGAACAGCCGTGAGAAGCCGCCCCACCGCCCGACCGAAGACCCGGCCGACCGCGTGGAAATGCCGCTGAACACGGTGGTGCCCGAGAACCCCAACAAGCCCTACGACATGTACGAGATCGTACGCCGCGTGGTGGATGAGGAGGATTTCTTCGAGGTCAGCGCCGAATTCGCCAAGAACGTGATCGTCGGCTTCGGCCGCATGGAAGGCCACACCGTGGGCTTCGTGGCCAACCAGCCGATGGAACTCGCGGGCTGCCTCGACATCGACGCCAGCCGCAAAGCGGCGCGCTTCGTGCGCTTCTGCGATGCGTTCAACATTCCGCTGGTAACGCTGGTGGACGTGCCCGGCTTCCTGCCCGGCACCAGCCAAGAGCATAACGGCATCATCCGCCACGGCGCGAAGCTGCTTTATGCCTACGCCGAGGCCACCGTGCCGAAGATCACCATCATCACCCGCAAAGCCTATGGCGGCGCGTACATCGTGATGGGGTCCAAGCACCTGCGCAACGACATCAACTACGCATGGCCCACCGCCGAGATCGCGGTGATGGGGCCGGCCGGTGCGGTCGAGATCATCTTCAAGGGGAAACTGAAGGATCAGGCGGAAGTGGATGCGGCCGTGGAAAGCTACCGCGACAATTTCGCCTCGCCTTTCGCGGCGGCGTCGCGCGGCTACCTGGATGATGTGATCCGTCCGCAGAACACCCGCTGGCGCATTTGCCGTGCGCTCTCCATGCTGCGCAACAAAGCGCTGGAGAACCCGGCGAAACGTCACGATAACCTGCCGCTCTAAGGAGGTCTGCATGACCTGGCTTGATACCGCTGCACTGGAAAAAGACTGGAACGAGAACCCGCGCTGGAAAGGCATCACGCGGCCCTATTCCGCGGCCGATGTGGTGAAGCTGCGCGGCAGCCTGCCCATTGAACACAGCATCGCCAAACACACTTCCGAGAAGCTGTGGAATTACTTTGCCTCCGAGTCCTACGTGAACGCGCTGGGTGCGCTCACCGGCAACCAGGCGATGCAACAAGTGAAGGCGGGGCTGAAGGCCATTTACCTGTCGGGTTGGCAGGTGGCGGCCGATGCGAATTTGGCCGGGCAAATGTACCCCGACCAGTCGCTCTACCCGTTCGATTCGGTGCCCAACGTGGTGCGCCGCATCAACAACACGCTGCGCCGCGCCGACCAGATCGAAGTGGCCGAGGGTGGCAAGAAGACCGACTATTTCCAGCCCATCGTGGCCGATGCCGAAGCCGGTTTCGGCGGCAACCTGAACGCCTTCGAACTGCAGAAGCTGATGATCGAAGCCGGTGCCGCCGGCAGCCACTGGGAAGACCAGCTGAGCAGCGCCAAGAAATGCGGCCATATGGGCGGCAAGGTGCTGGTGCCCATTCGTGAGCATATCGAGAAGCTGGTGGCCGCGCGTTTGGCGTCTGACGTTTCCGGCGTGCCCAGCGTCATCATCGCGCGTACGGATGCCAACGGCAGCTACCTGCTGACCAGCGACGTGGACGAGCGCGACCGCCCGTTCGTGAAAGAAGGCCGCACCTCCGAGGGCTTCTTCAATTACGATGGCGGGCTGGATGCAGCGATCAATCGTGGCATCGCGTTTGCGCCCTATGCCGACCTCGTCTGGTGCGAGACCGCGCACCCCGACCTCGACGAAGCGAAAAAATTCGCCGAGGCCGTGCACGCGAAGTTCCCGGGCAAATACCTCGCCTATAACTGCTCGCCCAGCTTCAACTGGAAAAAGCATCTCGACGATGCGACCATCGCCAAGTTCCAGCGCGAGCTGGGGGCCATGGGCTACAAGTTCCAGTTCATCACGCTGGCCGGGTTCCATGCGCTCAACCATGGCATGTTCGACCTTGCCACGAAATACCGCGAAAGCGGCATGAGCGGCTACGTGACGCTGCAGGAGAAAGAATTCGCCGACGCGAACAAGGGCTTCACCGCGGTGAAGCACCAGCGCGAAGTGGGCGTCGGTTATTTCGATGCGGTGGCCGAGGCGATCAGCCAGGGTCAGGCATCCACGGCGGCCCTGAAGGGGTCCACCGAAGAAGAACAATTCCACTAGGGACATCATCATGTTCAATTCTATTTTAGTTGCCAACCGCGGTGAAATCGCGATCCGCATCATGCACACGGCGAAGAAGCTGGGCATGCGCACCATCGCGGTCTATTCCGAGGCCGACACCAACGCCCTGCACGTGAAAATGGCCGACGAGGCCGTGTATATCGGGCCAAGCCCCAGCGTGCAGAGCTACCTGAACGTCGATAACCTGATCTCCGCCATCGACCAGTCGGGTGCGGAAGCGGTGCATCCGGGCTACGGCTTCCTGTCGGAGAAAGAACATTTCGCCAAAGCCGTGACGCAGCGCACCAGCGCTACGTGGATCGGGCCGAACCCCGAGGCAATCCGCCTGATGGGCGACAAGATCGAATCCAAGAAGATCGCGGTGGCCGCGGGCGTGAATTCCGTGCCCGGCGTGCTCGAGGCGATCAGCGACCCCAAGGAAGCCCGCCGCATTGCCGAGGAAATCGGCTACCCCGTGATCATCAAGGCCGCCGCCGGTGGTGGGGGCAAGGGCATGCGCGTGGCGCGTTCGGCCGAAGAACTGATGGACGGCATGAAGCTCGCCACCTCGGAAGCACGCTCCAGCTTCAACGATGCGCGCGTGTTCATCGAGAAATATTTCGACAACCCGCGCCACATCGAAATTCAGGTGCTGGCCGATAAATACGGTAACACGGTCAGCCTCGGCGAGCGTGAATGCTCCATCCAGCGTCGCCACCAGAAGGTGATCGAGGAAGCGCCGTCCATGTTCGTCAGCCCCGAAATGCGCGAGCAAATGAGCGCGCAGGCCGTGGCGCTCGCCAAGCAGGTGGGCTATGTGTCGGCCGGTACGGTGGAATTCATCGTCGACCAGTCGGGCAAGTTCTACTTCCTTGAAATGAACACCCGCCTGCAGGTGGAGCACCGCGTGACCGAGCTGGTGACCGGGCTTGACCTGGTGGAACAGATGCTGCGCATCGCCGCGGGCGAGAAGCTCAGCTTCGGCCAGGACGACGTGAAGTTCAACGGATGGGCCTTTGAAAGCCGCATCTACGCGGAAGACCCGGCGCGCGGCTTCCTGCCCAGCACCGGCCGCATCATCAAATACGAAGAGCCCGAGCGCAAGCCCGGCACCGTCATCGATACCTCGGTCTACGAGGGCGGCGAGGTGAGCATGTTCTACGATCCCATGGTGGCCAAATACTGCACCCATGCGCCCACGCGCGAGCAGGCCATCGACACCATGGTAGAACAGCTGGGCGATTACACCATTCAGGGCATCGCGCATAACATCAGCTTCCTGCAGGCGGTCTACAGCCACGAGAAGTTCCGCAAAGGCGAAATTTCCACCAACTTCATCGAGCAGGAATGGCCCGCCGGTTTCAGCGGCGCCGAGCTTTCCACCGAGGCACAGAAAGTGTGCATGGCGGTGGCCAGCTTCTGCTCACTGCGCGAGATCGAGCGCAACGCGCAGGTCACCGGCCAGCTGCCGGGCCGCCAGCCCGCCATCGGTGCGCGCTGGATCATCACCGTGGGTGGGCGCAGCGTGTCCATCTACGCGCGCAAGAAAGACTACGGCTACGACATCAGCTACGACGATGGCATGATCGTCATCCGCTCGGGCTGGAAGCTGGGCCGCAAACTGTTCCAGGGCACGGTGAATGGCCGCCCGGTGAGCGTACGCGTGTCGCCGCTGGCCGAGGGCTACCGCCTGAACTACGCCGGGGCCGAGGTGAAAGCCACCCTGCGCACCATTCGCGTGGCCGAGCTGGCGCAGTACATGCCGGTGCGCGAATCCACCGTGTCGCAGTTCGAAGTGACCGCGCCCATCGCGGGCCTGATCTCTGCCATCCATGTGAAGGCGGGCGACGAGGTGCGCGCGGGCCAGCAGCTCTTCGTGATCGAGGCAATGAAGATGGAGAACATCATCTATGCCGATTCCGACGCCACGGTGAAGGAAGTCCACGTGAAAGCGCCGGCCAGCGTGACCGCTGACCAGCTGGTGATCGAGTTCGTGGATAATTCCGGCGAAGAGCCAAGCGACAAGAAAGCCGCGTAACGCACGCTGCGGCTTAGCCCAGTTGGATCTGCCCGCTGCGCACGGCGTTGGGAATGCTCAGCGTCTCCGGCGCATCGGTCAGCGCCGAGCTGCGTAGCTTCTCGGCCGAGCGGTGGGCTTCCACCAGCGCGCCTAATTCGTTCAGCTTCTCGTTGGTGAATGCGCCTGCATGCATCAGGTCCGTGGCTTGGCCCTGCTCAGTACGGATTACGCTTGGCACGCCCTCATAGGCTTTACCCGCGACTTCGCGCGGATAGATCCTGCCCTCTTCGGTATCGAACGGAATGCCCAGCGCCATCAGCTGGCGGGCGGCGCGCTCGTCGTTCAGGTTCACCCAAGTCACCGGCACGCCGTTGGCCGTGCGGGTGGCGTAATTCGTGGCTTCCATGCTACTGTGGCAATGCGGGCAGGTGTCGCGCATCAGCACCACGATACCATCGGGAATGCCGGAGCGGCCATTGGCCTGCGGCGGCACGAAGGCGCGTTCGGTCAGGGCGGTCACTTGGGCTGGGTCGGACATAGCGGGCTCCTTGCAAACAGGTCTTAAACCTTAGCATAACCGCCGCGTTTTAAGAACTGGTAAATGCCGCCGGTTATTTACCGGCCATGCCCGCCCTGCGGGCGGTGGGGGCCGAGGATCTGGTTCAGATCCACCGGTTTGGGGCGTGTGGCCGAGCAGCCGCATTCATCACCGTTGAACGCATTGATGGCGTTCAGCATGGCTGTAGCGTTCGCAGGGGCACCGGCACCCTCGATGCTCAGCGCACGGCGGGCACGGCTGCCGCCCTGCTGCAGCTGGTCGGCATGCATCTCGCGCAGGGCGGTAATGTCCCATTCCACCTTCATGCTGTTGGGCGCGCGGTTGCCGTGCAGGCGTAATTCTTCGGCGGCGAAGTTGAACTGGCCGCCCTGCTGGCTGACCACGTGATGAAAGATCGCCCGGTCCACGAGCGATTTGTCGGCCGCGTTCAGCCGGTCGTAATCGGTTGCCTGCGGCGGCATGAAAGGGGGTGCGTTCAATCCACTCATGAAGCTGAGTGTAGCAAACGTAACTTAACGAAAGGTTTAAGCCTCGCCGATGGCGCCTTTGTGCACGCCCTCATAGGCACGCACGCGGAAGCGCGCCTCTGGCTGGGCGGCTTTCAGCCCGTCGGCCAGCCACTGGGCAATGCATTCCACCGTGGTGTCGGTGGGCAGCACGTGGCAGCGTGCCGCGGGGTAATGCAGCTCGAAACGGCCCTGCGGGCTGGTATAGGCCAGATGCAGCATGCCATCCTGCTGCGCAACTATATCGCCCTGCGTGGCGAGGTAGCGGTCGCGCATCATGGCGGCCAGCTGCTGTTCGTGTGCAGGGCTGCGCACCTCATTTTCCCACACCATGATGCGCGAACGGTGCCCATGCGCAATGCGCTGGCAGTTGCCGTCATGCTTCTTCAGGCCGTGGGCGTAATGGTAATGGGTGGGGGCTTCGTCCTCGTGGCGCAGCTGCACTTCCACCGCGCTGACATTGCCGGGCACGTGCTGCATCAGCATGGTTTGCAGCCAGCGGGTGAGCGCCGCGTTGTTGACCTGTTGGGCGTCCAGCAGCGTCACCGCCTGCGCCGGCGAGCGGTGCAGCAGGGTGCTGCCATCTTCCAGCGTAAAGCACAGCTCCACCGTATCTGCCTCGCGCGTGTGCTGCAGGGCAGGGTGCTGCGCGGGCACAATGAGCGTGTGGTCCACGCTGCCGTCGATGGCGGCTTTGATCTGCTTCTTCACGCGGCCGAAATCCATCACCATCGACTGCGGGTCAAGGTCGCCGTGCAGGGTGATGTCCACGATCCAGCTTTCGCCGACGATGCCGCGCGCGGCGCACAGATACGCCGAATCAATGACCGTCAGATGCTCCACGAACAGCTTCATGCGCCCAGCCCGATCAGCTTCATGGCATGCAGCGCGTTCAGCAGCGGCAGCATGGGCAGGCCCTGCACGGTGTCGAAATCGCCTTCCACCTGCGTGAATAAATGGCGGCCAAGCCCCTCGAATTTGTAGCTGCCGCAGCTGGAAAGCGGTGCGTCAGCCCCCACATAGGCGCGGATCGCGGCATCATCCAGCGGGCGCATGGTGAGTTCGGCGGTGGCGGTGTGTTCCCACACCACCGCGCCGCGATGGGCGATCACCACCGCGCAATGCTGTTGGTGGGTGCGGCCCGCCAGCTGTTTCAGTTGCGCTTCGGCGCGGTCGTAGCTGCCGGGTTTGGACAGGATCTGCCCGTCCAGCGCGCAGATCTGGTCGGCGCCGATCACATACGCATCAGGCTGGTCGGCCGATACGGCCAGCGCTTTGGCCGCGGCCAGTGCGAGCGCCTGCTGGGGCAGGGGCTTATCCGCAAGGGTGGGCTTCAGGGCCGCTTCATCGACGCCGGAAACGCTGACGCTGAATTGCAGCCCGCAGGCTTTCAGCATCTGCTGACGGATGCTGGAGCCAGAGGCAAGCACCAGCGGCGCGAAATGGGTGATCGGTTGCATGCGCGGGCGTGTAGCAGCTTCCGCGCGGCGGGTCTAGCCGATATCGCTGGAGGTGATCAGGCGCATCACCTCGGCGCGGGCGGCCGGATCGGTCTTGAACGTGCCGCGCATCTGCGTGGTGACCGTTTTGGTGCCCGGCTTATGCACGCCGCGGGTGGTCATGCACTGGTGCTCGGCGTCGATGATCACGCAAATGGCGCGCGGCGACAGCGCCGCCTCGATCGCGTCGGCGATCTGCGCGGTCATGATCTCCTGCGTTTGCAGGCGCTTGGCGAAAATATCCAGCAGGCGGGCGAACTTGCTGATGCCCACCACCTTGCGGTCCGGCAGGTAAGCGATGTGCGCGCGGCCAATGAACGGCACCATATGGTGTTCGCAATGCGATTCGAAGGTCATGTTCTTCAGCAGCACCACCTCATCGTAATCGGCCACTTCCTCGAAGGTGCGCGACAGGATCTCGGCGGGGTCCTCGAAATAGCCCTGGAAGAATTCTTCGTAGGCTTCCACTACGCGCTTGGGCGTGTCCAACAGGCCTTCGCGCTCCGGGTTGTCACCCGCCCAGCGGATCAGGGTGCGCACGGCCTCTTTCGCCTCGTCCTTGGAGGGGCGGGGCAGGGGCTTGGCATTCTGGTTTGCAGGCTTTGGGGTGGCGCTCATCGCGGCTTCCTTCTGGTTGTTGCGCAACGCATATACGGCAAACCCGCAGAAAAGCAAGCTACCTTGCGCAATCGTAATGTTTCCTAACCCAGCGTAATGCCTTGGGAAGGCTCAGGCCGCACCATGTCGCGGTTCTCCAGCGGGCCCTCGATGCGGCTGGTCTGCACCGCTTCCTGGCCAAGGCTGGCGCCCAGCTGGGCAAAATTCTGCACCGGCGTTTCCTCGCGGCGGATGCTGGCGATCTCCGGGGCGAGCACGTTCGCGCCGATGGCGCCGGCCATGGCGAAGCTTTCCTGCCGCCGCACGATCTCGGCCAGCTGCTCGGCCGAATCCACGCGCATGTTCTGCGCCTGCCCGGTCAGCGGGTCGGTGCTCAGCACGCGCACATTATGCAGCTGCGCCCCGGCGAAATCCACGCCGCTGAGCGACACGTCCTGGAACGATACGTTGGAAAGGCGGGCGCCCGCAAAGCTTACCCCGTCCATGTCCGAACCCTGGAAATGCGCACCGCTGAGATGCGCGCCACGGAAATTCACGTCGCGCAGGTTGGCGTCCTTGAACTCGGCGTTCGTCCACACGCTGCCCGCAAGGTCGCTGGCCATGTCGATGGTGGCACCCTCGAACACCGCGCGTTCGATGCGCGCGCCCACCCCGGCGGTGAGGTGCACGATATGCGCGCCGTTGGCGTGCAGGTCGTTCACCTGCGCGCGGCCGCGGATCTCCAGCGCCGTGGTCTGGCCTTCAAGGTGCAGGTTGCCCACGGTGGCGTAATCGTTCACCACGATGGTGCCGCCCTGAATGTTGGTGAAATGCACGTCGTGGAACACCTCGCCGGTGCCATGCTTGCCGCTGCCCAGCGTCAGTGTTTCGCCGCGCTCCATGCCATCGAACGTGACGTTGCCGAACTTACCACCGCGGCCATTATCCACGATCTCGAGGGTGGTGGCGGGGTGGAAGGTGCAATTCAGGAATTTGGTGTTATCGCAGCGCAGTTGCGCCTGCACTTCGGTGTAGAAATCGCTCACCGCCTGGTCGCCGTCGAGGTCGTACAGGTCGCGTTGCGCGCCCACGCCCTCGGGCCCCGGTGCCGCTTCCGGCGCGGTGCGGCCCGGCAGCACGTCGCGCATGTCGGCGCGCTGTTCGGCGGTGGGGTAAATATCCTGCTTGCGCACGGTGAAGCCATCCAGCGTCAGGCCGGAAATATCCGCGATCACGCGCGCGTTCCATTGCAGCCCTTGCTCCTGCGCCTGCTCGTTCAGGCTCAGCGCGCTGCGGAAATAATCGGTCATGTTGGGGGCGCGGCCCTCGTCGGCGGCCAGCTGCTTGGCGGTGTCCAACGCCGTCTGCTTCAGCGATTGCAGCTGCTGCGCCTCGCGGTCGATGTCGCTCACTTCCGGTTCCACCGAACGTGCCGCACCAAGATTCAGGAATGGAATTTTCAATGCCATACTGCCAACCCTACCGGCTTTGGGTTTAAAATTAGTTAAAATTGTTACGAATTTGTGATGGCACCCATGCGCGAATCCATAAATATGGCGGTTATTATATGTTCATGCGGTTCTGCTGAATGGCGACGTTAATACTTATTCGAAAAAATTTGAGGCAATTTCGTAACGGCTTAACCTCTCCTTAACCTTACACGCGTACAACCAAGCATAACGGGGGCACGAGCTCAGAGTTCTGAAGGACCATCGCTCGGCAAGCAACACTGACCCCCGCACGTCGCAAACCGTCGAAGTACAACAACTGACACGACGGAAGATGGTGGATAGTAAAGTACAGGGTGGTGGGGATACGACCTACGCGATGCCGAATTTCGGTGAGCTTCCGGGCTTTGCGGAAGCAGCGCGTGCGTTCCAGCATACGGGTGCGAGCACGGAGATCCCCGAGCCCGTGCTGCAGCTGATCGCCTCGCACGAGCCGAAGATCAGCGAGAAGGACGTGGAGTCGCTGATCAATGAAGTGGTCAGCAAAAGCGGCTTGAGCCGCAGCGCCCCGCAGATTGCCGAATTCATTGCCGAAGCGCTGTCGAACATTGGTGCGGCACGCACGGCGCTTTCCAGCCTGCGCGAGGTGGGCCTGCGCGCCGCCGACGCCGCCAAGGCCGAAGCCGGTGGTGACGAAACCCCGCAGCAGAAAATGACACGCCTCTGGGCGGAGATTCAAGAGATTGATAAGACGCAACGTCAGGCGATCGATGATCTGTACCGTGAAGGCAAGATCTCCAAAGAAACGCATGACAACGCAATTGCAGCGATCAATGCGGCAGATGACCACCCCGTGGGCAGCCCGGAATGGAAGGCTGCACAAACCCGTGTGAATACCACGGTTAGCGCGGCGGCTGATGAGGCAGAATCAAACGGGGCGGAACCGGGCAAGGTTACCACGATCCGCGACAATAACGATAAGCGTAGAGTTAGCGCGGAGGAAGTTTCTGCGGCACATACAGAAATGCAAAGTGCGGAGCGCACTGAAGCTTTGCGCGAGCATTCGCAAGAGGTTGATCGCTCAGCGCTGGTGCATAACAATGAGAGCCAGCCAACGGTGATGCAGGCAGAGCCGAATAATGGGGCTAACCTGGCGGCTAACCAACCAAGCAACACAATTTCCAGCATGTTTGACGCGCAGCCCGCCACTCAGGAACAGGTGCCCACGCGACTGATCGTTGCTTCGGTAACGGAAGCTCCAACGGCATCGCCAGCCACACCTGCTAATGATGCACAGCGCAATGCCGGCACGAGCGTAACGCTCTAATATCTTTTATCGTTGATTGCTGGCCGTGCGCGCTACAGGCACGTTCGTGTTCGCAGGCGTGGGGCAGGGGGCGAACAGGCCCACTTCCGTTTCACGGCCTTCAAAGTTCGAGCGTGCATCAATGCGGCCCTGCATAAACCCTGCTACGGCAGCATCACGTGGTTGCATGCCGCGGCCTGCTTCAAATAATTTCGGTACTTCACGGCAGAAGGCCGCCTGAATATTCTCGGGCGTGTTGTCCACCGTGGCGCGCACGGTGGTCTGGGCATTCGGATTGGCGGGATTGATTTCATTCATGCTGCCTAAAGCATAGCCTAACGTGTAATGATCTACATCTGTAGTCATGCCGATTTCATAAGGCTTTCCGTCAGGTTTTCGGGGTAAATTGAGCGCGCGAGCGACATCGCTGCTGAGGGGTGATACGAGCTGATTGCGGAAGAACATATCTGTTCCCGCATCGTAAATCGCGACTTGAAGAGGGTTCATTTCCAAGTTGGCTGGCGTGCCATTTTCTTCATTAGGAAAACTAAAGGAGCGCCGTACAAAGGAGCGCGCTATGTCTGCAACTGGATTATCACGTGCAATCCTGCCCGTTTCTGCATAATTGATACGACCTTCATAGTAATCGTCAAGAATGCCGCGGCGCTGGCACTCGCGCACGATCATGCGGTGAAATTGCTCCGCCGTCATGTTGCTTGGCTTAAACTGATTCGTGTATTGAGGAGCATCCGCACTAAGAGCGCCTAAAACCGCGAATAATTGAGTATTCTCCTTTTCGCGGATGTTATCGGATGACCAATTGCGCGTACCCTCAATTTGAATCAAAGATTGAGTGACTTCATCCATATTCCGGGGGTTCTGAAGGTCTTGCGGTTGCGCTTGCGGCATGGAGAGTCTCCGGCGAGTGAAGTTGGTGTGGCGTTTCTACTGCCAACTATCGCGCGGGTGTGTGACAGTTTCATGAATCTGCCGTGAAGCCTTTGTGACAATTGATTTTTAAGCAGAATGTGCGGCTGCCCCGCCTGCGGGGTTGCGCCCGCCCGCGCGCCGTGGCACAGTAGCGCCCATGAAGCAGGAATTCAGCAAAATCAGCGACAAAGCCGAGGCGGCGCCCGCGGGCGAATCCGCCGTGCCAGCGCCGCGCGAGCCGGCCCCGGCCGCCGCCAGCGGCGAGCTATACGCTGCGCTGGACCTTGGCACCAATAACTGCCGCCTGCTGATCGCGCGGCCGAGTTTCTCGCAGCACAACCAGCACAAGACCCTGAAAGTGGTGGATAGCTATTCGCGCATCGTGCGCCTCGGCGAGGGCGTGTCGGAAAGCGGCCGCCTCGGTGACGAGGCCATGCGCCGCACCCTGCGCGCGCTGGCCACCTGCAAACAGAAACTCAACCGCTACGGCATTGCCAAATACCGTTTCGTGGCCACCGAAGCCTGCCGCCGCGCCGAGAATGCGGAAGCCTTCCTTGCCCGTGTGCGCGACGAGCTGGGCCTTTCCATCGACATCATCAGCAACGAGGAAGAGGCGCGGCTGGCGTTCCTTGGCTGCAGCTCGCTGCTGCAGAAGGAAACCCGCTGGGCGCTGGCGTTCGACATTGGCGGCGGCTCCACCGAATTCATGTGGGTGAAGATCGACCCCGAGGCGCCCATGGCTTCGCACAAGCGCCACCTCATCCAGGACTGGACCTCGCTGCCCTACGGCGTGATGAACATGAGCGAGCAGTTCGGCGGCCCCGCCTTTACCGAGATGTATTTCGAGGAGATCGTGGCGAAGATCTCGGGCCTGCTGTCGCCCATGGAGCGCGACAACCAGATCGCCCAGCGCATGTGGAAAGAGAACGTGCAGATGCTGAGCACCTCGGGCACAGTGACCACACTGGCCGCCATTCACCTTGATCTGCCGCATTACGACCGCAGCAAGATCGACGGCATCAAGCTGAGCATTTCGGACATTCGCGGCGCGACGCAGACGCTCATGCGCATGAGCCCGGCGCAGCGCGCGGCGCACCCGTGCATCGGCTCCAGCCGCACGGATTTCATTCTCTCGGGCTGTGCAATCTTTGAAGCCATTGCGCGCACCTTCCCCATCGACAAAATTACCATTGCCGATCGCGGCGTGCGCGAGGGGATCATCGTATCGCTGATGCGCGAGGTCGCGCCGGTCTAGCCTGCGCTAGAAGGTCACGCCACCGCCGCGGCCGGTTTCCACCATGGCCACTTGCGTGGCGCGCGGGGCCTGTTGTTCGCCACCGGCGATGCTGTCACCCCCGCTGACGCCCTGGCCCTGCAGGGCACGCGAAAGCTCGGCCAGCTGGGCGCGGCCCTCGGGGCTGAAATTCAACGCCTGCATGCGGTTGAGCGCCGCGGTCGCTTCGGTCTCCGAGAGTTTTCCATCGCCATTACCGCGGTTGCCAAGGAAGGCCTCCACTGCGCGCGCATCGGCACCACCGGCGGTCACGGCGGCCGTCACTTCTTTGCCCATGTCCAGCAGTTGTTGCTGCGTGTAGGTCGGTGTGGCGGCAGCGGGTTCTGGTGTAGCAGGGGCGGCCGTCGTCGGCGCAGCCGTTTGCGGCGCGGCTGGCGCATCCGTTGTGGGAGTGACGTTTGGCGCGGCCGAGGCAGGGCGGTCGCCGCCGGTCACGCTGTCGTCGCCGCTGAATACGGTGGGGTCCACCTGAAGGCTGGGCGCGGCGGGTGCCGCGGGGGTAGCCTGGGTGGGCACTGCTGGCGCAGGTGCTGCCGGAGAGGGCTCGTTCACCACCGGGGTGGGATTTGCCGCTTCACGGGTATAAGCGCGCAGCTCGTTGCTGAGGCCGATCTGGTCGGCCATGGTACGCATCAATGTTTCTGCGGTGTAATTGCCGGGAGGAATATCTATATATTTCCCGCCCGCACCGATACGGATGCGCTCGGTGATCTCTACACGGTCATCGCTACCGACCAGATTGCGCATATCATTGACAATGTTTCGTGCGTTTTCGGTGGCTTTGGCCACACCTTCTTCCTGCAGAGTCACCACGTTCAGGAACACGCTGGTCACGCCCTCACGCGTGCTGCGCGATTGCGTGTCAGCCTCTGGCGCGAAGTTCATGCGCATCCGGTCGGCTTGCTGGCCCGGTGCAGTGCGCGGCTGCGCAATCTCGACCAGCGGTGATTGCTGCGCCACGGCCAGTGCCTCGGGCGATACATCGAGCGGCGCAGTGCGGTCGCGGCCGTTCACGGTGAACACATAGGTGCCTTCGTCGCGGCCGGGCTGCATCTCGATGGTGGCGCCGGTGCGCTCGGCCACCCGCAGCAGGTCCTGCATCTCACGGCCGGTGAGGGTGTTGTTGCCGTCGCGGCGTTGCTCCACCGTTTCTTCGCGCAGTTCGCTTTGCACGGTGTCGGGCGTCATGGCGTCGCGGGCGGCGCGCTGGGCTTCGCGACGTGCCTGCTGCTCGAGACGTCGTGTTGGGTCGCCGCCACGCAACACGTCGCCAACGATGCCACCAAAGATATCCTGAGCCATGGAATTACTCCGCGTTTAGAAATTATCTAGAATTCAATCTAAGCGTTATTTCTTAAGAAACAGCTAATGCTGTGCTCGTTGGTTGCGGGATGGCGCATACTCCGCTACAAGCCCGCCATGGCCGATAACAAGAACAGTGGCTCGCGCGGGCTTTCCGTGCGGGTAAAGACCGCGAAGAAACGCAGCAATTCCAGCGCGCGCTGGCTGCAACGCCAGTTGAACGACCCGTATGTGGCGAAAGCGAAAGCCGCGGGCTACCGCTCGCGCGCGGCGTTCAAGCTGGCCGAGATGGACGAGAAATTCGGGCTGCTCAAGCCCGGCCACCGCGTGGTGGACCTTGGCTGCGCCCCCGGCGGGTGGACGCAGGTGGCCGTGGCCAAAGTGGGCCCGCAGGGCAAAGTGGTGGGCTGCGACCTGCTGGAAGTGACCCCCATTGCCGGTGCCACGCTGGTGGTGCTGGATTTCCTTGAGGAAGAAGCGCCCGAGCGCATGAAAGAATTGCTGGGTGGCAAGGCCCACCTCGTGATGAGCGACATGGCCGCCAACACCACCGGCCACACACAGACCGACCATATCCGCATCATGCATCTGTGCGAGCTGGCGTATTTATTCGCCAAGGAAGTGCTGGCGCCGGGCGGAAGCTTTGTGTGCAAGGTGCTCAAAGGCGGCGCGGAGAGCGAGCTGCTGAAAACCATGCAGCGTGATTTCGCCACCGTGAAACACGCCAAGCCGCAGGCCAGCCGCGCCGATTCTGCAGAAAGCTACGTGGTCGCCACCGGCTATCGCGGCTGATCAACCAATGCCCTGTTCCGCACCGCCGCGTTCTTTCGCGGCGGGAATGGCGCGGCTGCTATCCGCCCCGTGGAATTGCTGCGCGGCTTGCGCCACCTGCTCCAGCACGCTGGCGGGCAGGGCCGAAATCTCGGGTGCTGCGTTGGGGCCACGCTCGGGCGTGGGTTGTTCCTGCTTGTGTTGCGCGTTGCGCGCTTCCACCACCGCCTGCAGTTCTTTCGCATCATTGATCAGAGGGATCAGCGCCGAATCAGCCACGGTGTTCGCCAGCGTAGCGAAGCGTTCAGCCATGGTCCCTGTAAAGCTGAGCGCGCGGGTTTCCTCGCCAATGGAAACTTGGATGACCACTTCACCCATGGCTGTGCGCCCGAAGGGCGAGGGCTTCAGCACGGGGTGCACATCCGGGCTTTCTTCCACCAGTTTCACGAACGCTTCGAGATCCGCACGGGTGGGTTTCTCTTTTTGCGCCAGGAATTGCTGGGCCTCGCGGTAGCCGGGGGTAGCGTCCTGCTGTTCGCGCACAAGGCGGTTATATTCTTCGGGGTCGCTGGGTGCTGCACCGGTCGGGAACTGGCGGGGTTCGGTCTGCGGATTCTCTTGGGTATCGGCCATGGTCTGTCCTCAAAAATGGGTGCGCGCATGCCAGCGTGGCAATGAGTTCAGCCTAGCGCCGAAAACTTAAGATATTACTAAAGTTCTAGCGGCTTTTGCCGGGTTGCGTGGATCCATGGTCCATCGCTTCGCGATCCAGCCGCTCTGTGTGCGAGCCTTTGGGCGGATCGATATGCGCCGCGGACAGGCCTTCGCGGAAGGTCACCTGTTCGGCCTGTTCCGGCGTGTAGCGCGATTGCATCCAGAAGCTGCGGGGCTTGCCGGTTAAATATTCCAGCTTGCCGTAATTATTCCGGCTGATGCCGCCGCCGCCATTGAACTGGTAGTGGAACGCATAAGGGCGGTAACCGCATGCCTCGCTGAGCCATTGCAGGCTAAGGCCCTGCCGATCGAGGCAATAGCGCACGAACTGCATGGGCTGCAGGTAGGTCGTTTCGCCCTCGGCGATCTGCGATAGTTTTTTGGCGTAGAATTCCTCGCCCCAGCCGCGCCGTGCCATGTTAGCGACCCAGATGCGCCGTGGGGGTGGTGGTGCCGCTGCGCTGCGCCCGGATCATGTCCAGCGGAGCCTTCGCGGCCTGCATGGCGTGCACTGCGTCGACGAAACCGGGCTCGTCCTGCAGGATAAGCTGGGTGGCGATCACGCATTTGCTGGGGATGTCGCCATCATGCTTCATGGCCTGGTCGTAAACGGCCGAGACCGCCCCCGCAAATTCCGGGTGATCCATGAAAAGCTGGTCGATACGGTGGCATTTCTGCTGCGTATACCATTGGTTCACAATGGTGCAGGCTTGGGCTTGCCGGTCCGTCAATGCGCGCGCGGGCATGGGGCTAACCGCGCCCGTGGTGGGTTTCCGGTTCGCCAGCCTCTGCCTGCACGCGCTGCGCCCACGGGGAGCGGAATTGACCCGCGGCGAGGCGGGCTTTCAGTGCCTCGGGGTCGCGCATCACGGCGTCCATCGCATCGATCACATGGTTGCCGCGCTGTTCGCTCGTGGTGGCCCATGCTTCGGCATCCCTGTTGGGTTTGGGCGATGCCGGAGGAATGAGGCGTGCGCTCAGCGTGCTGGCGGCGGCTTGCGCGAACATGCCCGGCTCGGCGCGGCTGACGACCTGCTGCAGTTGGGCGTTGTCCAGCTGCGAGAACAGGCTGCGCGTGCTTGCTGCCGGCAGTTCGCGTGTTTTGGTAGGCATGGTCTGCTCGTAGAAAATATCATACGCCGGTTCAAAGCCGATGGGGATCGTGTGCTGCGTCATCTGCGCGGTCAACTCGCCCATCAGGCGGCGTGAACCGCTGGTGCCCAGCACCGCCGACATGTAATTCAGCAGCTCGGGCTTGGAGGTCTGCTCGACCGGCTTCCCATCAAGGAATGCCCCGAACGCCTCGCGCCACGCGGCGCTTTTCGCCAGCGCCTCGAAGCGATCGGTGCGCAGGGTTGGCCCGTCGAACAGCAAGGCTTCGGTGGCTTTCTCGCATTGGGTCACCGCTTCGGGTTTCACTTTGGGGTCGGTCGGGTGCGCCATGAATCAATACTCCATCGTCGTTAGGTAAATTAACCTAAGATAACCAATGCCATGCACAGGGTGTGTGAAGCTTTCTTGACAATGTGCTGCAGGCATGAGAGTTAGCGCTGCAATCCGAAACCGACGAAAACTGAGGATTTGCATGGCGCAGCCCTTTTCCCTTACCGACATTCCCACCGCCCTCACGTTCGACGACGTGTTGTTGAAGCCCGCGGCCAGTTCCGTGGTGCCCAAAGAGGTGGACACCCGCACCAAGCTGACCGCCGAGATCGAGCTGGGCATTCCGCTGATGAGCGCGGCGATGGACACGGTCACCGAAAGCGCGCTGGCCATTGCCATGGCCCAGCATGGCGGCATCGGCACCATCCACAAGAACATGGAGATCGACAGCCAGGCCAGCGAAGTGCGCCGGGTGAAGAAGTTCGAATCCGGCATGGTCATCAACCCCATTACCATCACGCCGGAGGCCACGCTGGCCGACGCCCACGGGCTGATGGCGCAGCACCGCATCTCGGGCATTCCCGTCGCGAAGGCGGATGGCACGCTGGTGGGCATCCTCACCAACCGCGACGTGCGCTTTGCCAGCGACCCCAAACAACAGGTCGCCGAGCTGATGACGGAAAAGCTGGTGACCGTGCGCGAAGGCATCAGCCGCGAAGACGCCAAGAAACTGCTGCACCAGCACCGTATCGAGAAATTGCTGGTGGTGGACGAGGCACATAAATGCGTCGGCCTCATTACCGTGAAAGATATTGAGAAGTCGCAGCAATACCCGCTCGCCGCGAAGGACGCCCAGGGCCGCCTGCGCGTGGCCGCCGCCGTGGGCACGGGCGTGGAAGGGCTCAAGCGCGCCGAAGCGCTGGTCGCCGCCGAGGTGGACGCCATCATCGTGGATACGGCGCATGGCCATTCCAAAGGGGTGATCGACACGGTGCGCGAATTGCGCGCGCTGTACCCGCACATGAACCTCATTGCCGGCAACATTGCCACCGGCGAGGCCGCGCTTGCCCTGATCGAAGCCGGGGTAAATGCGGTGAAAGTGGGCATCGGCCCCGGTTCCATCTGCACCACGCGGGTGGTGGCGGGCGTGGGCATGCCCCAGCTGAGCGCCATTTGGGATGTGCGGCAGGTCGCCGACAAACACGGCGTGCCGCTCATTGCCGATGGCGGCATCAAATACAGCGGCGACCTTGCCAAGGCCATCGCGGGCGGGGCCAGCGTGGCCATGCTCGGCTCCATGTTCGCGGGCACCGAAGAAGCCCCCGGCGAGGTGATCCTGTTCCAGGGCCGCAGCTACAAGACCTACCGCGGCATGGGCAGCGTGGGTGCCATGGCCAAAGGCTCAGCCGACCGCTATTTCCAGTCCGAGATCAACGATGCGCTGAAACTGGTGCCCGAAGGGGTCGAAGGCCGCGTGCCGTTCAAGGGCTCGGTCGCGGGCGTCATCCACCAGCTGGTGGGCGGGCTGAAGGCCAGCATGGGCTACACTGGCAACCCGGATCTGGTCGCCATGCGCCATAACTGCCAGTTCGTGCGCATGACCGGCGCCGGCCTGCGCGAGGCGCACCCGCACGGCATCAGCATCACCCGCGAATCACCCAACTACCGCGCCGAGAGCTAGCGCCTAGAACAGGTTGCGATACACCGGAATGCAGCGGTTGCCGCTGGCCCAGCCGGGCAGGTTCAGCCAGTATTCGTTCGGCCCCGCGTCGGCGGTGGAAACGGCGCTGTTCGCGCACTGGTTCCAGCGCGAAACCACGAGCCTGCCGGTGGCGGGGCGCCCATCATCCACCTTGGTGTCGATATTCCACAATTCCTGCGGCGTTAGTAGCCCCCCGATGGGATTCTGCCAGCCGGGGCCTGCGCTCATGAATAGTGCGTGCTGATAGGAGCCATCGAACACATAGGAATGCCCAGTGAGATTTCCCCAATAGATGATCTGCCACATGCCATTCGCGGCGATTTTGCTGCGGGGCACATTGCAGCCGGGAATGGAACCGTTGGATGCGTCCACGCATAGCGTGTTCGCGCCCGCGGTGGCCACGAAGCCACTGTAGGTTCCTTCGATCAGCCCTGCTCTGGCGAGGTGGTCCCAGATGAGGTACTGCTCATACGTGTAGCTGGAAGCGTCGGGGTCCACGCCATCATAGCCAAGGATACGCCCATTGCCATTGCCGCTGCAGGTGCCGGTGGCGTTGGTTTCCAGCCGGCAATCAAGGCCATAGCCGTCATTTCCATCGCGCGCACCCCAGAACTTGTGGGCATTGGAAATGTCGCCGGGCAGCGCGAAATATTTATCGCGGAACGTGTTCATGGCCGTGGCGTAGCGCGTGTATTCGGTGTTCACAGCGCGCAGCTCGGCGGCGCGGATCAGGCTTTGCCCGCCCAGCACCCCGCCCGTGAGCAGGCCAAGGATGACCAGCACGATGGACAGCTCGACCAGTGAGAAACCGTGACGCATGCGATGATTATACCGCATGGAAAAACATTGTCATGGGCTAATGCGTGGCTAAATGCCGCTCATGAACATGAGGTTGCACGCATTCACGCTGGTGCTGGTGAAATTGTAGGTCGAAGTGTTGGGGTCATCCGCGGTGGAGCAGCCGCTGCGGCGGCTGGAAAGATAGGGGCGCAGCTTGCCGGTGCCGGGGCGGCCATCATCCAGCTTGGTGTCCACGTTCCATGCTTCCTCGGCAGAAATAAGGCTGCCCTGATCCACCCGGTCGCCGCCGCCGAAGCGCAGCAAATTGCCCTGCGTGCCGGGGTAGACCCATGTGGTTGCCGAACTTTGGTAGGCCAGGTAGGCAAAAGCAAAGCCTGCACCGTTGCGCGCCTTCGAGCGCGGCATGTTCAGGCCCGCTTCGCCGGTGTAGAAATTGGTCGCATGCGCGCTAACGCCGCTATACGTGCCTTCCACCAGCCCTGCATTGGCCAAATGCTGCCATGCACGCCATACCTCGTACCAGCTGGCGCCAGTGCCGCCGCTGAAATCGTCGTTGCTGATCTGGCCATTGCCGTCGCCATTGCAGGTCGGCGCCCCGGTTGCAGGCGATCCATTCAGCAATGCCGCGCAGGCCGCATCCACGCCTTCATTCGTACTGCCCGTTTGCGCGCCCCAGAATTTGGTGGCGTTGCGCATATCGCCGGGCAGGGCCATGTATTTGTCGCGGAACGTGTGCGCCGCGGTCACGTAGCGGTTGAAATCGGTGGAGATGCTACGCAGCTCCGCCGCGCGGATGAGCGCCTGCCCACCAAGGATGCCACCCGTAAGCAGGCCGAGGATGACCAGCACAATGGAAAGCTCAACAAGGGAAAAGGCACGGTTCATATGTTTTATAATAATGCCATGCGCCCTTTCGGGCAAGCAATTGCGCCCGTGCGCGTTAATAACCGGTTTTCATGACCAACGGGCAGGCGGCGCTGCTGTTGGAGAGCTGGTAATTCGAGGATGCGGCGATCGAGCTGGCGGTGGTGTAGCCCACATCGCTGCAGCCCGTGCCGTCGCTGCGTGCGGTGAAGGTGGTCTTGGGCGACAGCACGCTGCCAGTGCCCGGTTTGCCATCATCCATTTTCGTATCGATATTCCAGGCTTCTTCCGGCTTTAGCGGTGGGCTGGTGCCCGTGGAGCCCATGGGGTCGGCGCCGGTATTGCCGAGCAGCAGGACATGTCCATAGGTGCCATCGAACATTCCCACATCGTTAACCGCGATGGTGCCGGAATGTATAAGGGTCCATGCCGCATTGTTCAGTCGTGCTTTGGGAACGTTGGGCGTTGCAATGGAATTGATGCGGCCCGTACAGGTAGCGGAATTGCATACGCCCGTGAAGCTGCCTTCGATCAATCCGGCATTGGCCAGTTGCTGCCAGCCGCGGTAAACTTCGTAATAATTGACGCCGGCACCCATAGTGCCGTCACCACTGCCATCGCAGGTGGCAGTGCCCGGGGTGGTGGCGGTGGTGTTGTTGCCCGGGCAACCCCCGGCATCCTGTCCCCAGAATTTGGTGGCGTTGGTAATATCGCCCGCCAGCCCGAAATATTTGTCGCGGAAGGTGCGGGCGGCCGTAACGTATTTATTGAAATCGGTGGAGATGCTGCGCAGCTCCGCCGCACGGATGAGCGCCTGCCCACCAAGGATGCCGCCCGTGAGCAGGCCGAGGATGACCAGCACAATACTTAATTCAACAAGGGAAAAGGCATTCTTGCTCATAAGTCCTATTTTTAATCGATAAGGCTTGAAAAGTCACGGCATAATGAAGGTTTTTTGCATTCCGTATGGGCCATTGAGCCGGGCTGTGCTAATGCACCCGTTCAACCGAGGAGGTCGTATGCAGATGCGTCGCAATCCGTGGATGGTGCTGGGGGCGGGGCTGCTTCTGCCGTGGCTGGCCTGCGCGCAGGAGGTAGAGCTGGAAAACAACCCGCCCGAGCCCGTGCCCGTGCAGGCCGAAGCCACCACCGCCGTGGTGCCCGGCAATGCCGATGATGGGCAGCAGCGCCCTTCGCGTGCCTACACTGACGGGCAACTGGCCGACCCAACGCCCAAGGCCGCCGATCTCGGCATGGCGCAGCCGGGCAGCCCCATTACGCTGCCGGCTGATGATGCGGACACATCCGACTAACGCCGGTGCCATTCAGGCTTGTCACGCCAGCGCGCGCAGGTTACAACCACAGCCCTTATGACC
>QFOX01000032.1 GCA_003241645.1 Azospirillum brasilense | reverse complement strand
CCTCAGCGACGGCGAGGTCGCGCATTATGCGGGCGAGATCAACGGTATCCTGAAATGGATCGAACAGCTGCAGGAAGTGAACACTGACGGTGTCGCCCCGCTGGCTTCCGTATCCGATCAGGCGCTGCCATGGCGCGCCGACGTGGTGACCGACGGCAACATCCAGCAGGCCGTGCTGAAGAACGCCCCCATGCAGAACTATGGCTGCTTTGCCGTGCCGAAGGTGATCGAATAATGACCGCTCCGACCCACATGACCCTTGCCGAAGCGCGCGATGCGCTGAAGGCGAAAAAGATCTCGAGCGTGGAGCTGACCAAAGCACACCTTGAGGCCATTGAAAAACACAACCCGGCGCTGAATGCCTATGTGCACCACACGCCGGAGATCGCGCTGGCGCAGGCCGCCGCGGCGGATGCGAAGCTCGCCAAGGGCGAGGCTGGATTGCTGGAAGGCATTCCGGTGGGTATCAAGGACCTGTTCTGCACCAAGGGCGTGCCCAGTCAGGCCGCCAGCCACATTCTCGACGGGTTCAAACCCGAATACGAATCCACCGTCACCACCAAGCTTTTCAACGAAGGCGCGGTGATGCTGGGCAAGCTGAACATGGACGAATTCGCCATGGGTTCGGCCAACATCACCAGCCATTACGGCAACTGCATCAACCCGTGGAAATCCAAGACCGCACCGGAGAAGCAACTGGTGCCGGGTGGTTCTTCGGGCGGTTCGTCGGCCGCGGTGGCGGCACGCCTTGGCTTCATGGCCACGGGCACCGATACAGGCGGCTCCATTCGCCAGCCGGCGTCGTTCACGGGCATCGTCGGCATCAAGCCGACCTATGGCCGCGTGTCGCGCTGGGGCATCATTGCGTTCGCCAGCTCGCTGGACCAAGCCGGGCCCATGACGCGCACCGTGCGCGATGCGGCCATTTCGCTGGCCGCCATGAGCGGGCATGATGCGAAAGATTCCACCAGCGCCAAGCTTGCCGTGCCGGATTTCGAAGCCGTGCTGGGCCAGGGCGTGAAGGGTTTGCGCATCGGCATTCCGAAGGAATACCGCATGGAAGGCACTGCACCGGAGATTTTGGCCGCGTGGGACAAGGGCGTAGACATTCTGAAAGCGGCGGGTGCCGAGATCGTGGATGTGTCGCTGCCGCACACGAAATACGCGCTGCCGACCTATTACATCATCGCGCCGGCGGAAGCCTCCAGCAACCTCGCACGCTATGACGGCGTGCGTTTCGGCCTGCGCGTGAGCGACGAGGGCGACACCCTCGACGACCTGTACGAGAAAACCCGCGCCGCCGGTTTCGGCGCCGAGGTGAAGCGCCGCATCCTGATCGGCACCTATGTGCTGAGCGCGGGCTATTACGATGCGTATTACAAAAAAGCGCAGCGCGTGCGCCAGCTCATCGCGCAGGACTTCAAAGACGCGTTCACGCAGTGCGACGTACTGCTGACGCCGACCGCGCCGAGCGATGCGTTCGCCATTGGCGATAACAGCCAAGACCCCGTCGCCATGTATCTGAACGACGTGTTCACCATTCCGGCATCGCTGGCGGGCCTGCCCGGCCTTGCGCTGCCCATCGGCCTGAGCAGCAACGGCCTGCCGCTTGGCCTGCAGATCATTGGTCGCAGCTTCGACGAGGAAACCGTGTTCAAGGTGGCCGACGTGATCGAACGCGAAGTGGGGTTCTTTGCCCCGGAGGGTTACTAACATGAGCACCCCGTACCGTATCAAAGGCAAAACCGGCGAATGGGAAGTGATCCTTGGGCTGGAAGTGCACGCCCAGATCACCAGCAACGCCAAGCTGTTCAGCGGCGCGCCCGTGGGCTTTGGTGCCGAGACCAACCAGAATGTCAGCTTCGTGGATGCGGGCATGCCCGGCATGCTGCCGGTTATCAACGAAAAATGCATCGAGCAGGCGGTGCGCACGGGCCTTGGCCTGAAAGCGCAGATCAACCTGCATTCGGTGTTCGACCGCAAGAACTACTTCTACGCCGATTTGCCGCAAGGCTACCAGATCAGCCAGTTCCTTGACCCCATCGTGGGCAAAGGCTCACTGGAGATCACGTTGAAGGACGGCACGACGCGTGAGATCGGCATCACCCGCCTGCACCTTGAGCAGGACGCGGGCAAGTCGCTGCACGAGCACAGCCCGAAATACAGCTTCATCGACCTGAACCGCTCCGGCGTGGCGCTGATGGAGATCGTGTCCGAGCCGGACATGCGCTCGCCCGAGGAAGCGGCGGCCTATTTCAAGAAGCTGCGCACGATCCTGCTGTACCTCGATACGTGCGATGGCAACCTCGAGCAGGGCAACATGCGCGCCGACGTGAACGTTTCGGTGCGCCGCCCCGGCGAACCGTTCGGCACGCGCTGCGAGATCAAGAACATGAACTCGGTGCGCTTCATCATGAAGGCCATCGAGTTCGAGGCGACCCGTCAGGTCGAGATCCTCGAGGCAGGCGGCACCATCGATCAGGAAACGCGCCTGTTCGACGCGGGCACGGGCGAGACCCGCACCATGCGCTCGAAAGAGGACGCGCATGATTACCGCTATTTCCCCGACCCCGACCTGCTGCCGCTGGTCATCACGCAGGAATTCGTGGACGCCATCAAGGCGAGCCTGCCCGAACTGCCGGACGAGAAAAAACAGCGCTACGTGGAGAAAATGGGCCTGTCGGCCTACGATGCGGGCGTGATCTCGGCCGAGAAGGAAGCCGCCGATTATTTCGATGCGCTGACCGCCGCCGGGCATGACGCCAAGCTCGCCGCCAACTGGATGACGGTGGAGCTGTTCGCGCGCCTCAACAAGCTGGGCGTGGAGATCACCGAGTCGCCGATTTCAGCGGCGCAGCTTTCGGGCCTGCTGGCACTGATCGAGGATAACACTATCAGCGGCAAGATCGCCAAGACCGTGTTCGAGAAAATGTTCGAAAGCGGCAAGCCCGCCAAGCAGATCGTGGACGAAGAGGGCCTCGTGCAGGTGACCGACACCGGCGCGATCGACGCGGCCATTGCCGAGGTCATTGCCGCCAACCCCGACAAGGTGGCCGAGTACAAATCCGGCAAGGACAAGCTGTTCGGGTTCTTCGTGGGTCAGGTCATGAAAGCGACCGGTGGCAAGGCCAACCCGGCCATGCTGAACGAACTTCTGAAGAAACAGCTTGGATAATTTATACGGCGGCCTATGTAATTTCCCCAAAATAGAAAAAGGGGATTCTCCATGCGCGCACGCACCGTAGCCAAGATCGTTGGCGGGCTCTTTGCCGTTATCATTGTTGCAGCACTCGCCGCACCGGCGTTCATTTCGTCGGACACCATCAAAGCGCAACTCATCGCGCAGGTGAAAAAAGCGACCGGGCGCACGCTGGAGATCAACGGCGACACCTCGGTGCGGTTCTTCCCGAACATTGAAGTGGTGGCGGAGGATGTGAGCCTTAGCAACCCGGCTGGCTTCACCACCCCACAACTCATCAGCCTGAAAAAACTGGCCACCGGGGCCGAGCTTCGTCCGCTGCTGCGCGGTGAGCTGCTCATCAACGGCATCACGCTCGATGGTGCGGTGATCCACCTCGAAGAGACGAAGGATGGCGCGAAGAACTGGGAATTCACCACCGAGAAAGTGAAAGAAACCGCAGAAGATGCGACCGACGCGCCGGAGGCACAGAAAAAGTCCAGCTCGCCCATCAAGCGCTTCGCGCTGGGTGACATCGTCATCACCGACAGCGCGATCTCCTACATTAAGCCGAACGCGGAAGTCATTGAATTAAAAGCGATCAACCTCACCCTGCAAGGGGCGGATGCGAATTCGCCGCTGAAGCTGGAAGGCAGCGCCGACTATCGCGGTGAGCAGGTCAGCCTCGCGCTGGATGTGGCCAAACCCCGTGATTTCCTGGATGCAAAAGCCTCGCCGGTCATCGCCGCGCTGAAGCTGCCGGGTGCATCGCTCGACTTTAATGGCAGCGCCGAGATGGGCGAGAGCATCGGCGCGAAGGGTAAGCTGAACGTGAATGCCACGGCCCTGCCCAAGGTGCTGGCATGGGCCACGGGCAAGCCTGCGGCGGGCGCGTTGCCCAAGCAGGTCACGGTGAAGGCCGACACTGCCTATGCCGATAAAACGCTCAGCCTTAGCGATGCGACCCTGCGGGTGGACGATGTGAACGCCACCGGTGCGCTCAGCGTTAACCATAGCGGCAGCAAACCTTCGATTCGTGGTAACCTTGCGTTCACCGAACTGGATCTTGATGCCATCACTGGCAAGTCCGCCGAACCGAACACGAACGTGGCGGGCGGCGTGACCAGCAAGGCAAGCAACCCCAGCACGGGGTGGAGCACCGCACCGGTCGATCTGTCGGGCCTGAAGGCCGTGAACGCGGATGTGGACGCAAGCTGGCAGAAACTGACCAGCGGCAAGTTGACGGTGGGGGCCACCAAACTCAATGCCAACCTGCAGGACGGCAAACTCGCCCTGACCATTGCCAACGCGGCGCTCTATAACGGCGCGCTCAGCGGCGTGGTGAATGCCAGCAGCGGCGGCAGCATCGGGGCGGATGTGAACATGACCGGCATCGACATCGAAGCGCTGATGACGGCGCTGTCGGGTAAGTCGCGGCTGGAGGGGAAAACCAACCTTGCGCTGGCCGTGACCGCCAAGGGCAAAAGCCAGAGCGACTGGGTGAACAGCCTGAACGGCAGCGGTTCGCTGAAGGTGGTGGATGGTGCGCTCAAAGGCATCAATATCGGCCAGTTCCTGCGCGACGCGAAACAGGGCTTCCTGTTCAAAAGCGAAAGCGAATCCACCGACTTCACGGACCTGACCGGCAGTTTCAATATTGCCAGTGGTGTGCTCACCAACACCGACCTTGCCATGAAGTCGCCCGCGTTGCGCCTTGCCGGTGAAGGCACCGTGAACCTGCCCGCCAAAACGCTGAATTACCGCCTCACGCCCACACTGGCGCAGACCAGCAAAGGCCAGGGCGGCAAGGATAGTGTGGCGGGCATCACCGTGCCGCTGGTCATCACCGGCAGCTGGAGCAACCCGAGCGTGACGCCCGATCTGGAAGCCATGCTGCGCGACCCCGAAGCGCTGAAGGAAAACATCAAGAACATTGGTGAAACCATCAAGGACTTCAACAGCAAGGACGACCTGAAACGCGCCCTGCTTGGCGGTGGCAAAACCGACGCCGCCCCGGCCGAGGCGACCAGCGCACCCGCTGCCGCGAGCGATGCGGGCACCACGGCAGCTGAGCCGCAGCCTGTTGCTGCGCCCAGCAAAAAGGAACAGCGTCAGAAGCTGATCGAAGAAGGTGTGGGCAGCCTATTGAAGGGGCTGTAGCGTTCCCTGCGCGGTCGCGCCGGCGGGCTCATTCAGCTGGCGCTGAAGTTGCTGCGCGCGGCTGTTGCCAGGGTTCAAGCGAAGCACCAGTGCTACGTCCTGCTTCGCGAGGGCCAGATCGCCCAGCTGGTTGAAGGCTTGCGCGCGTTCCAGCAACACATCTTCGTTCGCCGGGTTCAGGCTCACCGCATGGTCAAGGTCCTGCACGGCTTGTGCTAGCTGCCCATAGGTGGCGCGCAGTTTCGCGCGGTCCAGCAACAGCTCAGCGCTCAGGCGCGATTCGGTGGCGTTGTCGCCTTTGTTGCCCGCCATCTCGTTGATCTGCACGGTGAGGGTATCGATCGCCGCGTCGGGGCGCTTGGCTTCCATCCAGGCTTTCGCGCCCTGACGGGTCACGTAGGTGCGCAGCGTCACGTTCGTGGGCGCGATCTTGCCGCGCACCATGGCCAGCGCTTCGGCGGCCTCTACAAAACGCATCTGCCCGAACAGCGCCATGGCGCGGCAATGGTGGGGGGCGACGCCATCATCGATCTTCAGCCACTCGGCGGCTTTCTGTTCCGCCGCGATGGGGTTGCTGTTCGCCAGTTGCGTGCATTCGAGGTAGGCGGGCGATTGCGTGAAGCTGCTGCTGACCACCGGGGCGGTCGGCGGCATCACCACCTGCACCACCGGCGGTGCGGCCATCACGGGTGCCGCTGCTACCGCGCCGGGGGCAGGCAGGGTGGGCGGCGGCATCATGTTGCTGGGCTGGCTGATGGTCTGCTGCTGCACCAGCATGGGCTGGCCCATCATGGGGTAGGATTGCGCCAGCGCCGTGTTGCATGCCAGCATCGCAAGGCCCGAGAAAATGGTAGGAAGTCTGCTCATGCTGCCGTATGTAGCCAATTCACCGGGGGGACACAATGGCCCGTTTGTTATGTTTTGGTGACGGTTACGTGGCGCAGGCACTGGCGCCGCTGGCGCACGCGCGTGGCTTCCACGTGGCAGGTACCCACCGCCAGCACGGCCCGCTGCGCTATGCGGATGGGCAGCTAAGCCCCGAACTTATCGCGGCGATCGCGCAGGCGAGCCACATCCTCATCAGTATTCCGCCGCATGCGGGCGAAGAAGTGCTGGCCGCCGCCGTGGGCCTGCACGCGCCGCGCGGCGCGTGGATCGGCTATCTTTCGACCAGCGGTGTCTACGGCGATTATGCGGGCGCCAGCGTGACCGAGGACATGCCCTGCCGCGCCACCACGCCGCGCACGCAGGCGCGTCTGCATGCCGAATATCTGTGGCGGCAGGTGGGGGCGCAAGTGTTCCGCCTGAGCGGTATTTATGGGCCCGGGCGCAGCGCGTTCGATGCCATCCGTGCGGGCCGCGCCCAGCGCATCCATAAGCCGGGGCACCTGTTCAACCGCATCCACGTGGGCGATATTGCCGCTTCCCTCATGGCCAGCATGCTGGCGCCCACGCCGGGCGAGGTCTTCAACCTTGCCGACGATTTGCCCGCGCCGCACGCGCAGGTGCTGGCCTATGCCTATGGGCTACTTGGCCAGCCGGTGCCACACGCGGTGCCCTATGCGCAGGCGCAATTGAGCGCCATGGCGGCCGAATTCTATGCCGGGTGCCGCCGGGTGGATGCTTCAAAGATCAAGCGATTCCATGGGCTTACGTGGAAGTGCCCGACCTATCGCCTCGGGTTGGCAACGATTTTGCAAAGAGAGCTGGCAACCAACGCATATCAGGGGCGAGAAGCCCCTCAAAAAACGTAATGAGGACGACCATGCTGCACCGGTTCATTTTGCTGACGCTTGCCATGCTTTCGCTGGGTTCGGTGGCGGCATGCAACAACGTTGCCGAGGCACAGCGCAACGCGGCGGATTCGTCGAAGCGCGTAGTGTACGAAACCAAAAGCAAATGGCGCGACCTGTTCACCTACACCCCGCCGCCTGCCAGCCCGTTGCCGCAAACGCGCTATTGCTACCGCACGCAAAGCGACACGGTGTGCTACGACAGCCCGCAGCCGGACATGACCTCAAAACTCGTAGGCTATCAGGACGGGGCGAATATCTCGGCCTACCAGCCGGGTGGTGGATCGCTTGGCGTGAGCGGGGGTGAGCCCACCGCGCATTACCAGACGCAGGAAGTGCAGCAGGCACCGCCGCAGCATATCGACCTCACTGGCGGGCAGGTGGACGTGAATACCGACCCCATGCTGGTGGACCCGCAGGCAGCGGGCAGTGCATCCATGGCGGGCAGCGCCGCTGGCCCGTTCTATGCCGGGGAATCGCCCTATGTGAAGGGTGCCGTGACCAGCACGGCCTTGCCGCCCGCGGCCCCAGCCGCGCCTGCAACGCGTTAGGCGGTTGCCAGCTCCACGCTGGTGATGCGCGCTTCCGGGCGCATGTACTGCAGGCTATCGAAGCTGCCGCACTGCGCGCAATGCGCCTGCCATGCCGCATGGGTGTGGCCGCACGCATCGCACAGCCACGCTTCGCTTGCCGGGGCGCGCATGGCGCGGCCAAGCCAGCGGTTGGCGGCCTCGTCGCCACGCAGTAATTTCTCCGCTTCGGCCATGGTCAGGCAGGCCTCGCGCGTTTCCTGTTCCACCAGCGTGTCCTGCAGCGCGGCCTGTGCGGCGGCGGCATCATTCGTCAGCAGCGCATGGCGGGCGCGCAGCAGGGCCGATTCCGGCCCCGGTGCCGCCTGCAGGAAGGGACGCAGGAAACGCTCCTGCGCACGCACGGAAAGCGTTTCGATGCTTTGCAGGATGGGTTCGATGAGAATGGTCTGCGGTTTCTTCACCCATGCACTCAGCAACAGTTTGCGGGCCGGGCGGTATTCGCGCGCCTGCATCAGCAGGTCGGCATAGGCAAGCAGCGCGGGCAGGAATTCGGGCGCGAAACCCACCGCATGGCGCAGCGCCGTGCGCTCGGCACGTTCGTTCGCGGCGCTTTGCGATTGCAGGTAATAGGCCAGCGCGGCGAAGCGATGGCGTTCGGGCTTGGAAAGCGGCGACTGCCACTGGAAGCCTTCGCTGAGCAGCAGCATGGCGCGGGTGTTGCCGGTGCGCGCATAGAGGTCCAGCAGCGTCAGCACTACCCAGCGTTCGCGCGGGTTGTCGGTGTAGACCTGTTCGGCCAGCGCAATGGCGCTTTCCCACTCGCTGCTATGCGTGTGTTGCTCGATCAGGCGCTTGCTGGCCAGCATGGCGGTGGATTCATGTTTCAGCAGCGCGCGCAAATGCGTACGTGCGGCGTCGTGGTTGCCTTGGCGCTGCAGCAGCTGCGCCGTGAGCAATTGGGGAAGCGGCTCTTTCGGCAGCAGCGCCATGGCTTTCTTCAGCGCGGCGTCGGCCGATTTCTCGTCGCCCAGTGCGAGGGCGGTGACCCCGTGCGTCAACTGGGTCAGGCCACGTGCCAGCGTGCGGTAGCGCTTGCGCGCGCGGCGGCGCTGCGGCCAGCCCGCCAGTTGCCACAGCAGCAGCACCACGGTGACCAGCACCGCGCAGGTCAGCGCCACCAGCGTAGCCAGCACGGCGATATGCATCTGCACGTCGTAGCCAAGCCACTGCACGTCCACCGTGCCGGGATTGGCGATGAGCCAATTGCCCACGGCCACCACCGGCACCAGCAGGATCAGGAAGAGAACGAAACGGGCCATGGGTTACTCCGTCGCTTTCATCACGTGGGCTTCCAGCTTATCAAGCACGGCCAGTACGTCGTCGCGTGTCACGTCCAGCTCGGCCGGTGCGCTACCCGGTGCGGCTTTGGCTGCATCGCTACGACGAATGGTGACCAGTCCGGCCAACCGTGTGTTGATGCGCTGCATCCAGCCCGGATTTTGTTCTTCGATGTCTTCGGCGCGCGGCGCGGGCAGGTTGGCAAGCCCGGTATCGGCGTAGGTGTAGAGGATCTCCTGATCCTGCGCGTCGAGCGCACCGACCTGCGGTTCCAGCGCTTCGAGTTCCGCCTCGAACGGTGCGCCGGATTCGACCGCGCGGCGCAGCGCCAGATAATCACGCAGCGTGTTGGTTCCGGTCACGGGTAGGGGCTCGCCTTTTTCCATTGCGGCGGCGGCCTCTGCGGTGATGCCTTCTGCCGGGCTGGTGCTTTCGGACGGTGCCTCGGCCACGGGGGCTTCCGGCGCGGGGGCGGGCGCAACAACGGGCGCAGGCTGTTCAAGCTTCTGGGCGATCGCATCCAGCTTTTCCTGCACGGGGGCGAGCGTGGCCTCCATGTCTTCCGGAGTGGTGTGGGGCTGTTGGTCCCTGATCGCGGCAAGCTCCTGCTGCAACACGCTGACCTGACGCGCATGGGCTGCCGCCTGCGTATCCATGCTGTCTTTGAGTGCCTCCAATGCATCGGTCACGACGCGGGGGGCCTGCGGCTCGGCGTTGGCAAGACGGGTCAGCCGCTCGTTCAGTATGTAGGCGACGCCGCCAATGGCGCCCAGCAGCACGATGGTCGCCGCAACGATCAGCATGGCGGCGGGGTTGCCCGAACGCGGGGCGGGTGTGGGCGTGGTAGGGGGCAGGGCTTCGGTCATGGTTCACCTATAGCAGGGCGGGTTAAAAGTTCCATCATGGCGTGGTGCGTGGGTGTGTGGCAGGCCATCAGGCGCTGGCAGTGCAGCGCGGCGGCTTGCCCGGCAATCGCCATGCTGAGGCAGAACGCGTCGGCATGGTTCAGCGCATCGGGCCGCTGGTGGTGCGCGAGCAATTGTTTGGCCAGTGTCACGCTACGCGGCGAGTAAAAGACCGCGCCGCGCACGCGCTGCCCATCAAGCGCATCGAGCAGGGTATCCGGCAGGGCGGCGGTGGCGATGGCGCTATACACAATGGTGCGTGTGATGGTGATGCCATACGGCGCCAGCATGGGGCCAAGCGGCACACGGATTTCCTCGCCCGACAGATGCAGGATCATGTCACCGCCCTGCTGGTGCGCCATGATGCGCGGCAGCAGGCTGAGCGCGCTGCCTTTGCCAGTGATGCAATGGTTGTAGCCCAGTTTGGTGGCGGCCAGCGCCGTGGCCTTGCCCACGCAATAGACCGGCAGGCTGCGCCAGCGCGCGGGCAGGGCGGCCAGCGCAAAGGTGGCGTGGCGGCTGGTGACCAGCAGCGCTTTCGGGTCGCGTGCGCTGGGAATGTGCAGCGGCAGCGGGCGGATCTCCATCACCGGGGCGACGATGGTTTCAATGCCGCGCGTTTGAAGGGATTGCGCCATGCGCTCGCTATCCGGCCGGGGTCGTGTAAGCCAGATGCTGCCGGGCGCGCTCATTTCCATGACTCCAGCAATTGGGGGCCGGCGGCTTCGTGCAGGATCGCGCCGACCGCTTCGCCAATGGCGATGGCGTCCGTCACCGTGCCGCTGAGCAGGTGGGCGTGGCGCACGCTGCCATCCAGCGACAGCACTTCGGCCTGTAGCGTCAGGCGGTCGCCGTCCAGCGTGGCCAGCCCGGCAATGGGCGTGCGGCACGAGCCGTCGAGCACGCGCAGGAAAGCGCGTTCCGCCGCCACGCAGATGCTGGTGGGCAAATGGTCCAGCGGCGCAAGCAGCGCCTGCATGCGTGCATCGTCGCGGCGGCATTCCATGCCGATGGCGCCTTGCGCCACGGCGGGCAGCATCAGTTCCGTGGCGATGGGGTTATGCAGCCATTCGCGCATACCCAACCGCGATAACCCGGCGCAGGCAAGGAAGGTGGCCTCGGCCACGCCATCGGCCAGTTTTTGCAGGCGGGTCTGCACGTTGCCGCGGAACGGCACGATCTGCACCTGCGGGTGGCGGTGGCGCAATTGCGCCGCGCGGCGGGTGGAAGACGTGCCCACCACCGCACCGGCAGGCAGGGCGGCATAGCTTGCATGCTGCGTGCTGATCCATGCGTCGCGCACGTCGGCGCGGGGCAGCATGGCGGCCAGCGTCAGCCGCTCGTGCAGCACGCTCGGCATATCTTTCATGGAATGCACGGCCACATCCACCCGGCCTTCGAGCAGCGCGTCTTCCAGCTCTTTGGTGAACAGGCCTTTGAACCCCCAGTGCGCGGGGTCTTTCTGCACTTCGCGGTCACCCGCGGTGGTCATGGGCACGATCTCGAGCGCTTCCGCCGGCAGGCCATGGGCGCTGGCCAGCGTATCGCGCAGCATTTGCGCTTGCGCGAGGGCGAGTTTGCTGGCACGGGTGCCGATGCGAATGGGGGCGCTCATGCGCGCAAGCTCTAGCGCAGCACGCCCCTGCTTGCGAGTAAAAAAGGAACCGCCATGCGTATCGTGCTGGGAATCGAATCGAGCTGTGATGAGACCGCCATCGCCCTGGTGCGCGAGGACCGCACCGTGCTGGCGCAGGCCATCGCCACGCAGCTGGACGAACACGCCCCCTATGGTGGCGTAGTACCCGAGATCGCGGCGCGCGCGCATCTGGCGCAGATCGACCGGCTGTACCTGCAGGTGATGCGTGAGGCGGGCATGGAGCTATCGCAGGTGGACGCCATCGCCGCGACCACCGGCCCCGGCCTGATCGGCGGGGTCATTGTGGGTGCTATGTTCGGCAAGGCGCTGGCGGCGGCGGCCAATAAACCCTTCATTGCGGTGAACCACCTGGAAGGGCACGCGCTGACCGTGCGGCTGACCGACGCGGTGGCGTTCCCGTATTTCCTGCTGCTGGTTTCTGGCGGGCATTGCCAGATGCTCATTGCCCACGGCGTGGGGCATTACGAACGCCTCGGCGGCACGAAGGACGATGCGCTGGGCGAAGCCTTCGACAAATGCGCGAAAATGCTGGGGCTCGGCTATCCCGGTGGCCCGGCCATCGAGCGCGCAGCGGCGCGTGGCACGCCGCGTTTTGCGTTGCCGCGCCCGCTGATGGGCACGGAAGGCTGCGACTTCTCGTTCTCGGGCTTGAAGACGGCGGTGCGGTTGCTCATTGAGCGTGAAACGGCACAGCAGCCGCTGAACGACGCACTCATTGCCGATATTGCCGCCTCGTTCCAAGCCGCGGTCATTGCCGTGGTGCGCGACCGCGTGGCCAATGGCCTCGCCATGGCGCAGGCCCGCACGCCGCTGACGGCCATGGCCGTAGCGGGTGGCGTGGCAGCGAACAAAGCGCTGGGCCATGATTTGCGCGCACTTGCGACGCAGGCGGGCCTGCCGCTGGCGGTGGCACCGGCCGCGCTATGCACCGACAATGCCGCGATGATCGCATGGGCGGGCATGGAACGCCTGCAGCTGGGCCTGACCGACGGGCTGGATGTGGAGCCGCGCGCCCGCTGGCCGCTGGCCGAGCTTCGCCGCGCGTAAGCCCTTACGGCTTGGCCGTGCTCGGCTTCTGGAAACCATAGGTGCTGAGGATTTCCTGCGCGGTGCTGCTTTGCAGGAACTTCGTGAAGTCGCGCGCATTCTCCATGCTTTCACTGGCGAGCACCACCGCATCGTAACGCACCGGCTCGGAGGTGGATTCCGGCAGCAGGCTGACGATCATCATGTCCGGCTCGGTAATGGCGTTGCTGGCGAGCATGAGGGCGAACCCGTCCTTCTTGCGCAGGGTTTCCAGCACGGCATCCAGGTTCGGCATCACCTGCATGCGCTGCGCGAGATCATGCGAGAAGGAGCGCCCTTCCACCAGCGCCTGCGCGCGCAACCCGCCGGGTGTGGAGGGGTCGTTGGTGTAAACCGGCAGCTCGTTCATTTTGTACAGGATGGCCGCGAAGGAAATGCGTTTGACCACTTCCAGCGAGGCTTGCATGCGCGTGGGTGCCACCAGCGCCAGCTGCGTGCTGGCGAAGGCCTTGGTGCCGAACACGTCGATGAGCCCGCGCTGCGCAAGCCGCTCGATCAGCGTCGGGTCAGCCGAGAGCAGGATATGCGCCTCGTAGCCCTGTTCGATCTGCTGGGCGGGGTCACCGCTGGCGCGAATGACGGTGAGCGGCGTGCCGGATTCGGTGGCGTAGCTGCGGCTTAGTTCGGCCAGCGGCAGCATCAGCGCATCATCGGCGAGGATGGTGAGGTTACGGGCATCGGCCGCGGTGGTTTTTGCCATGCTAAGCATAGGGAAAACCATGAGAATGGCGGCCAGAATGGGTGCGGTGCGTAAGGTCATGGGCGCCACGCTAGCCGAAAAGCCCTCAGGATGCAGCATGGTTTTTACTGGCGGGGGCGGGCCGCTATGGTAAACTGCCGCAAAACGAAAAAGAATCCTAGCTGAGCTGGTGCGAACCATGTCGTCACGACGTTTCATTATGTTATCGGCCGCCATTTTCCTGCTTGGCGCGCTGCCGTTCCTGATCGTGCAGCCCACCGCGGCCGCTTCGGCCGGGCTGAGCCTTGGCTTCTCCGCGCCGTTCCAGCAATGGCAGGTGCTGGCGCTGGTGGTGGCCAGCGGGCTGGCAGCCGCCCTGCTGCCGCGCGACGGGCTGATCCAGATCGGGCTGGTCTTTACGCTTATGGTCATGGTCGGCGGCATGATGATGCTGGACCGCGTGAGCTACCCGTTCATTCGCTATTTCGTGCTGGGGGCTATTTTGTGCGTGGGCCTGATGATCGGTATCACCCGCCAGAAATTCACGCTGGTAGCGGTGCTGGTGCTTGCCTCGGTGGGTTTCCATCTCGGTGGGTTCTACATGGCCAGCCTGCCCACCATTGCCGCGCCCATGTATTACCTGCTGGGCGTGCTCTCCTCGCTCAGCCTTACGCTGGCGATCTCCATCGCGTTCGGCATCACGCTGTTCGGCGATCATGAGCAGTTGTGGGAGAAGTTCCGCGATTCGCCGCGCTTTGCGGTCATCCGCAGTTTATTTCTTTAGGCAGTCGGCAAACTGCAGCGCGGTGTCGTGCAGTAGCGCGTCGTAGTCGTTGCTGACCCATGCAGCGGCGGGGTCGGCATTGGTGCGCGCGGTGCTGAATTCGGGGCTGATATGCACCAGTTTTGCCCCGCTGGCTTGCGCCACGCGGGTGGTGGTGATGCTGTCCTGCTCGGCCAGCAGGCAACCGATCTCCACCTCGCCGGCGCGCTTCAGCAGGTCGCGGCTGGAACGTGCACCGAGGAATTCCTCGGGCCGTTCATGCAGCGCGCCGTAATCCTTCAGCCCATAGCGCGCGAAGAAATACTGGTAGGCACGGTGCGCCGTTACATACGGAATGAACGGCTTGGTACCGAAGCGCTTTTCCTTGATAGCGGGCGCCAGCATGCGTTGCAGGTTCGGGTGCACCACCGTGCGCAGGTGGGCTTCCAGCGCCTGCGCATTGCTGCGGATGAGTGCGGCATTCTGCGGGCTCACCTCGGCCAGCGTTTCGGCGATCACCGGCATCACCTGCGCCATGCGCAGCGGGTCCATCCACAGATGGGGGTCAAGCGCTGCGTCGTTCGTCGAGGGTTTGGTTTTTTCTCCCAGCCACGGCTCGCCCGTGGGGTAGGGCAGGGGCTCGGCCACGTCCAGCTCGGTCAGCACCAGCGCGTTGGCGCTTTGGCCGTGCTTGTCCAGCAGCTGGGAAACGACCGGGTTCATCGCCCGGTCGGGAAGGATGATGAGGTCGGCCTTGTCCAGCGCGCGCATCTGGCTGGGGGATAGCGACATGACGTGCGCGTCCTGCCCGGGGCGGGTGAGGCTGGTGCTCTCGGTGATGCCTTTGAGCAGTGCATCGACCAGCGGTTTCAGCGGCTCGGTGGTGACCACCACGCTGGGGATGGCGCTGCTTGCAGACGCCGCTTGCGGAGCGCCCACCAAAAGGAGTATCACGCAGCAGCATGATAACCAGACCCTCAGCACTGCAGAAGACGGATACATCGGCACCTCCACTACTGGAGGCGGCGGGCATCTGCAAGTTCTATGCGGGGCGTGAAATTCTACACAATGTTTCGCTGGCCATCCGCCCGCGCGAGATCGTGACCATCGTGGGCCCGAACGGGGCGGGCAAGACCACCTTGCTGTCGTGCCTGCTGGGCCTGAGCCAGCCCGACCATGGCGACGTCACGCGCGCGGAAGGCTTGCGCATTGGCTATGTGCCCCAGCATTTCCGCCCGCATTCCAGCATGCCGTTGAACGTGCGTAGTTTCCTTGAGCTGTACGGCATGCGCGACGATAACCGCACCGAAGCGCTGGCGGTGCAGCTGGACGTGGAAGCCGTGATGGACCGCCCGCTCACCGCGCTTTCCGGTGGCGAGCTGCGCCGCGTGCTGCTGTTGCGCGCGCTGCTGAAAAGCCCGCAAATGCTGGTGCTGGATGAGCCCACCCAAGGGGTGGACGTGGCCGGGCAGGGCGAGTTCTACCGCCTGCTGAAAACGCTGGCCGAAAGCCAGAACATGGCAGTGCTCATGGTCAGCCACGACCTGCACGTGGTGATGGCCAGCACCCAGCGTGTGATCTGCCTGAACCGCCATATCTGCTGCGAAGGCGCGCCCGAGCGCGTGGGCGCCGACCCGCAATTCAAAGCCCTGTTCGGCGAAGAACTGGCCAAGCAACTGGCGCTCTACCACCACCACCATAGCCACGCGCATGGCATTCATGAACCGGCGGTGGAGCATCACCACCATGAAGGGTGCAACCATGGATGAGTTCGTACTGCGCGCGCTGCTCGGGGCGCTGACGCTGGCGGCACTGCTCGGCCCGCTGGGCAGTTTCGTGGTGTGGCGGCACATGGCGTATCTGGGCGATTCCATTGCCCACGCGGCGCTGCTGGGCGTTGCCTTCTCGCTGATTTTTACTGCCGTGCCCATGACGCTGGCCATTCTTGCCGTGGCCATTGGCGTGGCGTTCGTGCTGCACCGCTTCGGGCGCGACGCGCGCTTCCATGCCGACACGCTGCTGGGCATTCTGGCGCATGGCACGCTGGCGCTTGGCGTGCTGCTGGTGGCGCTGAGCCGCCAGCGGGTGGATGTGAACACCTACCTGTTCGGCGATATCCTCGCCATCGGCTGGGGTGATGTGGGCCTGCTGGCGTTGCTGGCCGTGGTGGTGGGCGGGCTGATTCGCCTGAGCTGGAAACCGTTGCTCATGGTCACGCTGCACCCCGGCATCGCGCATGTGGAAGGCATCAACGTCAAACGCACGCAACTGCTGCTGCTGCTCATGCTGGCGGCGGTCATTGCGGTGGCCATCCAGCTGGTGGGCGTGCTGCTCATCACCGCGTTGCTCATCATTCCCGCAGCAACCGCGCGTTACGTGGCGACCACGCCGGGCCGCATGGCGCTGTTCGCCAGCCTCATCGGTATGGGGGCGGCAGCGCTTGGCCTATTCGGCTCACTCGCGGTGGATGCGCCGAGTGGCCCCACCATGGTGGTCGTCAGCTGCTTTATCTTCGTGGTGGTGGGCGCGGTCACGCAGCTGCGCCGCCCGCTTGAGCAGCGCGAAGAATAGCGAATTATCTTTATCTTTGTCATTCCTGCGAAAGCAGGAATCCCCTTTCGTGAGGGTAAGGAGATCCCTGCGTGCGCAGGGATGACAAAATGAGGGTCATTAACGCGCGGCGCGCCAGCGGCCAAACGCCGCCCGCTTGAGCAGCGCGAAGAATGGACTTTTTTGTTATTGTCATCCTGAGCGTAGCGAAGGATCTCAGTGCAGAAGAATGAGATGCTTCGGCTGCGCCTCAGCATGACAAACCACTATTTTGCGGCGCGCCAGCGGCCAAACGCGGCATCCAGATCGGCGATCAGGTCGGCCGGGGCTTCCAGCCCGATATGCAAGCGCAGGATGGTGCGCGGCTGCTGCCATTGCGGCGTGGCGCTGCGCATGCCCGCCGTTTCGTAGCTGATGATGAGCGACTCGTAGCCGCCCCAGCTGAAGCCGATGCCGAAATGCTCCAGCCCATCCATGAAGGCGGCGAGCTGCGCGTCGGTCGAATGCTCGATCTCCACGCCGAACAGCGCGGTGGCGCCGCTCATGTCGCGCTTCCACAGCGCATGGCCGGGGTCTTCCGGCAAAGCGGGGTAGAGCACGCGTTTCACGCCATTCACCTTCTGCAGCCACGTGGCCACTTCCATGGCGTGTTCCTGATGTTGCTTCAGCCGTACCGCAATGGTCCGCAGGCCACGCAGGGCGAGGTAGGCGTTGTCGCCGTTGCTGACCGCGCCGAGGTTACGGTGCGCGCGCTTGAGCGTTTTAAACTGCGCGTCCTTGCACAGGATCGCGCCCATCACGAGGTCGGAATGGCCGGCGATGTATTTGGTGCAGGAGTGGATCGACACATCCACCCCCAGCGCGAAGGAGCGCATGAGCAGCGGCGTGGCCCACGTGTTGTCGGCCACCAGCAGCGCGCCATGCGCGTGCGCCACGTTGGAAAGCGCGGGCAGGTCCTGCATCTCGAAGGTGAGCGAGCCGGGGCTTTCGGCGTAGATGATGCTGGTGTTCGGCTTCATCAGCGCGTCGATGCCCGCGCCGATGGTGGGGTCGTAGAACTGCACCTCCACGCCCATGCGCGGCAGCTCGTGAATGAAGAACAGGCGTGCGGAGCTGTAGACCGAATCGGGCACCAGCACATGGTCGCCCGCTTTGGTGAGCGCCAGCATGGTGGTGGTAATGGCAGCAAGGCCCGACGCGGTGATGATGGCGTGGTCGGCCCCTTCCAGCGTGGCGAGCGCGTGCTCTAGCCCCTGCGTGGTGGGCGAGCCGTTGCGCCCGTAACCGATATGGTCGATGCGGCCTTCTTCATAAGCCTTGAAGGTGGCATAGTCGGGGAAGATCACCGTGCTGGTGCGGTGCACCGGCGGGTTCACCGAGCCGCTGTCGCGTTTGGGGTCGCGCCCGAGGCTGACGAGTTGGGTTTTCAGTTCGGTGGAATGTTTGGACATGGAAATCTCTTTAAATGGGATAGATTTCGCTACGCCGATGCTTCAGATTTGTAAACGAAAACCATCATTTCTGTGCGCCGAAGAACCGCTTCAAGGCGCACAGCTTCTGTGTTGCCACTTCAAAGTACACTGAGCATCGCGAAGGACTTTGAAGTGATAACCTAAAATTCCCGCCAGCTCAGCCCGGCCACAATGTGGGTGATGCGCCCCTCACGGTTGCCGAAGGGCAGCAGGCAGGTGCGGTACTTCACGATCTTGCTGCGCTCGTTCACGAACTGCCCTTCATCGAACACAGGCGCGGGGCTGGCCACCACATCCGCCACCTTGCGCACGATGGATGCGCCCTGAAAGTGGCGGTTATTCGTGTTCACGGTGCGGCCGGCCACGTCGCCATACAGCGCTTTCACCTTGTCGCCTACGTTGTAGAAATTCACCGTGGGCGGCACGCCCGGCTGCACGGTGAACAGCACGCACTGGCTCCACAGATCTTCCACGGCCGAGATGTTGAACTGCACGAATTCCGGCACGTCCTGATCCTTGCGGATCATGTTCCAATAGCTGGTCAGGCGGTCGATCAGGCGTAGTTCGGCACTCATGGAAGGTCCTTAAGGGTTGCAACTTATGCGCGAGTATATTAAACCTATGGTTGCATGAAAACCTTTCGATTCATACTCGCCGCTGCCGAACTGGTGCTCAGCCCGGCCATGCTCCTATGGTATGGGGCGCATGCGCCGTTGGCAATCATTCGTGTGCGATACCAGCAAGCGCTGGATTTTTCGCGACAGCTTGGCTAAAACCCGTGTTCTTTTAACACCGCGAACACCAAGGCCTCCATGACCACCGCGCACTACCCCGACGTGAACCCCAACCCGAACTTTGCCCAGCTTGAGGAAGAGATCCTTCACTTCTGGAAGGGCAACCGCACGTTCGAGCGCTCGGTGGAACAGCGCGACGGCGCGAAAGAATACGTGTTCTATGACGGCCCGCCCTTCGCCAACGGCCTGCCGCATTACGGCCATTTGCTCACCGGCTACGTGAAAGACGCGATCGCGCGCTACCACACCATGCGCGGCCGCCGCGTGGAGCGCCGCTTCGGGTGGGATTGCCACGGCCTGCCCGCCGAAATGGGGGCGGAGAAGGAGCTGAACATCACCGGCCGCGCCGCGATCATGGAATACGGCATCGGCAAGTTCAATGACTACTGCCGCAATAACGTGATGCGCTACGTGGCCGACTGGGAATATTACGTGTCGCGCCAGGGCCGCTGGGTGGATTTCGCCAACGACTATAAGACCATGGATAAGGATTTCATGGAGTCGGTCATCTGGGCGTTCTCCGAGCTGTACAAGAAAGACTACGTGTTCGAGGCCTTCCGCGTGATGCCTTATAGCTGGGCCGCCGAAACGCCGCTTTCCAACTTCGAAACCCGCATGGACAACGCGACCCGCGAGCGCGAGGACAAAGCGGCGTATGTGAAGTTCAAGCTGAAGGACAAGCCCGCCGGCGCGCCCGAGGCCGAGAATTATTATATCATCGCATGGACGACGACACCATGGACCCTGCCGAGCAATCTTGCGTTGGCGGTGAGCCCAACGATGCAATACCGCAGCTACGTGGTTGATGGCGAATGCCTGCTGATTTCCTCCACCGTCATTCCAGCGAAAGCTGGAATCCAACTTACACAAGAGCAGATGGATGCCAGCTTCCGCTGGCATGACGTAAGCGGGGTGCAGCTCATCGGATGCGAATATGAGCCGCTCTTTCCCTATTTCGCGTGTACGAAGAACGCCTTCCGCGTGATCGATGGTGGCGAGGCGGTGACCGAAGGCGAGGGCACGGGCGTCATCCACATGGCGCCGGGCTTTGGTGAGATCGACCAGAAAGTCTGCGCTGAAAATGGCATCGAAGTGATGGTGCCGGTGGACGGGCAAGGCAAGTTCACCGATGAGATTTACGACCTGCCGGACCTTTCGCTCAAAGGCCTCATCGTGGTGCCGGACACGCGCGTGAAGCTGGAAGACATCGTGGTGTCGCCGGAAGATGCGGCCCAGCATATCAGCGCGAAGGACGTGCAGAAATACGGCCTTGCCAACATGCGCATCGTGCGCTGGTTGAAGGCGCATGGCAAGCTGGTGAAGGACGAGCCGTACAAACACAACTACCCGCATTGCTGGCGCACGGACACGCCCATCATCTACCGCGCCATGAGCAGCTGGTATGTGGCCGTGACGAAGTTCCGCGACCGCGCGGTGGAGATCAACCAGGCCATCAACTGGATCCCCGGCCACGTGAAAGACGGGCAGATGGGCCACATGCTGGCCACCGCGCCCGACTGGAGCATTTCGCGCAACCGTTTCTGGGGCACGCCCATTCCCATCTGGCGCGCACCCAGCGGCAAAATGATCGTGCCCGGCAGCATCGCGGAAATCGAACAGCTCAGCGGCCAGAAGGTGGTGGATCTGCACCGCCCGTTCATCGACGAAATTACCATCGAGCGTGACGGCGAGGTCTATACCCGCGTGGAAGACGTGTTCGATTGCTGGTTCGAATCTGGCTCGATGCCGTATGCGCAGCTGCATTACCCGTTCGAGAACCAGCAGCTCTTCCGCGAGAATTTCCCCGGTGATTTCATCACCGAATATGTCGGCCAAACCCGCGGCTGGTTCAACACGCTCATCATGCTCTCGACCGCGCTGTTCGACTGCGCGCCGTTCAAGAACGTTATCTGCCACGGCGTGGTGCTGGACGAGGAAACGGGCCTGAAATATTCCAAGCGCCTGAAGAACTACAAAGACCCCAAAGAGGTGATGGACGGCTACGGCGCTGACGCCCTGCGCTGGATGATGCTGGCGTCACCCGTGATGCGCGGTGCTGACATTGGCGTGGACCCCGAAGGCAAATTCATTCGCGACGTGGTGCGCCTGAACATCAAGCCGCTGTGGAGCGCGTACAACTTCTTCACGCTCTATGCGAATGCGGATGGCGTGCAGGCCAAGCGCATCACCGCCAGCGAGAACCTGCTGGACCGCTACATCCTCGCCAAGGCGAAAGCCACCATCCTGCGCGTGCAGGCGAGCATGGATGCCTACGACACCACGGGCGCGACGGATGCCATCACCGGCTTCTTCGACGTGCTGAACAACTGGTACATTCGCCGCAGCCGCGCGCGTTTCTGGGCCGAGGAAGTGGATGCCGACAAGCAGGCCGCTTATGATACGCTGTATTCCGTGCTGGTGATGCTGTGCGAAGCCGCCGCCCCGCTGCTGCCCTTCACTGCCGAGATGGTCTATCGCGGCCTTGGCGCGGGTGAATCCGTGCACCTCGCAAACTTCCCGGATGTGGGCGCGATCGCGGATGAGCAAGGGCTGATTGCCGACATGGATTGGGTGCAGGATGTATGTAACGCCGCTTCCGCTGTGCGTAACAAGCAGAACATCCGTAACCGCCAGCCCTTAGCGTCGCTGAAGGTAGTGAGCATTCACGCCATCGGTATCGACGATGCGCTGCGCGAGATGATCGCCGATGAGTTGAACGTGAAAACGGTGCTGTTCGAAAGCTCGCCGGAAGTGTTCGAGAAAATCGCTACGCGCAAACTGGTGATCAACTCGCAAGTGCTGGGCAAACGCCTGCCCGCAAAAATGAAAGAGATCCTTCCCGCCTCTAAAAAGGGTGAGTGGGCGGCAACCGCACGCGGCGTAGAAATTGCCGGTGAATTGTTGCAGCCCGCGGAGTATCAGCTCCAGCTGGAAGCGAAGAAAGAGTTCATCGATAGCATGCAGGCATTGCCCAGCAACGATGGGGTTGTCGTCCTCGACCTCACCATCACGCCGGAACTGGAAGCCGAGGGGCGGGCGCGCGACCTCGTGCGCATGATCCAGCAGGCGAGGAAAGATGCGGGGCTGAACGTGGCCGACCGCATCGCGCTGGCGCTGGATGTGCCCAGCGAGTTCGAAGCGGCGCTAGATGCGCACCGCGACTACATCGCCGATCAGGTGCTGGCCGTGTCCATCGGCGCAGGCGCGGCCACCGCCGAGAAGCAACTGACGCAAGAGCTGGACGGCGCGCAATTCGTCATCGGCATCAGCAAGGCGGCGTGATGAAAACCGTAGCCATCCACATGACAACGTCATTCCAGCGCACGCTG
>QFOX01000116.1 GCA_003241645.1 Azospirillum brasilense | reverse complement strand
CACGATGATCAGCAGTTTCTTTTTGCCTTTTTTCGGCGCGCCCTCGCCTTCGGCACCCTCGCCTTCGGTGGCTTCGGTTTCGTCGGCGGGTTTTTCTTTTTCTTTCTTGGACATGGCAATCCCCTGTGCGTTGCATGCGTTGTAGGGCGCAGCGGCGCCACTGACAAGCACCGCGATACATTGCCGGGGATGCACCGAAGAATCAAACATTTTCAACGAACTGCCCACGCCAATCCACAATTGGCACGGTTGTTGCTTTTATCCTGTCAGACGAGCCCACCAACGGAGCTGACCGACCATGGATAACAGTATTTACATCACCCTCTCGCGCCAGATGGCCCTGTTCCGCGACATGGAAGTGACCGCGAACAACATCGCGAACGTGGATACCCCGGGCTATCAGGGCGAGAAGCTGCTGTTCTCGGACTTTCTGGTGAAAGACGTGCAGAACACCGACCGCCGCAACACCGCCTATGCGCTGGACCCCATGACCTACCGCGACACCAGCAGCGGCCGCATGAAGACCACCGGCAACACGTTCGACGTGGCCATCAGCGGCGATGCGTATTTTCAGGTGCAAAGCCCGCTGGGCGTGCGCTACACCCGCTCAGGCAACTTCCAGGTCGATGCCGAGGGCAACCTCGTGACCGTGGAAGGCTACCCCGTGCTGGGCAACGATGGCGGCACCATCACCCTGCCGCAGAACGCCGTGAACGTGGACATTAACGGCTCCGGCCAGATTACCGTGGATGGGCAGGATGCCGGCCAGATCGGCATGGTGGAATTCGCCAACCCGCAAGGCATGACCCGCCTTGGCAACAATTTCTACACCGCCGCCGAAACGCCGATCCCGTCGGAAACCGCGCGCATGGCGCAGGGTGTGCTGGAGAGCAGCAACGTGACCGCCGTGACCGAAATGGTGCGCGTGATGAACGTGTCGCGCTCGGTGGGCAACACCGCCAAATTCATCGAGACCATGTACGATCTCGAACGTCGAACCGGGCAGATCTACGCCCGCCAACAAGCCTAAGTAGGGAGCACTGAGCATGCGTTCACTTAACATTGCCGCCACCGGCCTCGCCGCGCAGCAGATCCACGTGGATACGATCTCGCACAACCTCGCGAACATGACCACCACGGGCTACAAAGCCCAGCGCCCGGAATTCCAGGACCTGCTCTATCAGGACCTGCGCCGCGTGGGCTCCAACACCACGGATCAGGGCACCATCCTGCCCGTGGGCGTGCAGATCGGCCTCGGGGTAAAAACGGGCGCCATCGCCCGCAACACCGGGCAAGGCACCATGCAGGCCACCGAGAACGCGCTCGACATCGCCATTCAGGGCAAGGGTTACTTCCAGATCGAACTGCCCGACGGCACCACCGCCTATGGCCGCGACGGGGCGTTCAAGCTGTCGCCCGAGGGCATCATCGTCACCCGCGAAGGCTTCACCGTGCAGCCCGCAATCACCGTGCCGGATAACGCCACCGAGATCAGCATCAACCAATCGGGCCAGGTGGAAGTGATGATCGACGGTCAGGTCGATCCGCAGCAGCTCGGCCAGCTGGAGCTTGCCAACTTCATCAACCCGGCGGGGCTTCAGGCCGTGGGCGACAACCTGTATCTGGAAACTACCGCTTCGGGTAACCCCATCCTCACCAACGCGGGCGAAGACGGCATGGGCACCCTGCTGCAGGGCTACCTCGAGAACAGTAACGTGAACCCGGTCTCCGAGATCACCGACCTGATCGTGGCGCAGCGCGCCTACGAGATGAACACCAAGGTGCTCACCGCGGCCGACGAAATGCTGCAGAACCTCAACCAGTCGGTCTAACGCCACCCCATGCTGAAGGAGCATCGCATGCGCACCGCCGCCGTTAAACATCGCCTCGCACGTTCGTTCTATGCGCTGGACGGCTTCATCGCCCTGCTCATCGCCATGGCGGTGCTGGCCGCGCTGCCGGCCCATGCGGCCAACTGGCAGACGCCCGCCGAAGCCGCGCAATTCGCAGCCATGGAATCGGGCAGCATGGCACCGATGGCAGCGCCCATCAGCACCGCGAACCCGCGCTTCTTCCAGATCAGCAAACAGGATGTGGGCGATGCCGTGGCCAAGCAAATGCAGCAGCAGGGCTTTCGTCAGCAGGTGACCGCCACGGTCGATCCCTCGGCCGAAACGGTGCTGCACAGCGCAGACCACCCGCTGAAGCTGGCCATCCACGCGCTGCAGGTGGATACCGAATCACGCCGCTGGCAGGCGCAGGCCTACGTGCTCAACGGCAACACCACCGAAGTGGTGAAACCCATCACGGGCCGTTACGACGCCACGCTGAGCGTGCCGGTGCTGACGCGCCAGCTGCGCGCCGGTGACGTGATCGAATCGGTCGATCTTGAGATGCGCACCGTGCCCGAGCGCCAGCTGCGCAAAGACACCGTGACTGACAGCGCCAAGCTCATCGGCCAGTCGCCCACCCGCATGATCTCGGCGGGCCGCGCCATTCG
>QFOX01000115.1 GCA_003241645.1 Azospirillum brasilense | reverse complement strand
CTTCACCCTGCTCCATATTCTCAATGGCGGCGATAATCGAAGCCGTTACCGATTCGTATAAATCAAGTCGTTTGCTGGTTTTCATCTTTCTTCCCCTTTGTCGTTAAAAGTGCATGCGTCATGCACTTCTGCTCCCGGCGAGGGACAGGGAGGGGGTAGCAACGGCAAGGGTGAGCTGGCGAAGGGGAATCACCCAACCTGCACGTTAGGAAGGTTGGGGATACCGCCAGCGAGTGTATTTACCCTTGCGGGCGCGAGGGGAGGAACGCCCCTTAGTCTTAGGCGGCCACGCCGCCCATGCCTCCGGCGGGGATATTTCCAAGTGGTGATGATGATTTGACGGGCTACGGCACGCCATCGGCATGCATGGCTAATTATTAAGAAGTTACCAACGTCTGGTTGCTTCTCGAATATTCAGTTAAATCAATAATAACTGTCTTTTATTAAGAACCCGGCACCATATGCACCTGCTTTTCTTTACAAAATCCTCCTGTTTTGCAAAGTTTGCATGCAGGTAATGCAACCATATGTAGTATTTTTAGAGAAATCAGCATCATGCCAGAACAAACCAATAGCAAAAGAATTGGCATGCTGATGTATGGCGTCTTGAGTCTTAGCTTTTTATTAAGAATTGTTAGCTACCTGACTGCTGGCCTTCGGTATGTGACGGCCATTATCATTTCCGGTGCAAGTCCATTCATTCTTTGGGCCAGCGGTTTCTTATCCACGATCTTTGTACTTTCCGGGCTGATTGCCTTCTTTGTGGGCGCACCCAAAGAATTTCCCGCCATGCCATGGGTCTTCCTTGGCGTGGGATGCGTGTTCGGCTCAATGCCGATCTTATTGGATGGGCTGGTTACTCTCCTGCTCCCCACCTCGCGTTATGCATCACGGCGAGGGTAGCAGTTGCATGAAAAAAATCATTTCGGGGGGATTAATAGGGATGATGTTGGCAACAGCCATGCCTGCGCATGCCGCCTCGGAAGCAGAATGCGCGATTTGGCTCTGCCTACCTGGTGGATTCCCGCAAGGATGTAGCGCCGCCTATAGCGCGTTTAAGCGCCGCATCAAAAAAGACCTTGATCCATTGCCGCCTTTTTCTTCCTGCGCCATGGGGCCTTCCACGGGCAATTACCGCATGGGATATGAGCAATACATGCCCTGCCAAGAGGGCTATGCGCAGCGAAACAATTTCCAATCCAGTACGGGCACGGTGCGTTTAGCATGTGTTGTGGCGAGCTGTTCACAGCGCCAATCTTTCGGCGCGTCCCGCTGTGATTTTTATGTACCCGAATTACGGCCTGACCCCAACTACGTCGAAATGTGGGTGGATGGGGATTACCTTGGCAAATTCTATTGGAGGTAGGCCATGCGAATCAGAACCCTCCTAACCATTCTTTGCAGCTTCACTGTCGTACCATCATCCGCGCTGGCTACGGTCATCAATATTGTGGACGGACAAGTGCAAGTGATTGAGGCGGTCGATTACCTTGCCAAGAAACGGCACGCATCATCACTGCCGGGAATGTTGGCACAACCCGCCAATATCGACCAACGCCGTGCGCTGTACGCCGCAGAAATTACAGCAGCCGCGAAGAAGCATGGGGTGGCAGAACGCCTCATTCATGCCGTTATTTTCCAAGAAAGCCGGTATAATGTCACTGCTCTCAGTAGCAAAGAAGCATGTGGCCTCATGCAGCTCATTCCCGCCACCGCTGCGCGCTTCGGAGTAGCAGATTGCTATGACCCCGCCCAAAACATTGATGGCGGCACCGCCTATCTCGCATGGCTTTCCAAACGCTACCACGGCAATCGCACATTAACACTGGCCGCCTATAACGCCGGGGAAGGGGCCGTGGATAGATTTAAAGGCATCCCGCCCTACCCAGAAACCCAAGATTACGTCGAATCCATTACCGCACGGCTGGATCGCGAGCTGATTCTTTCCAGCCTTGCGCAGCCCACACAACACTAAGGAGATTACATGAAACACCGCATCACTCCCATTGCCGCATCCTTCTTGGCATTACTCCCGGTAGCCGCCCAGGCGCAGATTTTCAGCTCGGCGGAAAATGTCGGTGATGCTATCGCGGATTTCCTCACGGGTGGCTTCGGCATCACTGTGGGCATCATTGGCTGCGCCGTATTTGGCATTCTTGCCATGAGTGGCCGCATTTCATGGAATTATGCCATTGCCATCATCGTGGGCCTGATTGCCTTGTTCGGCGGCGCGCAAATTGTCAGCGAAGTCCGTGGGCTTGCTGGTTAGAGGGCCGCATGAAGCAGGATGAGCCGTTATCCTTCCCCGTGTATCAGGGGCTAACCCGACCGCCAACGACCTTTGGCGTGCCGGTAGTTTGGTTCGGCATCCTCTTTACCGTCCTTGGAATGGGACTGGTCGGACTCCCTAGCTTACGCTTCAAAATCTTCTGGGCGGTGTTCATCGTCGGGGGCGGTTATTTGTTGGGTCGCCTCCTAACGGAGAAAGATCATTTCTGGAT
>QFOX01000114.1 GCA_003241645.1 Azospirillum brasilense | reverse complement strand
CGAAGGTGTGCAGCACGAATTCTCGGCGATCCCGGGCGTGCGCGAGGACGTGGTCAACATCATCCTCAACATCAAGGACCTGAAGCTGAAGGCCCACAGCGCCGACCGTAAGCGCCTCTCGCTGAAAAGCAACGAGGCCGGCGAAGTGACCGCGGGCATGATCCAGACCGATGCCGATGTCGAGATCCTGAACAAGGACCTCGTGATCTGCACGCTGGACAAAGGTGCAAGCATCAACATGGAACTCACCGTGGAAGTGGGCAAGGGCTACGTGCCTGCCGCCCAGAACCGCCCGAGCGATGCGCCGATCGGCCTCATTCCGGTGGATGCACTCTTCTCGCCGGTGGAGAAAGTTTCCTACCGCGTGGAGAATGCACGCGTGGGCAACCGTACCGACTACGACAAGCTGACGCTTGAAGTCGAGACCGACGGTTCGCTGGCGCCGGATGATGCGGTGGCCCTTGCTGCCCGCATCCTGCAGGACCAACTGCAGCTGTTCATCAACTTCGAGGACATGCCGGAAGTTTCGGCCAAGTCGGCAGAAGAAGAGCTGAAATTCTCGCCGTACCTGCTCAAGAAGGTCGACGAGCTGGAGCTGTCGGTGCGTTCGGCGAACTGCCTGAAGAACGACAACATCGTCTACATCGGTGACCTGGTGCAGAAGTCGGAAAGCGAAATGCTTAAAACCCCGAACTTCGGCCGCAAGTCGCTCAACGAGATCAAAGAAGTTCTCGGCAACATGGGCCTCCGCTTCGGTATGGAAGTGACGGGCTGGCCGCCGGAGAACATCGAAGAGCTCGCCCGCAAATTCGAAGATCCGTACTAGGTCCGGGTCAGTAAGGTTATAGGAGTTTATTATGCGTCACCAACTAGCAGGCCGTAAGCTGAACCGCACCAGCGCGCACCGCAAAGCCATGTTCGCGAACATGGCCTGCGCGCTGATCAAGCACGAGCAGATCTTCACCACCCTGCCGAAAGCAAAAGACCTTCGCCCGATCGTGGAGAAGCTCATCACCAAAGGCAAAGCCGGCGATCTCGCGGCGCGCCGTCTTCTCATCTCGCGCCTGCGCGATGAGAAAATGGCCGACAAGGTTCTGTCGGTGCTGTCGAAGCGCTACGAAGACCGTCCGGGTGGTTACATCCGCATCATGAAAGCGGGTTTCCGCTATGGCGATGCGACCCCGATGGCGATCATCGAGTTCGTGGACCGCGACGAGTCGGCCCGCGGCCAGGATTCCGGCCCCGTGGCTGAGACCACTGGCGAAGAAGTGGCTGCGTAAGCATCCACGCCTAAGCACATGAAAAGGCCACCCCAGCGGGTGGCCTTTTTTTTACTAACGGTTTCTTCATCACTTCGCGGTAACAATCAGCAGAATAATGCATTGTGCATGCATGCGGGGTAGTGGCCGGCTTTGACAAGCGGTCGCGCCCGGTACAGGCTCATGCCATCACGCAAAGGGGAGTGTTCCATGGGGCTGTTGATCGTTCTGGGTGTCGTTGGTTTCGTGCTGTACCTGCTCTATGCGGGGCTGATCAAGAAGCGCAACGCCGCGCTCGAATCGCTTTCCTCGGTCGATGTGCAACTGAAAATGCGTCACGACCTGATCCCCAACATCCTCACCATCGCCAAAAAATACATGGAGCACGAGCGCGAGCTGATCGAGCGCGTGACCGAACTGCGCGCCCAAGCCGACGCGCCCTACGACAAGGCCGACCGCGCGGCCGTGCAGGAGCATCTCGCCTCCAGCGGGCAACTCGCCTCGCAGATGGGCAAACTGCAGGTCACGATGGAGAATTACCCCACCCTGAAGGCGGATGTGAACATGGCCGAAGCCCAGCGCAGCTACAACGAGGTGGAGGCGCGCATTGCCGCCGCGCGCCGCGCCTACAACGCCAGCGTAACGGCGTTGAACAACGCCGTGCAGATCTTCCCCAGCAGTGCCATCGCCTCGCTGATCAACATTCAGGCCATGCCCTTCTTCGAGACCGACGAAGCCAGCAAGGCGCCGGTGAATGCGGCCGACATCCTGAATTCCTAGGGTATCTCCATGCGTGAGCCCAGCGACACGCTTCGCCATATGGCCAGCACGGCCGTGAACAGCCATCAGCTAGCGCAAACCGCATGGCTAACGGGCGGCTTTAAGGCGGCCAACTTTAAAGGCATGGGTGGTTTCCTGCTTGGCATCACGCCCAAGCCCAGCGGGGCCAGCATCGATGCGCGCTTCGCCGAACCATACCGCCAGCATATCCTGCCGCTGAGCGAGGAATTTGAACAAGCGCGGCTGGCCGCGTTGCGGGTGGTGCGCCGCCGGCTGCCGCTGCTGTTGCCACTGCTGGGGCTGGCGGGCTATGGGCTGGTGGCCGGGGCCCCCGTGCCGGAAGCGCAGCGCTCGCTCTACGAGCTTTGCACCACGCTTGGCATGATGGGGAGCATGATCGCCGTGGGCTGGGCGATGATGCCTGTCATGCAATACAAAGGCACGATCAAGGACCGTATCTTCCGGC
>QFOX01000031.1 GCA_003241645.1 Azospirillum brasilense | reverse complement strand
CATGGGCATGACCGCGCTGGATGGCCTGCCGATGGGCACGCGCTGCGGCAGTATCGACGCCGGGGCGACCATTTACATGCAGCGCAAAATGGGGCTTACGGTCGATGCGCTGGAGCAGTTATTGTATAACGAATCGGGGCTGAAAGGGCTTTCAGGCATCAGCAACGATGCCAGAACCCTCAGCGAAAGCAGCGACCCGCGCGCCCGATTCGCGCTCGATTATTTCGTATGGAAATGCACCCAGCATATCGCGGCGATGGCCGCTACCCTCGGCGGTATCGATGCGTTGGTTTTTACCGGCGGCATTGGCGAGAACAATGCAGGCATCCGCGCACAGATCACGCAGGGATTATCGTTTCTTCCCATATTTGAAAACTTGGTGGTCCCCGCGAACGAAGAACGTGGCATGGCGTTGGAAATTTACGAAACATTCGGCAAGGAGTTGACGCGATGAGCGAACCATTAAAAGGCCTCGTCGTCGGTTTGGCCAACGACCAATCCATCGCCTGGGGCTGTGTGCAGGCATTCCACGCCCAAGGCGCCCAACTCGCCATCACCTATCAAAACGAGAAGGCCAAGCCGCATGTCGAGCCACTGGCACAGGCGGTTGCCGCGCCGATTTTCCTGCCGCTTGATGTAACCGATGCCGCGCAGATGGACGCGGTATTTGCTGACATCACCGAGCGCTGGGGAAAACTCGATTTCCTCCTCCACTCCATCGCTTTCGCCCCGAAGACGGATTTGCAAGGCCGCGTCACCGATTGCTCCGCCGAAGGTTTCAAAATGGCAATGGATGTTTCCTGCCACTCGCTGATTCGCCTGAGCAAATACGCCGAGAAGCTGATGAAAGATGGCGGCTCCATCCTCACCATGAGCTATTACGGCGCCGAGAAAGTGATCGACAACTATAACCTGATGGGGCCGGTCAAAGCCGCGCTTGAAGCATCGGTGCGCTACCTGGCACATGAGTTGGGTGAGCGGCGTATCCGCGTCAATGCGCTATCGCCGGGGCCGGTTCTCACCCGCGCCGCCTCGGGCCTCAGCCATTTTGATGCGCTGATGGAGAAGGCCGCCCAGCAAGCCCCGCTGCGCCAGCTCGTTTCCATTGAGCAAATCGGCGAAGCAGCAGCCTTCCTCATCTCAGGCAACGCAAAAAACATCACCGGCCAGACGATCTATGTCGATAATGGCTACAACACGGTGGGATAGAATATGCGCCCCAAGCTCTGGGTATTATGTGCATGGGCTGCGTTGCTACCTGTGACGGCGAACGCAGAGGAAACCCTGGAACAAAAGGCCATCCGCGAACTTGGCAACAAACCAAGGGAGCAGTTCCTGACCATCACCGAAGAAAATGATTTATTCGGCGCAGGCACCGACCAGCACTACACCAACGGTACACGCATCGGCTGGCTCGATACCAGTGCCAATCCACCAAAAATTGCCCGCTTTATCGATGATTATCTTCCAGGTTTCAGCATCAATGAAACAACTTCGGTCTATTATTCGTTGGGACAGAATCTCTACACCCCCAGAAATATCCTGCAAAAAAATCCCGACCCGAATGATCGTCCTTATGCGGGCTTTCTCTATGGTTCCATTGGCATGTCCACATTGACGGACAATCACATCGATGACATGGAAACCACCTTAGGTGTTGTTGGGCCCATGGCACTGGGCGAAGAAACCCAGAAATTCGTGCATCGCCTCACCGATAGCGACCGCCCCGCCGGTTGGGATCACCAGCTTAAAAACGAGCCGGGGTTGATGCTTTCCGCGCAGCGTCTATGGCCAGAGATGTATACCGCCCAAATCAGCAACCTCTATTTCCGTGCCTCTCCTTACGTCGGGGCGACCGTGGGAAACATTTATACCTATGCCAATTCAGGGGTGATGTTCCAGCTGGTGCCCCAGAAATATCAATGGCAAGGTTCACCACTGCGCGTTCGCCCCGCGATGCCGGGAAGCGGCTATTTCTCCGTTCCTGAAAATGAATTCGCATGGTCTGTTTTTGCAGGCCTCGAAGGCCGGGCGGTGGCGCGCAATATCTTCCTCGACGGGAATACCTTCCGCGATAGTCCGTCGGTCGATAAGAAATACGCGGTCGGCGATGCCAATATCGGCGTTGCCTTCACCTATGGCCGCACCCAGCTCACCTATACATTAAACTGGCGTTCTGAAGAATTTAAGGGACAGGATAAACCCGACATATTCGGTGCCGTAGGTCTTGGATATCGGTTTTAAGGAGACAGATAGATGAGCGATAAAAAACGCATTGCCATTATCGGTGCCGGATTCGCCGGTCTGGCCGCCGCACGCGCCCTGAAGAATGCCGATGCCGAAATTTTCCTGATCGACCGGCGAAACTACCACCTGTTCCAGCCCTTACTCTACCAAGTGGCGACGGCGGCGCTTTCTCCTGCACAAATCGCCCAGCCCATTCGCACCATCGTGCGTAAGCAGCGCAACTGCACCGTGGTGCTTGGCAATGTCACCGGTATCGACAAGGAGCAACACCGTATTTACGGGGCAAAGGGGGAGCTGGCCTATGACTATCTCATTGTAGCCACGGGGGCCACCCACGCCTATTTCGGCAATGAGGCATGGAGCGACTATGCCCCCGGCCTGAAATCCATCGAGGATGCCACCGCCATCCGCCAGCGCATCCTCTCCGCATTTGAGCGGGCCGAGATTGCCGTGACCGAGCAAGAACAACAGGCATGCCTCACCTTCGTGATTATTGGCGGCGGGCCCACTGGCGTTGAATTGGCCGGAGCCATTGCAGAACTGGCGCACCACACATTGCGGGGCGAGTTCCGCCGCATCAATCCCGCCAATGCCCGCGTCATTCTTGCCGAAGGGGGCGACCGCCTGCTGAAACCTTTTACACCCCGACTTTCTGCCCGTGCTGCCGCCGACCTTGCCAAACTTGGGGTGGAGGTGCGCACCGGGCTTGCCGTTCAGGAATGTACACGCGAAGGGGTGCGGCTGGGAGAAGAGTGGATCGCAGCCCGCACCATTCTATGGGCTGCCGGTGTGAAGGCATCGCCTGCTGCCGAATGGTTACAACTCTCCGGCGACCGCGCCGGGCGCATTGCGGTACAGCCAGACCTGACGGTCGAACAGCATCCCGATATTTTTGTGATCGGGGACACGGCTGCCGTGCAAAATCCCAACGGCACGCCCGTACCGGGACTGGCCCCTGCCGCCATGCAGCAAGGCAACTATGCAGCCTCGGTTATTCTGGCTAGGTTGCAGGGCAAGCCCGCACCGGCAGCATTCGTTTACAAAGATTACGGCACGATGGCGACCATCGGTCGCGGTAAAGCCGTTGCCCAATTCCCGTGGACGACATGTTCCGGCCTGCTGGCGTGGTGGCTGTGGGGCATCGTCCACCTGATGCCATTGGTTGGGTTCCGTAACCGCATAGTCGTCGCTTGCGACTGGCTTTGGTCGTATCTCACGCATGCGCGCGGTGTGCGCCTCATCACCGTATCCCCAGGCACGGAAAGCGAGATTTAGTATCTGGCTTAACGTTTCTCGACCTAACGATCGTCGCTGACGGATTTTATTCAACTTTGGGCTTTTTCCTAAGCTCCATTATTGCCGCCAGCGCCATGTCGCTCAGTTCCGTCTCGGTTACACAATCTGAAGATTTCTGAAGAAGCGAGAGTTGCTCCATCTATGCTGCCACTTCTGTCGCCTTTGCCATGAACTGCTCGAACGCCATCATAGCATCGGCGGCATACATCAGCGATGGTCCACCGCCCATATACACGGCCATGCCCAGCACTTCCTCGAACTCTTCGCGGGTAGCGCCGAGTTTCACAAGCGCTTCGGAGTGGAAGCCAATGCAGCCGTCACAGCGGGTGGAAACGCCGATAGCGAGCGCAATGAATTCTTTGGTCTTTTTATCCAGCGCACCGTCCTTCGCTGCAGCCTGCGCCATAGCGGAGAAGCCCTGCATGGTATCGGCGATGTCTTTGCGCAGCACTTTCATATTACTGCTAATGCGCTTGGTGATTTCGGGATAGTTCTTTTCCATATCTTGCCTCGTTTTTGCGGTGAATGACGCTATTGACTATCTTAGTGACTACTAATACAATGTCAACATGAACAACACACCACAGCCCCTCCCGATTAAACAAATGCAGAAGAATGCCGCACAGGCCGAGGCGTTGCTGAAGCAGCTCGCCAATGCCAACCGACTGATGGTGCTCTGTCATCTGGTGTCTGGCGAAAAAACGGTGGGCGAGCTGGCGGAAGCGGTTGGTTTATCGCAATCCGCGCTCTCCCAGCATTTGGCCAAGCTGCGCGAAGCCGGGCTGGTGGAATCCGACAAGCGCGGGCTTTCGGTCTATTACCGTATTTGCAGCATGGAAGCGCAGGCGCTGCTTTCGGTGCTGCACTTGATCTACTGCCGCTAGGCAGAACTGCTTTAGAGGAGTCTAAACCAATGGCACTAAAAACCGTTGATGCAAAAACCTTGAAACAATGGCTGGAGGCGCGCGAAGCCGTGCTGGTGGATGTACGCGAACCGGCGGAACATGCCGCCGAGAACATTCAGGGCGCAACCTTGCTGCCGCTGGGCGGCGTAAGTAAATCGGCATTACCGAACTGCACCGGCAAGAAGCTGGTGATTCATTGCCGCAAAGGTGGGCGTGGCGGTTCGGCCTGCGAAAAGTTGCTGGCGGAAGACCCGACGCTCGACATTTACAACCTTGAAGGCGGCATCGAAGCATGGCGCGCGGCGGGGCTGACGGTGGCGAGTTCCGGCAAAGCCTTCCTGCCGCTTGATCGCCAGGTGCAGCTGACCATCGGCCTGCTGCTCATCACCGGCAGTGCTCTGGGCTATTTCCTCACGCCCGCGTTTTTCCTGCTCACTGGCCTGATCGGTGTCGGCCTGGCCATCGCAGGCGCGACCGGCTTCTGCGGGCTTGCACTGCTCATGGCGCGTATGCCGTGGAACCAGCGCGTATCGACTAGCTTTTGTGCGATGAAGTAAGTGCTGCGACGGTATTCACAATGTCGAAGTCGTTAGGTGCGCCCCGCGCAGTTCTTAGACTCTAACCGCATATTTGGCATTCAAACCAACTGTCCCGAAATGTCCCGGATGGGACAGTTGTGGGACACTTCGGCACGAATATGCACGACTTTTGACAAGCGGTGGCAAAACCACCAGAATGGGAAGCGGTTGGTTTTCGTGTCGCGGTGGGTTGTCGGCGGTTGCCGGGAGTAAGGAGAGTTACTCTTGAAAACTGCCGAGGTGCAAGCCTCCGTGAGTTCGAATCTCACCCCATCCGCCAGCACCATCGCCTGCCATCAAGCAGGCGGCATGGTGATGCGGAAGGGAGTGGTTGGTGCAGAACGCATTCGATCACGAGCGCAACCGCGCGAGGGAAGGCGAGCGTAGCGAGTCAATCTCACCCCATCCGCCACCGCCCCTAAAAATGCGCCATGGGACACTTCTGGGACAGTTCGGCGCAACCCGGTGGCAAGCCACGGTATAACCCGATACCGGGATATACTGACGCAGACCTCTACGGTTTCAGTGCCGCATTCAGGCTGTAGCTGCCGGTCACCGTGCCACTGGCCAGCACATGGTCCTGCAATTGCTTCTCGACATCGGCAGCGCTTGCCTCTTTCTTCACGCGGAAATCCTTATCCAGCGCATACACGGTGAAATGATAACGGTGGGTGCGCGCGTCGTTCCACGGCGGGCAGGGGCCGCCATATTGCGCGGGCGTGGGCACATAGGTGCCGAGGCTATTGACGTGCTGCGTGCCCAGGCGAGGCGGCGTTTTTGCATCACCGCCCTTCAGTTCGGTCTGTGAAGCGGGAATGCCAGTCACCGCCCAATGGTAGAAAAGCTGGCGCGGGGCATCCTTGGCCACGGTTTTGCCTTCCTTGTCGGCATCGGCGAAATCGGCAGGCACATCCGGGTCCTTTACGATGACCGCGAACGATTTCGTGTCTTCCGGCGCACCGCTCCAGCGCAGGGTGGGGCGTTGGTTCGTGCCAGCGGTGCTCTTGCCGTCGGTCGTGGGTTTACAGAGCGCGAAGGTTTCGGGAATGGCGTTATCCTGCTGGATGCCTTCGACCTCGACCTGCAAAGACGCGGTGGCGGCGCTGGCCATGCCAACGGTGGTGGATAGCAGGGCCAGGGTGAGCAAAGCGGTGCGCATATCGATTCCTCCATTCATGGGATGCGATCTTAGCGGGCGCGCTATAAAAAGCCAGTGCGGCGCGCGTCCTGCCGTGCATCTGCAGATAAGGCTTGCCAGTGCAGCGCAATTGGGTTAATTAGCCGCCTCCCGCACAGTGCGGGCGCGGGCAGATGCCCGCATGATTGGTGACGCGGGGTGGAGCAGCCCGGTAGCTCGTTAGGCTCATAACCTAAAGGTCGTCGGTTCAAATCCGGCCCCCGCAACCACCAGCAACAGCCACTTTCCGGCTTTCAGCTAAATCCCCATCCAATTCTCATTGCCGCACCATTGCCGCAATTACTCAAACTTGCCGAACGCCAAGAATCGAGCCAAGCGGCACCCCGCGACCAGCATAAGCAGGCAGACCATACCAACAAAAATCCATTGGAATACATCTGCGGGCTGCAAGCCATCAACGGCGTTGGAGGCTTGACCACTAGTCGCCGTTTTCGCCGAAGGCATGTTTGATGCCGTTGCAGTTATTTTTCCAAAAGATGGCGTAGATAAGAAAAAGTATAACCCCACCGATTCGCCTTTTGGGAGCCGGGGGCATTCGACAGTAGACACCGATTGCCCAATAACGTTCTTGAACCGGCAAAGCGCGGTTGACCGAATATCTTTTTCAACGATTTCAGCGGTCTTGAAATCAACAACTACCCGCACGTCTGTGGCATCATCTGGGCCTGTGCTTTCAACATTAACATAAAATGCGGCAGGCATCTTGAACTTAACGGGAGCCATGGTGATGTCTGCTATTCGTAGCCGTCCTGTCGAATCTTCTGCACTCGCTGGCGTGACCTGCTCGGCTTCTTTCGCCGCTTCGGCCTTTTTCATGTTAAGATTAAGGTTTATGGAATCCACAAAATCGCCGTACTTAAAAAACAGCACAAGCAAGAAAATGACGAATGCCAGAAGGGCTACGCCTTTTCCTTGAAGTAATCTTTTTGCAAAGTTCTCGAAGTTATCCATCTGCTCTTTCTTACATGCTTATTATTCAATTTCTTAGAATTGGTAAAGTGTAGTGAGTTGCTTATCTAGGGTGAATAAATTATAACAAGCCATGATGCGCCTACTTTTTACAGTCATTCTGACGCTGCTCGTCTTCACCGCCAACCAGGTGGCGGTTGCGTATGAGCAGTGCGATGACCCGTCCTGCTCGCTCTATTCCGGCGAGATGACGAAGAAGACCGAGCAAGGCAAAAAGGATTCCAACCTCCCGGTTCACTGCGCTTTGGGCGGGCATCATATTGCTGACCTGCCGCAGAACACTTCGGCTGCCGTTGGCACCGAAGCAAGCGCCACCACGTTTTGGGGCACGGCGCTGATGCCGGAGTCCGCCATCCCCGAAGGTCTCATCGAGCCACCCTCACTCGCGTAATGCCTCACGCGCCGCTGGCGCTGTCTTCGAGCCATTTACTGCGAGTTTTTCATGACATCCGTATGCCGCCTACTCGCGGTGCCCCTCGCCGGGGTACTGCTATTTATCCAACCCGCTCTCGCACAAGATAGCGACGGGCCGACACCGCTCACCCAAGCGCAGGCGGTCGATGAGGCCATGGCCAACTCGCCGCGCGTGGCCTCTGCCGATGCGGCGGTGAAGGCAGCCCGTGGGCTTACCGACCAGGCGGACACTTCGCCGAACCCCACGCTCGACCTGCAAGGCTCGAACCTGGCGGGCGATGGCATCTACAAGCAGGTGGACAATAGCGACCAGTATTTCTACGGCCTGTCGCAGCAAATCGAACTCGGCGGCAAGCGTACGGCGCGGCGCGAAGCGGCGCAGATGCAGCAGCGTGTTGCGGTGCTGGATGCAGCCATTGCGCGGCTCGACGTACAGCGGAATGTGAAGCAGGCGTTCGCGGCTGCCGTAGCATCGCAAGAATCGGAGCGGCTGGCGGAAGATGCGCTGAACATCGCCCAGCAAGAATTAAAAAGCGTATCGCGTCGTGTAGCCGAGGCGGCTTCCCCACTTATTCAGAAAAGCAAAGCCGAGGTCACACTCGCCACGGCCAAATTCAATGTGGAACAGGCGCGACAGGAAGCAGCATCGGCCCGCACGCAGTTGGCGACGCTCCTTGGCCGCAGCAGCTTGGGCGAAACGCTGGATGCTTCATCCTTCTTCGAGGTAGGTGATGCCACCGCCGATGACACGGATGCCATCGAACGCACGCCGGACATGCTACGGCTGCGGCTGATGGAAGACCACGCCCAAGCCCTGCTGGACATTGAAAAGGCGGGAGCCATACCTGACCCCACTATCAATGCTGGTGTGAGCCGCTTGCAGGAAACCGGCGACCAAGCCTTCGTTGTCGGCCTATCCATTCCCCTGCCGGTGATGAACAGTAACCGGGGCAATATCACCGCCGCGCGGGCACAAGTCACCCGCACCGCCAGCGACCAGCAAGCAGCACGGCTGGAATTGTTGCAGCGGTATCAGATGGCGAAAAGCGGCTTGCGCACGGCCTACCTAAAAGCGACCAGCTACAACAGCACCGTGCTTCCGGCAGCAGAGGATGCGTTCAAACTTTCGCGGCAGGGCTATGGCGCGGGCAAGTTCCAGTACCTCGAAGTGCTGGATGCGCAACGCACTTTGTTCGGAGCGCGCGCCGAGTACATGGCAGCCCTGCGCGACTATCACATGCGCAAGGCCGAGTTGGAGCGGTTGACCACGCCGTACACTACCAAGAACACCAAGGGAGAATCCGATGCGAACCAATAAAAAGCCAGCACTGGCGATACTACTGCTCGTCCTGCTGGTTGCAGGCGCGGCATTTTTCTTAACCGGTGAAAGCAAGCCCACCGAGCGCGAAGCGGCAGAACAACATGAGGGCGAAGAAGCCCACGGCGATGTCGCCACCATCAGCGACGCATCGGCAGCTTCCATGGGCATCGAAACAGCGACTGCTGGCCCGGCGACCATCCGTGAAACAGTGCGGCTCTCTGGCCGTATTGTCCTCAACCAGAACCGCTCTGCCGAAGTGAAAGCCCGGTTCCCTGGTATCGTGCGCGGGGTGTTTAAGCAAGTCGGCGATGCGGTGAAGCGCGGCGATAAGCTGGCAACGGTCGAAAGCAACGAGAGCCTGCAAGTCTATGTTGTGCCTTCGCCACTCGATGGCGTGGTGCTGGAACGTGACATTAGCGTGGGCGATACGGCAGGTGATGCACCCATCTTCACCGTCGCCGATTTGTCGAGCCTTTGGGCGGAGTTCTTCGTCTTCGCCGCCGATATGGAAACGGTACGCCAGGGGCAGCCCATCATTCTGCGTTCGCTCGATGGCAAGATGAATGCAACGAGCGTGCTGCAAACCATCCAGCCTACGGCGGAGGCATCGAGCCAGACCGTGTTGGCGCGGGCAGAACTCGACAACAGCACCGGTACATGGCGTTCGGGTATGCCCGTGCAAGGCTTCGCGGTTGTCAGTGAACAGCCCGTGGCGCTGGCGGTGCCCACTGCGGCCATTCAACAGATGGAAGGCAATAGCGTGGTGTTCGTAAAAGAAGGCGAACGCTACACGGCAATGCCCGTCACCACGGGCCACGCCGATGCGGATATGACCGAGATTACCGAAGGCATCGCTGCCGGGGTGGAGGTGGTAGGCACCAACAGCTTCATCATCAAGGCCGATATTGGCAAAGCCAGCGCCGAGCATGAGGACTAAGCCATGATTAATGCAGTCCTTTCATTCTCGCTCCGTCACCGCGTACTGGTTGCATTGCTGACGCTCAGCATCGCCGTCTTGGGCATGTTCGCGCTCACGCGCCTGCCGATTGATGCAGTGCCCGACATCACCAACAATCAAGTACAGATTACCACCCGCGTTCCGGCTTTCTCGCCGCTCGAAATCGAGCAACAGGTGACGTACCCTATCGAAACGGCGCTGGCAGGCATACCGGGGCTGGAAAGCACCCGCTCGCTTTCGCGTAATGGGTTCTCACAAATCACGGCGGTATTTACCGAGGACACGGATATTTACTTCGCACGGCAACAGGTCGGCGAGCGCATTACCGAAGCCCGCGAAACCCTTTCCGATGGCGTGGAACCGCGCTTGGGCGCTATTTCGACCGGGCTGGGCGAAATCTATATGTGGACGGTCGAGTTCACGCACCCGATGGGCAAGGATGCCAAGCCCGCCAACGGCCAACCTGGCTGGCAAAGCGATGGCAGCTACCGCACGCCCGAAGGCCAGACCCTGCGCGAAGAACACGAGTTCGCTACCTACCTGCGCACGGTACAAGATTGGATGATTCGCCCGCAGTTGAAAGGGGTCGAGGGAGTAGCCGGAGTGGATGCTATCGGCGGTTATGCCAAGCAATACCTGGTGGCACCGAATGCAGACAAGCTGGTGGCTTACGGTCTTTCGCTGGCAGAGCTGGTGCAGGTGCTGGAAGCGAACAATACCAGCATCGGGGCGGGATTCATTGAGCGCAATGGTGAAGCCTTCATCACGCGGGCGAACGGTCGTATTGGCTCGATGCAGGACATCGGCAACATGGTCATCGCTAACCGCAACGGTATTCCCATCTACCTTCGCAACGTCGCCGACATCTCCATCGGCAAGGAACTGCGCACCGGCAGCGCCTCTGAGAACGGCAACGAAGTCGTGGTCGGCACCGCGCTCATGCTTATCGGCGAGAACAGCCGAACCGTATCAGAGGCAGTCGATGCGAAGCTGCGCAACATCAACAAGACCCTGCCGCCGGACATCAAGGCGAAGCCGGTGCTGAATCGCACCAAGCTGGTCGATTCAACCATTGGCACGGTGCAGAAAAACCTGACCGAAGGTGCCTTGTTGGTCATTGCGGTGCTGTTCCTATTGCTCGGCAATATTCGTGCGGCGCTGATTACAGCTTTGGTCATTCCCCTGGCCATGCTGATGACCGCCATGGGTATGCTGAAAGCAGGTATCAGCGGCAACCTGATGAGCCTTGGTGCGCTGGATTTCGGCCTGATTGTCGATGGCGCGGTCATCATCACCGAGAACTGCCTGCGCCGCTTGGCCGAGCGTCAGCACCAAGTTGGGCGCACGCTGAACCTTGATGAACGGTTGCAGGAAGTGATGCTCGCTGCCCGTGAAATGATTGAACCGACCGTGTTCGGTCAGGCCATCATCATCATGGTTTATATCCCGCTGCTTACCTTCTCCGGCGTGGAAGGAAAGATGTTCGAGCCAATGGCGATGACCGTCATTCTGGCGCTGGTCGCAGCATTTATTCTTTCGCTGACCTTCGTGCCCGCCATGATTGCCCTGTTCGTAACCGGGCGGGTGGAGGAAAAGGAAAGCCGGGCCATCACCAAAGCGAAAGCATGGTACGCGCCACGCCTGGACTACGCCACCCGCAAACCGGCGACGGTCATCGCAGGAGCCGTGGGTGCCTTTATCGTGGCCCTCATTATCTTCGCCAGCATGGGACGTGAGTTCATCCCTACGCTCGATGAGAAGGATGTGCTGGTGCAGGCCATTCGCATCCCCTCGACTTCGCTGACCCAATCGCAGGCGATGCAGTTCAAGGTCGAGCAAGCCATCCAGCGCGTACCGGAAGTGAAGTTCGTGTTCTCGAAAACGGGAACCGCCGATGCCGCTGCCGACCCTATGCCACCGAGCATTTCCGATACGTTCGTCATCTTGAAGTCCACTGACGAATGGGCGAGCGGGCGCAGCAAAGCGGACATCATGGAGCAGTTGGAGGCCGAAATCGCCAAGGTGCCCGGTAATAACTACGAAATCACCCAGCCCATTCAGATGCGGTTCAACGAGTTGATTTCCGGTGTGCGAAGCGATGTCGCTGTGAAAGTGTTTGGCGAGGAGTTCCCCGTCATGGAACGCAGCGCCAACCAAATCGCCAGGGTGTTGCGTGGCATTGAAGGTGCAGAAGGCGTTAAGGTAGAGCAAACCTCTGGCCTGCCGATGCTGGAAGTGAAACTCAACAAGGAAGCCATCGCCCGCTACGGCATGAATACCGGCGATGTGCTGGACGTGGTGGCGATTGCCATGGGCGGTAAGCCTGCCGGGCTGATATTCGAGGGCGACAAGCGGTTCGCCTTGGTGGTGCGCCTGCCCGATGCAGTACGTGCTGACATGGATACGCTGAACAACCTGCCCATCCTTCTGCCGGTCGATGACTTTGATGCCAAGGTAGGCGAAGTCCATGCCCGCCCGCGCTATGTGCCGTTGAAGGAGGTCGCCAGCCTCACCATCAGCGAAGGCCCAAACCAAATCAGCCGCGAGAATGGCAAGCGCCGGGTCGTCGTGCAAGCGAACGTGCGCGGGCGCGACATCGGCTCTTTTGTCGAGGAGGCCCGCGCCAAGCTGGACGAGCAGGTGAAGATACCGCCCGGCTACTGGCTGGAATGGGGTGGCCAGTTCGAGAACCTACAAAAAGCAACGGCCCGACTCATGCTCGTGGTGCCTGGCTGCTTCTTCATGATTTTCCTACTGCTGTTTACGGCGCTGCATTCCGCTCGCCAAGCATTGCTTGTATTCAGCGGTGTTCCGTTGGCGCTGACCGGCGGCATCCTCGCCCTTTGGTTGCGTGGCATGCCATTCTCCATCTCGGCAGCGGTCGGCTTCATAGCACTTTCCGGCGTCGCTGTGCTGAACGGGTTGGTGCTTATCAACCGCATCAACCAGCTGGTGCTCGAAGGCCACCTGCCAGAGCATGCTGTGCGTGAAGGTGCATTGTCGCGCTTGCGCCCGGTGCTGATGACCGCCTTGGTCGCTTCGCTGGGCTTCGTACCGATGGCGATTGCGATGGGTGCCGGTGCCGAAGTGCAGAAGCCGCTGGCGACAGTTGTTATCGGTGGCCTGCTTACGGCGACGGCGCTGACATTGCTGGTACTGCCAGCCCTTTATTCCCGTTTTCATCTAGCCCGCGAGGTCAAGCCATGAGCGCCAGTTGCAAGGACGATAGCTGCGAAACATCCATCAATAGTCCCGCCTACCGTAGGGTGTTATGGGTCTGCTTGGTCGCCAATGCGGTGATGTTCCTGGTGCAGATTATCGCCAGCCATTTTGCCAACTCCGTCGCCTTACTGGCAAACTCCCTCGACTTCCTATCGGACGCGGCCAATTACGGCATCAGCATCTATGTGCTGGGTCATACGCTGGCCGTGAAGGCCAAAGCCTCTATTTTTAAGGGGCTTTCGCTCGGAGCGGTTGGCCTTTGGGCCGCATGGGAAACCATCGACCAGGCATTCGAGCCGGTGGTGCCGGAGCCGCTCATCATGACCGTGGTCAGCCTGGTGGCGTTGGCAGTGAATGTCGGTTGTGCGTTTCTGCTGTATCGCTATCGGGGTGGCGACAGCAATGCCAAGTCGGTCTGGCTATGCAGCCGTAACGACGCCGTAGGCAATATCGCGGTATTGTTCGCTGCGGGTGGAGTGTTTGCCTTCGCGACTGTCTGGCCGGATGTCATCGTAGCTACCATACTCGCCTGGCTGGCTGTATCTGCTGCATGGCAAATTTTAATTACGGCAAGGGCTGAGATTAAAAAATAACTTAGAACATTAATCGGAGACCCACGGCACCGATGAACTCGTCCTTCGATTCGTCATCAGCTTCCGCTAAACGGCCTGTTTCGCCGAACTTCCGCTCATAGCTAATGTCGATATAAGGCGCGAACTTGCGGGTGATTTCGTAGCGTGTCTGTAAACCGAACTGGGCGCTTGATAGACCCGCGCCTACTTCTTGTTCCGGCACATCCTGCGCGTACAGGTCGATTTCGGCGTAAGGCTGCGCAATCAGGCGCTGGGTGAGCAGCAGGTCGTTCTCCTCGCGGATGCGGGCGCTTAGGTCACCCTCATCGCTCAGGAAGAGATGTGCCTGCGTCTCGAACCAGTAGGGGGCGAGGCCCTCGAAGCCTGCGACTAGGTAAGCGGTCGAGACCGGCTCCCAATCGTAACGCACGCCGACCTGCGCATCCCAATAAGTGGCGATGTTGCGGCTATACATGGCCCAGGCTTCTGCTTCCTCGGTTTCGCCACCGACCACTTCACCTTCGCTGCGCAACCACAGCTTTTCGGTATCGCCGCCTATCCAGCCATCCAAGTCCCAAGTAGCTACCGAACCATCGTTGCTATCTCCGATGTCGGTATCGAGGCGAATCATGTGAAAAGTCGTGTCCTCGTGCATTTCATCCATATCAGCCGCCAGTGACAGCGATGGGGCAGCGAGCAGCGCGGCAGCGACGATGCGTCTAATGGTGGCCATGGTGCATGCCCTCCATCCCTTTCATGTCCGGCATTTCGGTATCGATTGCGGCTTCCGGCTCCGGCGTTTTTTCGCCCGGCTTCGATACTTCCAAGGTGGTCATCATGCCACCGAGCATGTGGTAAAGAAGATGGCAGTGGAATGCCCATTCGCCTGCCTCATCGGCAGTCAGCAGCGCAGAGACTGTTTGGCCAGGTGGGATGATGAGCGTGTGCTTGTTCGGCAGCTTGTTCATCGGCTGCCCGTTTTCAAGTTGCACGAACATGCCATGCAAGTGCATCGGGTGCGCCATCATGGTTTCGTTAATGAAGTTCAGCCGCACGCGCTCGCCGTAAGCAACGGTTATGGGTTTTGCATCGGTGAACTTCTTGCCGTTAATCGTCCAGATGAACCGCTCCATGTTGCCGCCGAGTCGGAGTGTGATTTCTTTCGCTGGCTTGCGAGTGTCGGCCTGTATGCCCTTATAGCGCAGGTCGGTGTAGGCAAGCGCCTTATCGCCGCTCGGTGTGCCCGCCTTGTCCCAGCCGGTCTCCATATCCATGTCGGACATATCCATATCGGGGTCGTCTTCCATCATCATTTCCATGTTCATGTCAGCCATGGTCAGCAGGGTGCGCGGACGCGGGACAGGTGCCTCGCCTTGCATACCTTCGCGCGGTGCCAAGGTACCCAAGGCAAACCCTGTGCGGTCGATGGATTCGGCGGCAATGGTGTAAGCGCGGTCGTCTTCGGGTTCCACAATAACATCGTAGGTCTCGGCAACGCCGAATCGGAACTCATCAACCGTGACCGGCTCGACGGGCTGCCCATCGGCAGCGACAACGGTCATTTTCAAGCCGGGGATACGCACGTCATAAATGGTCATGGCCGAGGCATTGATGAAGCGCAGGCGCACGCGCTCGCCCTGCTTAAATAGCCCCGTCCAGTTTTGTTGTGGCGTGAGACCGTTCGTGAGGAATGTGTAGCCAGTTACGTCGGCAAGGTCGGTTGGCGACATCCGCATCGCGCCCCACTCCTTGGCATACTTCCATGCCTTGTCGAAGCCCTTGGTCTGTGCATCTTGGAAGAAGTCGCCGACCGTGCGCTTGTTGTAGTTGTAGTAGCCTGAATCCATTTTGACATTAGCCATGATGTCTTCGGCGGATTCATTCTTAAAGTCCGAAAGCAGCACCACATAGTCGCGGTCGGACTTGATGGTGTCTGCACCCTTGGGGTGGATGACCAACGAACCGTAAAGACCATCTTGCTCCTGTCCTGCGGAATGGGCGTGATACCAGTACGTGCCCGACTGGCGGACGGGGAAATGATAAACGAACGTTTCGCCTGGCGAGATGCCGTGGAAGCCGTTGGTGCCGGGTACGCCATCCATTATGCCTGGCAGCAGCAAGCCGTGCCAGTGAATCGAGCTGGTCTCGTTCAAGTGGTTGGTCACGCGGATGGTGACATCCTCACCTTCGCGGAAGTGCAGGGTCGGGCCAGGTATGTCACCATTAACTGTGATTTTCTTGACCGGTGTGCCGGTGACATTTACCGTTTTGCGAGCGATGTCGAGTTGGTATTCGGCAGCATGCGCGCTGGTGAGGTAAACAGCGAAAGAAAGCACGGCGGCAGCAATGGCGCGTAGCATTACAGGTACCTTTTCAAGACAGCGGTGACTTCTTGTAATTTTTCTTCCTTTTTGGTCGGGTCTTTCTGCCGTGCAGCATCCGCCACGCATGCACCCATGTGGGTTTGAAGCATGGCCAGTTCAATGGATTTCAGCGCCGCCCGCGCGGCCTGCACTTGGGTGATGATGTCCACGCAGTAGCGTCCATCGTCAATCATGCGACCGATGGCTTCGACTTGGCCCTTCACGCGATTCAGCTTTGGCAGTTGCGACTTATGGCATGGATGCGTCATTGGAATGGCCCTTGAATTATACCCTATGGGGGTATATACCATATCAGTAAGTTTCGTCAATCTGTAAGGAGACCTTATGAAGACCCTACGAACCATTGCCCTCGCTTCTTTACTTTCACTTGCCTCGACACTGCCTGCGCTTGCCGCAGAGCAGCCAGAGGATGCCCTCGTCGAAAAATGCAGCGCGATGATGAAGGACAAGGAACTGATGCGCACGATGATGAAGACCATGCCCCATGACGAAATGATGGAATGCCACCGGATGATGCAGAATAAAAATAAGGCCAAGACCGACACCGCCGAGCCTGAACACAGCGGACATGAGCACGACCATGGGGAGTAGTTGCTGCGACACTTCCAAGCCGTTGAAGCACGCGACCCTTTACCGCATGGTCATGCCGGAACATATCTGCCCGTTCGGGCTAAAAGCCAAAGACCTGTTGGAGCGCGAAGGATTCACCGTGGAAGACAACCTGCTCACTACGCGCGAACAGGTGGATGCATTCAAAGCCGAGTATCAGGTCAAAACCACCCCGCAAACTTTTATCGGCGGCACACGCATCGGGGGCTACGATGACATACGCAAGCATTTCGGCCAAGCAGTGCCGGATGCAGATGCTACCAGTTACAAGCCCGTCGTTGCTGTTTTTGCTATGGCCGGGCTTATGGCGCTCGCGGTCAACCTCGCAGCGTTCGGTGACGCGCTGACCATACGCGCCGCCGAGTGGTTCATCGGATTCAGTATGTGCCTACTGGCGATGCTCAAATTGCAGGACATCGAGAAGTTTTCGACCATGTTCTTGGGCTACGACCTGCTCGCTCGGCGCTGGGTTCGCTACGCCTACCTCTATCCCTTTGCGGAAGGGCTTGCCGGACTGCTCATGGTAGCAGGCATTCTGCCCTGGCTTTCCATCCCCCTCGCGCTGTTCATCGGTACGGTCGGCGCGGCTTCTGTTATCAAAGCGGTCTATATCGACAAGCGGCAGATAAAATGCGCCTGTGTCGGCGGCAGCAGCAAGGTGCCGCTTGGCTTCGTATCGCTGACCGAAAACCTGATGATGGTCGGCATGGCAGTGTGGATGCTGCGCACCGTTATCGCTTAACCGGGGCTTGTATGGGCTATTTGATTTTGAAGTTCTTCACGAGCGCGGCGGTCATCGTTGCAGTATCGGAAATCGCCAAGCGGTACAGCTTCGCGGCGGCGGTGCTGGCTTCGCTGCCGCTAACCTCCATACTGGCCTTCATCTGGCTTTACGTGGACACGAAAGACATCGCCAAGGTCGCTGCTCTGTCGCACGACATCGTGTGGCTAGTATTGCCGTCGATGGTACTGTTTATCGTGCTGCCCATCGCCTTAAAGCAAGGCATAAACTTCTGGCTGGCGCTGGCTGTTTCGGCGCTCGCCACAGCTGGCGCTTACGGGATTGTGACTGTTTTACTGCGGTTCATGCGCAGCTAACTTGACCTAATTACGTTTCACGCATACTGTCTGCCTTGGAACGTCCGATAGGCCGTTCCGGGGCGTAAGAACCCCTATCGTTGGCGGCTTGTGGCCGTCATCCCACTCCTCGACCGTATGGCCGGGGAGGCATGTGCGCATGTCCAAGGCCGAAAGGCCCAAAGGCACATGCGACCTTTCCAACGATAGGTTTCTTAACTCCCCGTCCGCCATCGAATCCCCGATGGCGTAACGTTGAGGAGTTTCTATGAAGAAGACTATTTCGCTTATCGCAGCCACGCTGATGACTGTACTAACCGCGCAAGCGGCATTGGCCGGCAACTGTGACCACGACTGGCAAACGGCATCGGATGGCTCGCGCTGCGGCGACCGCTCGGCCGATTCCCGTCCCGGTGGTAACTAGGTGCAAGGGGGGGGGCGCTCCGGTGCCCCCTTTTTTCTTATGAGATTCATCGTCATTGTGCTGATTGCGGGTTATCTCTCGCTCACCAGCGACCGCATCGCTCGTCCCATCGACGGGTGCTCCGAATCGCCATCGCCGACCGTCCCCAACTGCACTAAGACGCTGCCAGTGCGCGGGTAATCACATGGAACCAGCTGATACGATTTTTCATTTCCTGGGTTCGATGTGTTTCATAGTGGCCTGCGCGTTCGCCTTCATCATGCTGCGGGCACCGGCAGCCTACTACCGCTTCTGCGGTCTCGCGGGCGGCAGCCGTGAGTTCTACCCTGAACACACACTCATGATGCTCACCTACGAGCCGCCACCCTGGTACATACCGTCGCGCTTGTGGCGAACAGTCGCGTTGATTGTAGGGTTCGCTGGTGCCACCTACGGCTGCTATGGCATTCTGGTTCAGTTGCTATTCTGGATGCCCCGCGATTGGCGCAGCGAAGATGGCGCATGGATGGCTGTCAGGCTGGCAACAGCATCATCGTGGCTGATTGCGCTTGGTGTTGTCGTCCTCCTGCACCGTGTCTGGCAGCAGTTGCTTGACGCAGAGGAAGCCAAACACGTTGCCACCAACAAACCGCCCGTTTCCCCGTTGGCAGCCGCCAGCGAGTGTATTACCCAGCGAATGCGGGAAGCAGGATTGGAAGTTACCGAAGCACTACCCGCCGATGCCGGTCGCCAGACAGCTACATTCGTACCGGCGCGCAAGCAGCCACTCTCGAAAGAGCAGATTGAAGCGCAGGTGGCAGCCGCTCAGGAAGCACGGCGCAAAAATCCACCGCTGAAAGAAATCGAACTTTACCGCTCGCTGGGATTCGAGGTCGTCGAGCATCCAGTCGGCTCCGGCTATTGGTTCAAGAAGAATGGCGGATACATGGAAGCCCTTAACTAACGCGCCGCAGCTTTGCTTGACAGTCTAGATATGTCCATTATTCTGGACACATGGACATTTCATTGGCCCTTACTGCTTTTAACGCACTTTCGCAGGAAACACGCCTCGGCATCTTCCGCCTGCTGGTCGAGCATGGCCGCGAAGGTGCAGCGGCTGGCGTATTAAGCAATACGCTGGGAATACCTCACAACACGCTGTCATTTCATCTCTCCCACCTCAACCAAGCGGGGTTGGTAAGCAGCCAGCGCGACGGTCGGCGCATTATTTACAAAGCGAACCTCGACGCAGTGCAGTCGCTCGCCGGGTTCCTGATGGATAACTGTTGCTCCCGCGAAAGCAGCCCGTCCGCCTGCAAGCCACGAAAGAAAAAGAAGTGAGCCGCCTCCGCACATTGCCCGACCCCGACCACCTGCCAGCCCTCGATAAACGACTGTTCGCATGTATGCCCTCGTTTGGTCTGGATGACCCGCTCGGCCACCCGCCGCGCATCCTGCTACTGTATGGGTCGCTGCGTGAGCGTTCCTTCTCGCGTTTTGCTGTCGAGGAAGCAGCGCGCATCCTCCAATACTTCGGTGCGGAAACCCGAATCTTTGACCCATCCGACCTGCCATTCCCTGACCAAGTAAAGAACGATGACCACCCGGCGGTGAAGGAGCTGCGTGAATTGTCGATGTGGTCGGAAGGGCAAGTATGGTGCAGCCCGGAGCGGCATGGTGCCATCACCGGGCTGATGAAAGCACAAATCGACCATCTTCCGCTGAACATGGGCGGGATGCGTCCAACACAAGGCCGAACGCTAGCGGTCATGCAAGTTAGTGGCGGCTCGCAATCTTTCAACGCGGTCAACACCATGCGGCTGCTCGGTCGCTGGATGCGGATGATAACCATACCCAACCAGTCGAGCGTCGCCAAAGCCTTCGAGCAATTCGATGAAGAAGGCCGCATGAAGCCATCCGACTACTACGAACGCATTGTTGATGTGATGGAGGAGTTGGTACGCTTCACCATCCTCACCCGCTCGCATTCGACCTTGCTGGTTGACCGCTATTCCGAGCGCAGGGAGGCGTTCGACAAGAAGGAGCGCGATGCCGCGACCGACTTATCTGCCATCGCCACCGCTCATCAAAAGGGATAGCCATGTTCAACGTCCTATTTCTCTGTACTGGCAATTCGTGCCGCAGCATTCTTGCCGAGGCTTACCTCAACCACGTCAGCGGGGGGCGGTTCAAAGCGTACAGCGCGGGCAGCCACCCGACCGGAGAGGTGAACCCGCGCAGCCTGGAAACACTCCAACGCCACGGCATCAGCACCGAGGGGTTGCACAGCAAGTCATGGGACGAGTTGAAAGATACCAAGTTCGACCTAGTAGTAACGGTATGCGATAACGCGGCGGGCGAAGTCTGCCCGTTCTTCCCAGGTGCGCCCATGAAGGTGCATTGGGGTGTTCCCGACCCGGCACATTTTGAAGGTACGACTGAGCAAACGGAGCAGGAGTTCGAGCGCGTGTTCTCGATGCTAAAAGCGCCACTCGATGAACTAAGCCGCCTGCCGATTGAAGGGAAGGCAACGCTTACTGCAAAAATCAAAGCCATCGAGGTGAACCATGACGCAGCCATCCCCGCTCGGCGGATTTGAACGCTACCTCTCGGTCTGGGTCGCCCTCTGCATCGCTGCGGGGGTTGGTCTAGGCTATCTGCTGCCGGGCATCTTCACCGCGATTGCGGGGCTGCAATACGCCAACGTGAATCTCGTGGTGGCGTTGCTGATTTGGGTAATGATTTACCCGATGATGGTGAATGTCGATTTTTCGACCATCCGCCAGGTGGGGCAGCGCCCCAAAGGGCTTATCATCACGTTCATCATCAACTGGCTGGTAAAGCCATTCAGCATGGCGGCGCTAGCAGTGTTGTTTCTACGGCATGTGTTCGCCGACTACATTTCGCCGGAGGATGCAGCGCAGTATATCGCCGGTCTCATCTTACTGGGCACCGCGCCATGTACAGCCATGGTTTTCGTATGGAGCCGCTTGGTAAAGGGCGATGCTAATTATACGCTGGTGCAGGTATCTTTGAACGACCTCGTGATGATTGTCGCCTTCGCGCCCATTGCCGCGCTATTGCTAGGCGTATCGGACATTGCGGTGCCCTGGGCCACCTTGCTCCTATCGGTGCTGCTCTATGTCCTCATCCCCATCGCGGCGGGTTTTGTTACCCGCAAACGACTGTCGCCAGACCGGCTGCCTGCGTTTCTCGACCACTTGAAACCTTACTCCGTGGTTGGCCTTCTAGCGACGGTGGTGCTTTTGTTTGGCTTCCAGGCGGAAACCCTTATCAGCAAGCCGCTCGTCATCGGCATGATTGCGGTGCCGATTCTGCTACAAAGCCTGGCCATGTTTGCCCTAACCTATGTATGGATGTGCCGTGCCCGCGTACCGCACAACGTCGCCGCTCCGGCGGCACTTATCGGTGGGTCTAATTTCTTCGAGTTGGCGGTCGCCGTTGCCATCAGCCTATTCGGCCTGCAATCCGGCGCAGCACTAGCGACCGTCGTGGGAGTACTGGTCGAAGTGCCCGCGATGTTGTGGCTGGTAGGTATTGCTAACAAAACACGTTCGCGCTTCGCCCATTAGGTTGGCCGCTGTGCCATGCCGAGATATTCAAACACCTCGCGGATGGTCTCCGGTGTGATGGTAGCCTTCTTGCCATCCATGTTCTTAATGAGTTCGCCCTGTCGTTCCACGCTGACTTCGCCATAACTACGGAACGTGGTCATCACGCTTTCATGGCCGATATTCTGGCTCCACGCCTTGAACTCCTCCGGCGTGCGGCAGCGTTGCTCGCCGACCTTCACGAGCGTTTTGCGAAGCAAGTGCGGATGGAAGTAACCAAGGCCGACACGGGCATAGGCTTCCTTCATTAGTTTCCGCACCGGCGCAGCATTCGACCAGCAGACCGGCTCCAACCCATCGGCGACGAAACCGGAAGTGGCACTCAGCCCGACCTTGGTGCGCGGGAATACCGGGTCGTCATTGCCATACAGGCGCTGCTCGCGCAGGTAACGCACCCAGTCCTTCACGATGGCTACCAGGTCATCGCCGACCGGCACGAAATAGGTAAATATCTGCTTGCTGGCCTTCGTGCGTACCAGGTTGGGGTCTTGGTTGACCAGTTCGCGGTCGATGTCGATATGTTTCATGCGCAGCGAAACCAAGGCGCTGTCGCGCATGCCGGTCAGGATGGCAAGGGCGAACACGGCACGGTCACGGCGCTCAATGTCGGTGCCGCTCGGCATGGCGAGGATTGCCGAGCGCACCTGCTCCAAAGTGGGCGGCGTTTTCAAGGGGCGGGCGCGGGCAGCGCGTGCCTCCTTCTCACCGTAGTTCAGGTAGTCGGCATCGTGGATATTGATGCGGTTGCGATAGCCCGGCTCTCGGCTAAGCCAAACGAAGAACTCTTTGATGGCGCTTAACGTATGCTGCACGGTGGATTTGCTGAGCAGCTGACCATCGCGCATGGCCGTCGCGGCGGCGAGGTGCTTCTTGAAGCCCATCGCCTGCTCCTTGGTGAAGCTGCCGAAACCTTTGTGGCCGGTATAGACCTCGAACCGTTGCAAGGCACCGGCGATGCCGTGGATGGTCGTCTCCGACTTGCGCATCGCCTCCTTCTGGTAGTCGAAATACTGACGCTTAATGCGTTCGTTTTCAGCGTTGTATCGGGTCATGGTCTAGT
>QFOX01000030.1 GCA_003241645.1 Azospirillum brasilense | reverse complement strand
GCAAATCACCGCCAAAGAAAAAACCGGCCTGACCCACAACTTCCATGTGATCGTTCCCGCGAAGGACGTGGAAGCCGAAATGGAAGTGGAGCTGCAATCGCTGAGCGCCAAGGTGAAAATGCCCGGCTTCCGCCCCGGCAAAGTGCCGATGGACATGATGAAGAAGAAATACGGCCGCGACGTGCTGGGCGATGTGCTGCAAAGCAGCATCAACAAGGCCACCAAAGAGGTGATCGACCAGAACAAGCTGCGCCCCGCCATGCAGCCGGATATCAAGATCGTCAGCTTCGAAGAAGGCCAGGACCTGAGCTTCGACATTTCGGTGGATGTGCTGCCCGAGCTGCCCGCCGTGGATTACAGCAAGCTGACCGTGGATGAGTACACCTTCGAAGTGCCCGAGTCGGAAACGAACGAAAGCCTCGAGCGCCTCGCCAAGTCGCGCCGCCACCCGCATAAAAAAGACGGTGCCGCCGATAATGGCGACGTGGTGAAGATCGACTTCCTCGGCAAGCGCGACGGCGTGCCGTTCGCCGGTGGCGAAGGCAAGGGCTTCCAGCTGGAGCTGGGCAGCAACCAGTTCATTCCGGGCTTTGAAGAGCAGCTCATCGGCCTGAAAGCCGGCGACACCAAGACCATCGAAGTGAAATTCCCGGAACAATACCACAGCGCCGATCTGGCCGGCCAGCCTGCCACCTTCGACGTGACCGTGCATGAAGTTTCCTACCTGCACACGCCGGATGTGAGCGACAAAATGGCCGAAGGCCTCGGCTTCGAGAACCTCGAAGCGCTGAAAAAAGCCATCAACAGCCAACTCGGTGCCGAGTTCGAGCGTGCCGCCCGCACGAAATCGAAGAAGCAGCTGTTCGACCTGCTGGACAAGGAAGTGAAGCTGGAACTGCCCGAGAAAATGCAGAAAGCCGAGTTCGAGAGCATCTGGAAGCAGGTGGAAGAAGCCAAAAAGGCAGGCGACCCCGAGCTGAAGGACAAATCCGAAGCCGAGCTGAAGAAAGAGTACGAAGCCATTGCCACGCGCCGCGTGAAGCTGGGCATCCTGCTGTCGGAAGTGGGCCGTGCCAACAACCTGCAGATCACGCGTGAGGAGCTTTCCGCCGCCGTGATGGAGCAGGCGCGCATGTACCCCGGCCAGGAAGAGAAAGTGTTCGAATTTTACCGCAAGAACCCGCAGGGCATTGATGAGCTGCGTGGCCCGATCCTCGAGGAAAAGGCCGTGGACTACCTGCTTGGCCAAGTGAAGCGCAAGCAAGTGCCCACCACCATCGAAGCGCTGATGGGCGAAGAGGAAGAGGGCGAAGCCGCCCCCGCCAAGAAAAGCGCCAAGAAATAGGCGTGCGCTAAACCCTAAAGACGACACAAGCCCCGCCAGCAATGGCGGGGCTTTTTCGTGGCCGCGCGGCTGCAATGCTGCTACAGCCTGCCTACCCAGCATTGGAGAACCCCATGACCGACGCCGCCCTGCCGAGCACTTCGCCCACCATCCGCGTGATCGCCATGCCCGCTGACACCAACGCCAACGGCGATATTTTCGGCGGCTGGTTGCTTTCGCAAATGGATCTGGCGGGCGGCTCGGTCGCCTCCAGCCATTCGGGCGGGCGCATCGCCACCGTGCATATCGACAGCATGTCGTTCCTTGCGCCCGTATCGGTGGGCGATGAGGTGAGTATTTTCGCGAAGATCATCGCCACCGGCCGCACCAGCATGAAGGTGGACATCACCGCATGGCGCCGCCACCGCAGCGAAGCCGCCACCATCAAGGTCACCGAAGGCGTGTTCGTGTATGTGGCCATCGACGAGAAGAAACAGCCGCGCCCATTGCCGCAGGCGTAGCGCACCGCTACGCTATGGCATCACGTCCATGAAATGCATGACGCAGGTCAATGATTGGTTGGTAAGCGCGTAATTGGCGCTTTGCCGCGCCGCGTCGGACGTGCTGTTGATCGGGCTGGTATCGCACTGGCCGGTGCGTGAGTTCATGATCGTACCCGTACCGGGCTTGCCATCGTCCATCTTCATGTCGATGTTGTAGGCGTCTTCTGGTTTGAGGGTGCCGCCAAGGATAGGGCTGGTAACACTGCTGGTTAGCAACAGGGCGTTCTTGTTGTCGTAATAGCTGTAGGTGTAGCCATAGGTCGGCTCAACGCGCGAGATCATCCACAGGCTGTTGCCGCCGAGCTTCGAGCCGGGATAGAGGCAGCCCGGACTGGATACAGTGCAACTGGTAACGTAAGAGGCGCCGGTGCCAATGTAGCGCCCTTCAATGATGCCTGCGTTCGAAAGATGTTGCCAAAGCCGCGCATATTCAAGGTCGGGGTGTGCGCCAATAAGCCCATCGCCATTGCCATTGCAGGTGCGTTGGTCAAGCGTTTCGGCACCGCGGCAGTCGCTGCCTATGCCATCGCCGCCATCGGCCGCACCCCAGAATTGCGTAGCGTTGGTGATGTCGCCGGGATTTTGCAGGTATTTGTCGCGGAAGGTGGCCATGGCGGTTCGGTATTTCGCTACATCGGTGCTGACCGAACGCAACTCTGCCGCACGAATGAGAGCCTGCCCACCCAGAATGCCGCCCGTGAGTAGGCCAAGAATGACCAGTACGATCGAGAGTTCGACTAAACTGAAGGCGTGGCGGTGCATGGAGCGGAACATACTCATAAATTGGAATAATCATCTTATCATGCATTGGCGCCTTGCGCCATGTGAATGTGCGTGGCGCAAAAGCCGCACGCGCTGCACAATCATGAGGTAGTTCAGCATTATGGCCTAAGCTGCTTGACCTGCCCCTAGCGGGGGAGGCAACCTGACCCTATCTTAGTATTCTATCCCGACGGAGTTTTCCCCATGATCCATTCCCGCACCGATATGCTCGATGCCTACCATGAGCGCCTTGGCACGCCCGAGAAGGCCGGGCTCGTTCCGATGGTGATCGAGCAATCCAGCCGCGGTGAACGCAGCTTCGACATCTATTCGCGCCTGCTGCGTGAGCGCATCATCTTCCTGACCGGTGAGGTCGAGGACCATATGTGCTCGCTCATTGTAGCGCAGCTGCTGTTCCTTGAGTCGGAAAATCCGGACAAGGACATCTCGCTGTATATCAACTCGCCCGGTGGCGTGGTCACGGCAGGCCTGTCGGTCTACGATACGATGCAGTACATCCGTCCGAAAGTGGGTACGCTCTGCATCGGTCAGGCGGCCAGCATGGGCTCGCTGCTGCTGATGGCCGGTGAAGCCGGTATGCGCTACGCCACGCCGAACGCGCGCATCATGATCCACCAGCCCAGCGGCGGCTTCCGCGGCCAGGCGTCGGACATCGAGATCCACGCGCAGGAGATCATCAACCTGCGCCACCGCCTCAACAACCTGTATGTGAAGCACACCGGCCAAAAGTTGCCGATCGTTGAGAAGGCCATGGACCGCGACAACTTCATGTCGGCGGAAGCGGCGCTGAAGTTCGGCCTGATCGACACGATCGTGGAAAGCCGCGCCGACGTGGACAAGAAGAAAAAGTAAGCTGGCACGGTTCGTGAATAGCAAAGTATAAAGAATGAGTGGGGACGATATGAGTAAACCGCGCGAGACTAAAACTACCCGCTATTGCAGCTTCTGCGGCAAAAGCGAGCACGAGGTGCGCAAGCTGATCGCCGGGCCGACCGTGTTCATCTGCGATGAATGCGTGGAGCTTTGCGTGGATATCATCCGCACGGCTGATAAGTCGCCCGCCACGGAGACCACCGGCGAAGCGCTGGTCACCCCGCAACAGATCCGCAAGGTGCTGGACGATTACGTGATCGGCCAGGAACGCGCGAAGAAAGTGCTCTCGGTGGCGGTGCATAACCACTACAAGCGCGTGGCGCTGATGGAAAAATCCAACGAGGTGGAAATTGCGAAAAGCAACATCCTCATCGTGGGGCCGACCGGTTCGGGTAAGACCCTGCTGGCACAAACCCTCGCACGCATTCTTGATGTGCCCTTCACCATGGCCGACGCCACCACGCTGACCGAAGCCGGTTACGTGGGCGAGGACGTGGAGAACATCATCCTGCGCCTGCTGCAAGCCGCCGATTACAACGTCGAGCGTGCACAGAAAGGCATTGTCTACATCGATGAGGTGGACAAGATCTCGCGCAAATCCGAGAACCCGTCCATCACCCGCGACGTGAGCGGCGAGGGCGTGCAACAGGCGCTGCTGAAGATCATGGAAGGCACCGTGGCCTCCGTGCCGCCGCAAGGGGGCCGCAAGCACCCGCAGCAGGAATTCCTGCAGGTGGACACCGCGAACATCCTGTTCATCTGTGGTGGTGCGTTCGCCGGCATCGAGAAGATCATTGCCCGCCGCCAGAAAGGCACCGGCATCGGTTTCGGTGCGGATGTGCGCAACACCGACGAAGCCAAGCCCGGCGAAATGTTCAAGCTGCTGGAGCCGGAAGATCTGCTGAAATTCGGCCTGATCCCCGAGTTCATCGGCCGTCTGCCCGTCATCGCGACGCTGGAGGATCTGGACGAGGATGCGCTGAAGAACATCCTCACCGAGCCGAAGAACGCGCTGACCAAGCAGTACCGCAAAATGTTCGAGATGGAAGGCGTGGAGATCAAATTCACCGACGACGCGCTGACCGCCATCGCGAAGAAAGCCATCCAGCGTAAAACCGGTGCACGCGGCCTGCGTGCCATCATGGAAGAAGCGCTGATGGACCTGATGTACGACGTTCCGGGCATGGAAGACGTGAGCGAAGTGTCCATCACCGCGGATGTCATCAACGGCACCGGCCAGCCCATCATGGGCCACGAGACCGGTGGCAGCAGCAAAAAAGGCAAGAAGGCGTAACGCCTCGGCCCATGTGCCCCTCGCAATGAAAAGCCCCGCCAGAAACTCTGGCGGGGCTTTTTTTTATCTGCGTAACGGGCGAATGCCGCGCGGCTAGAACAGCTCGCGGAAGTTCAGTGCACAGAGCTTGGATTTGTCGCCAAGCCGGTAGCTGGCGACAAGGTCGTTGTTGGCGCTGCTGCCATCGTCGGCGGCGGCGCACAGATTGTTCCAGTAGCGCGCGATCACTTTGCCGGCGGCGGGTTTGCCATCATCCAGCTTTTTGTCGATGTTCCATGCTTCCTCCGGCGTCAGTGCCGCGCCGACCGTGTGGCCGCCTGTGGGCGTGCCGAACACGAAGTAATTGCCCATGCACACGGCATAGCGATCGGCGTTGCCGCTGCAATCATCGGTCGTGATGCTCCAGCCCGCGCCGGAGATCTTCGAGCGGGGGGTGTTCACGCCGATCACCGCGTGCGTGTCGCTGCTGGGCCCGGTGAGGCCGGAGAACACGCCGTCGATAAGCCCGGCAAGTTGCAGCTGGCGCCAGAATTGGAACTGCTCGCTGGCGAGCGAACCGCCCGTGCCGTTGAAAATGATGTTGTTGCCATTGCCGTCGCACGCACCGGCGCTGTTCACGGCCGAGCCGGTATTGGTCACGCAGTCGGCGGTGTTGCGCATGCGGCCCCAATATTCCGTGGCATCCAGCGTGTCGCCGGGCAGGGCGTTGTACTGGTTGCGGAACTGGTCGGCCGCGGTGCGGTATTTGTTGAAATCCGTCACGATGGTCTTGAGTTCGGCGTTGCGGATCATCGTTTGCCCGCCAATGATGCCGCCCACGATCAGCCCAATGACGACGAGCACCACCGCCAGCTCGATCAGCGTAAAACCACGTGTGTGCGAACGGGAGCAGGGCATGGGCATTTCCTTCTGTGTTTTTCGTACCATAGCATAAGCAAACGGCTTTTTCCACACACGAGCAGTGCGCTTGACCTTTACAACGGGCAAGACCATTCTATATCCCGTTTGTAGCAGATTCTTTTCCTTCTCCCCAGCATTCGAGGGTTTATGACCGACCAAGACGCCCAAACGCTCCCCGTGTTGCCGCTTCGCGACATCGTCGTGTTCCCCGGCATGGTGGTGCCGCTCTTCGTGGGGCGCGAAAAATCCGTAAAAGCGCTGGAATCGGTGGTGAAGGCGAATAACCGCATCATCCTCGTCAGCCAGAAGAATGGCTCGCAGGACGCACCCACGAAAGAGGACCTGTTCCGTGTGGGCACGCTGGCGACCGTGCTGCAACTGCTGCGCCTGCCGGATGGCACGGTAAAAGTGCTGGTCGAAGGCGTGAGCCGCACGCGCATCACTGAATTTACCGAGAACGAAGAATTCTACGAAGCCTCGGTCGAGCCGCTGGAAGAGCCCGTGGGCGATCCCGTGGAAACCGAAGCGATGTTCCGCTCGGTCATTTCGAAGTTCGAAGAATACGTGAAGCTGAACAAGAAGATCCAGCCGGAAACCCTTGGTGCCGTTACGAAAATCACCAGCCCCAGCGTGCTGGCCGACACCGTCGCTGCGCATATGAGCATCGATATTCCCGCCAAGCAGGAGATCCTCGAGATCATCGCCGTGTCGCAACGGCTTGAGCATGTGTACGCGCTGATGGAATCGGAGATCGGTGTACTCAACACCGAAAAGCGCATTCGTGGCCGCGTGAAGCGCCAGATGGAGAAGACCCAGCGCGAATACTACCTGAACGAACAGTTGAAGGCGATCCAGAAGGAACTGGGCGAGCTCGACGGCGAGAAGGACGAGAATTCCGAGCTGGAAGAAAAGATCAAAAAAGCCAAGCTCAGCAAAGAAGCACGTGAGAAGTGCGAAGCCGAGTTCAAGAAGCTCAAGAACATGAGCAGCATGAGCGCGGAAGCGGGCGTTATTCGCAACTACCTTGACTGGATGGTGTCGCTGCCGTGGAAAAAGCCCACGAAAGTGAAGCGCGATTTGCCGGCCGCCCAGAAAATTCTGGATGCCGACCATTCCGGCCTCGAGAAAGTGAAAGAGCGCATTCTGGAGTACCTCGCGGTGCAGGCGCGCACCAAATCCATCAAGGGGCCGATCCTCTGCCTCGTGGGCCCTCCGGGCGTGGGCAAGACCTCGCTGGCGCAATCCATCGCCAAGGCGACGGGCCGCAACTACATCAAGATCTCGCTGGGTGGCGTGCGCGACGAGGCCGAAATTCGTGGCCACCGCCGCACCTATATCGGTTCCATGCCGGGCAAGCTTATTCAAAGCATGAAGAAAAGTAAGTCCAGTAACCCGCTGATGTTGCTCGATGAGATCGACAAAATGGGCAACGACTTCCGCGGCGACCCCGCGGCCGCGCTGCTCGAGGTGCTGGACCCCTCGCAGAACAAGCAGTTCAACGACCATTACCTTGAGGTGGATTATGACCTCAGCGACGTGATGTTCATCACCACCGCGAACTCGCTGAACATGCCGCGCCCGCTGCTGGACCGCATGGAAGTCATCCGCCTTTCCGGCTACACGGAAGACGAGAAGGTCGCCATTGCGACGGAGCATCTGCTGCCGAAGCTGTTCAAGGACCACGCGCTGGGTAAGGAAGACCTCGTCATCACCGAAGAGGCGATCCGCGATGCGATCCGTTACTACACCCGTGAAGCCGGGGTGCGTAACCTGGAGCGTGAGCTGGCGCGCATCGTGCGCAAGGCGGTGAAAGAGATCATGCTGACCGAAGGTAAGGCGAAGAAGATCACCGTGACCGCCAAGAATGCCGGTAAATACCTCGGCGTGCGCAAAACGAACTTCGGCCAGGCAGAGAAGGACGACCAGATCGGCGTGACCACCGGCCTCGCATGGACCGAGACCGGCGGCGACCTGCTGGTCATCGAGTCGGTGGTGGTGCCCGGCGGCAAAGTGGGCATCAAATACACCGGCAACCTGAAGGACGTGATGAAGGAATCTGTGCAGGCGGCGTATAGCTATGTGCAGAGCCGCTCGCTGGATTTCGGCATCAAGCCGCCGCTGTTCAAGCAGAAGGACATCCACGTGCATGTGCCCGAGGGCGCCACGCCGAAGGATGGGCCGAGCGCGGGTATCGCCATGTGCACCACCATCGTGTCGGTGCTTACGGGCATTCCGGTGAAGAAGAACGTCGCCATGACGGGTGAAGTGACCCTGCGTGGGCGCGTGCTGGCCATCGGTGGCCTGAAAGAAAAGCTGCTGGCCGCCATGCGCGGCGGCATCACCACCGTGCTCATTCCGGAAGAGAACGTGAAGGATCTGGAAGAGATCCCCGATAACGTGAAGCGTGGCCTCACCATCATTCCCGTGAGCCATGTGGATGAAGTGCTCAAGCATGCGCTGGTCACGCCGCCAACCCCCATCAAGGATTGGGTGGAAGTGGACGATGAGCGTGCCCTGAAATCCGGTAAGGACGAAGACGAAGAGGGCGTGCGCCGCCACTAAGCACTGCGTGACGCGCTACTAAATACTGCATATTCAATGTTTTTTACATCAGGGGGCGCATATATATGCGCCCCCTTTTACTGTGGTCTAACCACATCAATTTTTGATGCGCGTTGCGCTAAGGTAATTAGGAAACGCAACGTTACCGAATTCGCGCGTTGTCTTTACTAAGTTTTACACTATCTCACCATGTGTATACGAATTAATAAGGAATTATCTCATGTTTAAAGAAACAGCACATACGAAAAAGGCATCCCAGATTCTTAAGGTGCTTGGCAACTATTACCGTTTGCATATCGTTACTTTGCTGCTCAACGGTGAAAAGAACGTCTCGGAACTGAACCAGAGCGTAAAAGTCAGCCAGCCGGCACTCTCGCAACATCTGTCCAAGCTGCGCCGCGAAGGCGTGCTGGGCTCGCGCCGTGAACAGCGCCAGATCTTCTATTACATCGCCAACCCGCATGTGATCCGCGTGCTGGGTGTACTGGCCGAGGCTGTCTCCGATATGGAAAACAGCAAAAAGTCGAAGAAGGCCGTCTAGTCGGCGTTCACGGAATTCGGACGGAAAAAGGCCCGCCATGTGCGGGCCTTTTTTTATGCGCTAGCGGCTGTAGCCTTGCCCCTTGGATTTATCGACCACGCTTGCCTGGTAGCGTTCTTTGCTGTGCAGCACCTGCTCGGCCAGCATGCGCAGCAGCTTGGCCAGTTTGCGGCGCCCAGCGGGGGTGTTCATATCGATCTGGTCCAGCTCGGCAATGTCGAGCTGCTGAAGGCCCATTTTTACTTTGTATTCTTCGGGGCTTGCAATGATCTCCTCAGCCAGCGCGTAAAGATAGTCGGCCAGCTCCTGCGGCGACATCTGGTCGATCTCTTCAAGGAAGGGATTATTAGTGGACGGCTGGTTGGCCGGGGGCTTGGTCGCCATTACCGTTCTCCTCCGCTTGGGCGGATTGTTCCATGGCCAGCGCCATCATCTCTTCGAATTTCGCGAAGCCGAGGAAAGCCACGCCCGCCTGCAGGTTATCCATCGAATCCTGCGCGAGGTTCTCGTTCACCCATTTCACCCGGTTACTGGGGCGGTCGGCCGCAATGTAGGCGAAGTAATTGAAGAATTTATTGCCCGGAAAATCGAATTTCAGCTTCTTGTTTGCAATATCAATCGTGAACGAGCCCACCAACACCTCATGCTTGAACACATGGGTGGTGTTGCCCTGTTCTTCGATGTTAATGCCGAATTGTTCGTATCGGGGGCGATCTGACATGGCGTGGGTTTTACCACGTCCGGCCGGGGGCATTCAAGGAATAACTCGGCTGGCTACGCCATCTCTTGCGATTGCAGGCGCGTGGCTGTCAGAATTACCTCACCGAATTTCGGCGAGAACAGCTTGGAAAGCACCATGCGTTTGATCGACGACTCGAAATTGCGCAGGTTCTCACCGATCAGGCGGGTGTTCACCATGATCGCTTCAAGCCCACCATCGGCCATCGGGTTGGTGCACAGGGCAAACCCGTCGTCGCGGAGCTGGATATATTCGTTCGGGTCAAACATGGCGATGAAAGATGAAAAACTGCTGCGTGTGTCGTATGCGATGCTCATACCATCACCCTAGCAAAAACCGCAAGCTTGTGTGTGACAGTTGCATGAAAAAAATGCGTTGACCGCGACGCGGCCAACGCAGTGGCGAGACATACAATCACACGTAAATAACGTAGTGCTCCAGAGCTAGCAGACGCTGCGGCGCGCACCATTGCCCAGTTTGCATGGCAGCCATGCGCGGGTTCACAGGTTGCGATCGCTTTTTGCCAGCGCCTGCGCGGCTTCGGCCATGCTCTGCCCGCGGCTGACGCGGAAGGCCTGCGCCGTGGCGCGCGAGCGTTCGCTTTCGCTGGTGGTGGTGCTGCTGCGTGCGCTGGCCTGGCTCACCAGCACGCCGATGAGCGAGGCGGCGGTGTTCACCAGCGGGCCCGCGCCCGAAGCACTGCCCGCGCTGCCCGGCTTGGCGCTGAACAGATCCTGCAGCAGGGTGCGGCTTTGTTGTTCGAGGTCGCGCGTGAATTCGCTGGCCATGCGCTTGAGCAGCTTCTCGCCCTCGCGTTCCAGCTGGCGCAACAAGGCTTCCTGCAGGCGGTCGCCATCGCTGGCGGTGGATCGGCTGGAACGGCGACGGATGTATCTCGGCATGGTTAGTCCTCCATGCCCTAAGCATGCACGGCGATTGGCTGCCGGGAAGGGGGGGATTATTCGTGCGGGTTATCGGCGATCTTTTTGCTGATGCGCGGATCGCTGCGTTTGCGCTTCATGGCGCGCTTCTGCTTGCGCAGTAATTCCTGCGCGGTGAACGCGCCGAGCTTGGCGGGGGCGGTGGGTTTTTCGGCAGTGGAAGCAGGTGCCGCGCCGTCTGCCACCGAAGGTGGCTGCTTGCTGCGCGGCGTGGCCGGTTTTTCATTATCCTTCGCGGTGATGATGAAGCCGCCTTCTTTCGCCACCAGTTCCAGCGCGATCTTGTGCGTGGGGTGCTTCACGCCTTCGCGCTTTTCATACACGATGATGTAGAGCTTATTGATGCCGGGGATCGACACTTCCGGAAATTCGGTGTGCAGCAATTCCAGCTCGGCCGTGGCTTCTTCCAGCGTGGCGTAGAGCTTGGCCTTTTTTACCGCGCGCATCACCGGGTGGCCCCAGTTGGGGTGCTTCGATTGCAGGCGTTTTTTCTGCGGGTGGCTGGTGATGGGCCGCTCCAGCTTGGTGGCGGTCAGGGTGAACAGGCCTTTGTCGGTGGTGCCAAGCCGCATCTCGCAATAATGGCCGGTGAAGCCCGCGGTTTCTTCTTCCGGCGTCACGGCGTAGCCCTTGATCCAGAAATGCAGGGCGGGGTCATCCGCGGTGCTGGCGGGCTGCTCCTTGCTGTGCACGAAATTGCCCGCGATATTCTTGAAGCGCGCCACCGCCTGCGCGCGGTCGGTGTAACGATAAAGCCCATGCACCAGTGCTTCGATGGTGGGGTGCTTGACGGTCGCGTATTTCCGCTGTTTGTCGCTCATACCGCCATAGTGTGGCGCTGGCGGTTGCTTGCTGCAAGCGCTTTCAACTGGCGGATGGGCTTGATCGCCTCACGAATCTCGCGCGCCATGCTGGTAAACAACACCCGCCGCGCCGTGGCCGAGCGGAACACCAGCGCAATGTGGCGCTGCGGTTGGGGGTCGGCGAATTTCACGTATTGGATGCCGTAGCTCGACGTGGCCGCCAGCGAGGGCATCAGCGTGCAGCCCGCACCGCTGGCCACCATGTGGCGCAGCGTTTCCAGCGAGGTGGCGCGGTAGGACTGCGATTCGCCCTTGCCGATGCCCGCGCAGAATTCAAGCGATTGCGCGCGCAGGCAGTGGCCCTCATCCAGCAGCAGCAGCGGCAGGTCGAACATATCGTCGAGCGTGACCAGCTTGCGTTTGGCAATGGGGTGGCGGTCGTTGATGGCGAGGAAGAACGGCTCGGCGAACAGGGCGATCGCATCCAGCCGTGGGTGTTCAACCGGCAGCGCCAGCAGTGCCGCGTCCATGTCGCCGCGCAACAGCTTGTCCATCAGCACTTCGGTTTTTTCTTCGATCAGTTCGAACTGCACCTTGGGAAAGGCCGCATGCATGCGCGGCATGATGTGCGGCAGCACATAGGGCGCGATGGTGGGGAACGCGCCAAAGCGCACACGCCCGGCCAGCGGGTCGCGCAGCTGTTCGGCAAGGTGGCGCACATCCTCGGCGGCACGCAGGGTCTCGATGATCAGCGGCAGCAGCTGCGCCCCCACATCGCTGATGCGCACGCTGCGCGCATCGCGCTCGAACAGGCTGGTGCCGAGCATCTCTTCCAGCTTCTTGATCTGGATGGACAGGGTGGACTGGCTGACATTGCAGCGCTTGGCCGCTTCACCGAAATGCAGGGTGGTGGCCAACGCTTCTACATATTGAAGGTCACGTAGATTCATGGTCTCGATCGCACGACTAAGGGGCTGGGGCTCTCTAGTTGTAGGGTTTCTCATAATTACACAACCTGCGGTTATATTGTCTAGATGAAATGTACTATCATTGATTATATCAATCGATTTCATGAAAACAATCAATTTTGTTGTGGTGCGTTGCCGCCTTATGTTGAAAGGGAAGAGAGGAGCATTCCCATGCGACGCATCGCCAAGACCAGTACCTACTGCATCCTGCACATCACGGTAGCCACCAGTGTGGACTACGCGCTGAGCGGCAGTTGGAAAGTGGCGCTCGGCATCGGCCTGATCGAGCCGCTGGTGCAGACCTTCGTGTTCTACCTGCACGAATCGGCATGGGAATCCCAAAGCTTCCGCGAACGCATGGCCTATGCCGTGCGCAACGTTCGTGCCTTTTAACTGACCACCCCGCAACGCGAGGCCGCGATGAACCCGACCGATATGATGGCACAGTTCCGTGCCCGATTTGAACGTGAATTCGCGGTGCCGCATGCACCCATTCCCCTGCCGGCCGTTCGGCAGGACAGTGAAACCAGAACAAAACAAACCAAGGAGTAACCCATGTTAGGTGTCGGCCAGAAATTCCCTGAATTTTCCATGAAAGCAACGGTGTCGAACGACATTGCGAACGCGTTCGTGGATGTGACCAATGAAAGCTACAAAGACAAATGGCTCGTCGTATTCTTCTGGCCGAAGGACTTTACCTTCGTGTGCCCCACAGAGATCGCCGAGTTCGGTAAACTGACCAAAGAATTCGCCGATCGCGATGCGCAAGTGCTCGGTGCCTCGGTGGATTCGGAGTTCGTGCACCTCGCCTGGCGCCAGCACAAGGAAGAGCTGAACGCGCTGCCGTTCCCCATGCTGGCCGATGTGAAGCGTGAGCTTTCGAACGCGCTGGGCATCATCGATCCCGCCGAGGGCGTAAGCCAGCGTGCCACCTACGTGGTCGATCCGCAAGGCATCGTGCGCTTCGTCATGGTCACCGATCTTTCGGTGGGCCGCAACGTGAAAGAAGTGCTGCGTGTGCTGGATGCGCTGCAGACCGACGAGCTCTGCCCGTGCAACTGGAACAAAGGCGACGAAGTGATCAAGGTCGCCGCGTAAATTTTCCCAGACGCTGGAGGAAGTACGCAACCGCTTCCTCCAGCACCACCCTATCCAAGGAGAATACCATGTCCCTCCATGCCATTCAGGCTGAGCCGCTCGGCTCGGTCGAAGCGATCCGCGACGCGCTGCCGGATTTCGCCAAAGATATCCGTCTCAACCTCGGCAACGTGCTGAGTGAAGACGGTGCGCCGGAACTGTCGTTGAAGCAGATCCACCACATTGCGCTGGCCTCGGCCTATGCGGCGCGCAATGCCGCACTCATCGGTGCCATCGAGGCGGAAGCGAGCACACTGAGCGAAACGGAAATTCAGGCCACCAAGGCGGCCGCCACTATCATGGCGATGAACAACGTCTATTACCGCTTCGTGCATCTCAGCAACGATGCGGAATTCAAATCCATGCCCGCCAAGCTGCGCATGAACGTCATTGCCAACCCCGGCGTGCCGAAGCTGGATTTCGAGCTGATGTCGATCGCGGTATCGGCCATCAATGGCTGCGGCATGTGCATCGAAGCGCACGCGCACGAGCTGCAAAAGCAAGGCAGCAGCAAATTGCAGATCCAATCCGCCATCCGCATCGCGGCGACCATTCATGCCACTGCGCAGGCACTCGCGCTGCGCTAGGCCACACGATCATACCTGTAGCTCCCTTCGGCCCGCCGTCAAAAGCGGGCCGTTTTTTTAGGCTTTGATTTTCGGGGCGACGCGGGAAAGCCCGCCATCCACCGCCAGTACCTGCCCGGTGATCCACGCATTGGCCGGGTCGAGCAGGAACAGGATGGCACGCGCCACGTCCTCCGCTTCGCCAAGGCGGCCAAGGGCATGCATGGCTTCGGAGAATTTGCGGCTAGTAGGGTTGCCGGTGAGTGAAGCGGTCAGCGGTGTTTGCGTCAGACCGGGCGCCACGGCATTCACCCGCAGGTTGCTGCTGGCATAGGTCGCCGCGGCCGACAAGGTGAGGCCGATGATGCCTGCTTTCGCCGCCGCGATGGCTTCATGGTTGGCAAGGCCCTGCTGCGCCGCCGCGCTGGAGACCAGCACCACCGAACCGCCGCCATGGCCCGCCATGTGCTTGCCCGCGCCGCGCACCGTGGCGAACGCCGTGGTGAGCGAGGCGGCAATGGTGGCATCGTATTGTTCGCGGTTGGTCAGGTGCGCGGCCTTCAGCAGCAGCGAGCCGGAGCAGTTCACCACCCCGTCGATGCGGCCCATCTGTTCGGTGGCTTGGGCGAACACGGCATCCACCGCGTCGAAATCCGTCAGGTCCACCGAAGCATGCGCGGTGCCAACGTCAGAAGCCAGCGTCGCCAGCGCATCGTCGCGCCGGCCGGTGAGAAACAGCATGTGGCCCTGCGCGTGCGCAAGTTGCGCCACCGCCGTGCCAATGCCGCTGGTTGCGGCCAGGATCAGGTAATGTGCCATGGTTGAACCTCCAGCCCACACGCTAGGTGCGCGTGGGCGGAAGAACAACTTACCATTGCGTTAGTTAGATGGCGCGGGGAAGGCCCTGCACCGGGCTGCCGCCGCCGTTCGACGGCTTGCTGACCACGCGGCCCTGGCCGCCACCCTGGCCACCCTGACCACCGTTGCCGCCACCACTGCGGCTGCCGCCACGACGGTTACGCCCACCGCGCTTGCGGTTCTTGTTGGCGGATTTGGCGGCTTCCTCGGCCGGGGTACCCGGCGCGGGTTTGTAGCTGGGGTCCATCAGTTTCTGGATGGCGTTCCACTTCAAATGGTCTTCCGGCGTGATGAAGCTGACGGCCGAACCTTCAGCGCCCGCGCGGCCGGTGCGGCCAATGCGGTGGATGTAATCTTCCGGCGCTTGCGGCAGGTCGAAATTGATCACGTGCTCAATGTGCGGAATGTCCAGCCCGCGGCTTGCGATGTCCGTCGCCACGAGGATGCGGTGCTTCTTCTCGCGGAAGGCCTGCAGCACTTTCTCGCGCTTGCGCTGCTCGAGGTCGCCATGGATGGCGTCTGCCGTGTGGCCGGATTTGCGCAGCTTGGCGGCCAGTTTCTCGGTGCCGAATTTCGCGCGCACGAAGATGATCACCGTGCCTTCACGGGCTTTCAGCTCGTTCAGCAGGGTGGGGTATTTGTCCTCGGGGCTGACATGGCGGGTTTCCTGCGTAATGGTCAGGGCCGCCTTGTTCGTTTCACCGATCTCCACGCGCACCGGGTTTTTCAGGTGGCTGTCGGCGATCTTCTGGATCTGCGGCGGCAGCGTGGCCGAGAACAGCAGCGTCTGGCGCTGCATGGGCACGTATTTCAGGATGCTGGCGATCTGGTCGCCGAAGCCCATGTCGAGCATGCGGTCGGTCTCATCGAGCACGAGGAAGCTTGCGTCGTGCAGCATCAGCGTGCCGCGTTGCAGGTGGTCGATGATGCGGCCCGGCGTGCCCACGATGATGCGCGGGCGCATGCGCAGCTGCGCGATCTGGTTGGGCATGGATTCGCCGCCGATCAACAGCGCGGATTTGATGTTGCCATACGGCCCGAGCAGTTCTTTCACGACCTTCTCGACCTGCTGGGCGAGTTCGCGCGTGGGGGTCAGCACCAGTGCCGAACCGCGCGGGCTGCCTTGCAGGCGGGCGATCATGGGAATGCAGAACGCGCCGGTCTTGCCGGAGCCGGTCATGGCGGTGCCAAGCACGTCGCGCCCTTCCATGGCGGGCGGAATGGTCTGTTCCTGAATGGGGGTGGGGGTGGTGAAGTTCATGGCCGCCAGCGCGTTCTTCAACGCCTGCGGCAGATTCATATCTGCGTAGTTCATAACGATTTCCTAGTGTGGGCACCTAGGAATTCGACGCGAACCATTCGCGGAGGTCTTAGGTACTCGGTTAAGTGAGCGGGGGCCGGGCAGGCCGGCCCCCAACTCGGTATTCAAAAAGTTAGGCAGCGAGCTTCAGGTTCGCAGCCGAGGTGCGGCCTTTGTTGGTCGCGAGTTCGTAGCTGAGTTTCTGACCTTCGTTCAGCGAGGTCAGGCCAGCTGCCTGTACCGCGGTGATGTGAACGAAAACATCTGCCCCGCCAGCATCCGGCTGGATGAAGCCAAAGCCTTTGGTGGGGTTGAACCATTTTACGGTACCGGTAGCCATGTAGTAGTCTCCAAAAAAAGCGTTTCCACGTCAACGGCCACCATGGCCATTATCGTGGGACGAGTCGAATTCGGCACGGTCGCTTATCGCACCAAACCCTTTGCAACACTTGGCGGAAACCTGGCTAAACTAGCCTGTTTCGACCCTCCACCGTTTATTCACTTTGGCAGCGAATCGAACGCGTAGGCTAGTACTTCAAAGAGTCACCTAACTTGAACTCTGGGGCCGTTATATAACGGAAAACGGGCCTACCGTCAAGGAAATGCCGGGGTTGCGGCTTTTTTGCAGTGGCGCATCCGGGCAAATATGCGTATAGCAGCGCTGCAAACCCCTAAATCATGAGGAATACCCTGAGCCAGCCTACCACCCATTGCGGATTCATCGCCCTGATCGGCGCACCGAACGCCGGTAAATCCACCCTGCTGAACCGCATGGTGGGCGCGAAGGTCGCCATCGTCACCCCCAAGGCGCAGACCACCCGTTCGCGCGTGACGGGCGTGTGCGTGCAAGGCGATAGCCAGTTGGTGTTCCTGGATGTGCCCGGCGTGTTCGAAGCGAAGCAGAAATTCGAAGCCGCCATGGTGGCCGCCGCGTGGCACGCAGGGCGCGAGGCCGACGTGATCCTGTACCTGCACGACGCGCGCAAGCCGCCGAGTGAGGAAACCGAGAAGTTCGTCGAACGCGTCAAGAGCTCGGGCAAGCCCATCGTACTGGCGCTGAACAAGATCGACGCGGTGGAAGACAAGCGTGTGCTGCTGGACCGCATCGCATGGTTCAACGCGCAGGCACCGTGGGCGCATATCTTCCTCATTTCCGCGCGCAAGGGCGACGAGGTGGAAGAGCTGAAGCAAACGCTGGCCACCATGCTGCCGCAAGGCCCATGGCTGTACGACGCCGACGCCATGACCGACCAGCCCATGCGCATCCTCGCCAGCGAGCTGACGCGTGAGCAATGCTTCCTGCAGCTACAGGAAGAGCTGCCCTATACGCTCACCGTGGAGACCGAGCAGTACGAGATCAAGAAGGACGGCTCCGCCCAGATCCATCAGGTCATCATCGTGCAGAACGAGCGGCAGAAAATGATCGTGCTCGGCAAAGGCGGCCAGCAGATCAAATCCATCGGCGAGAAGGCCCGCGGCCAGATCGGCCGTATGATCGAAGCGCCCTGCCACCTGAAGCTGTTCGTGAAGGTGCGCGAGGACTGGAAGGACAAGCCCGACGCCTACCGCTACATGGGGCTGGAATTCAAAGCAGGCGAATAACCTGCCGTAATTCGTGGCGCGCGGCGCTTGCCTGCGCTATGCATGCAGCATGCAAACATGGACCGATGAAGCGCTGATCCTTGCCGTCGATAAATTCGGCGACCATGACGCCATCGTGCATCTGTTCACGCCTGCGCAGGGGCTGGCGCGCGGCGTGGTCAAACGCGGCCTCACCAGCAAACAGCGCCCCGACATGCAGCCCGGCACGCTGGTGCAGGCGCAATCCAAGGCGCGGCTGGAACAGCATATGGGCACCATCACGCTGGAAGCCAAACAAAGCTACGCCACCCGTGTGATGGCCGACGCGCTGCGGCTGGCCGCCGTGGGCAGCGCCATGAGCCTGCTGCGCGCCACGCTGGCCGAGCACGACCCCCACCCGGAGCTGTACCACGCCACGCACCATTTCCTGCAGCATGTGGCCGGCGGGGTGGAGGCGCTGGTCTGGCTTTCGGAATATGTGCGGCTGGAGCTTGCCTTGCTGGAACTGGCGGGCTTCGGCCTTGACCTAAGCGAATGCGCGGCCACCGGTGGCACCGAGGATCTGGTCTATGTGTCGCCGAAATCGGGCAGGGCGGTGTGCCGCGCTGCTGGCGCGCCCTACCATGAGCGCATGCTCGTGCTGCCGGAATTCCTGCGCGACGACCACCTCGCTGAACGCATGGACGAGGTGATCGCAGGCCTCGCCCTGACCGGGCATTTTTTTGAAACGCGCCTGCTGCCCGAACTGCACCGCCATGCACCGCCGCTGCGCGGGCATTTCGTGGCGCTGCTGGGGCGCAAAGCTGCCGTGGCGTAGCATGTAAGGCACGCACAGCACGTGCGCGCCAGCCATGAGCCCGCGGAGCGGCGCGCAGGGCTAGGCAGTATGCCGATGCCCGGAGCACTAAAATAGGCCCCCAATCTTCACCGACTTGTCACATTCCATGGGCTGCATTGTGCTACTATCGGAGGTGAGGAATTATGACCACACCCGACCAACAAGCAGCCGCCGAAGCTCAGGAACGCGAAGAACGCGACGCCGAAGCCCGTGCCGATGGCCACTCCTTCGCCCGCACCGTGGGCGAGGGGGCAGCGGCCACGGTGGACACGGCCCGTGCCGGTGCCGGTGCGATCGGTGATGCCGTGGGTGGTGCCGCGGGCACCGTGCGCGATCAGGGTGTGGTGGGGGCTGCCGCCGGTGCAGGCGCCGCGACCGGCCGCCATGTCAGCCGCAGCGTGAATCGTGTGAATTGGGGCGGCCTTGTGGGCGGCCTGCTGGGTGTATTCGGTGCGTGGCTTGGATCCAGCATGTTCGGTGGCGGCATGTTCGGCACCATCGCCTTCATGCTGCTGGCCATTCCCGGCTTCCTGATGGGCCGCGGCTTTGGCGCACGCAACATGAACAGCCTGTTCGGTGGCGAGAACGACCCCACGCCGGAGCGCGCCGCGCAGCCGCAACTGGTGCGTAACCGCGACGTGGAAGGCCCCGCCGCCGCCCAGCCGCAAACGACCACGCCCGAGCCGGTCCGCATGGCCGAAGCCCAACAAGGGCTGGACGCCGCGACGCTCGATTCCATCCAGCAGACGCAAGCCATCTACGCCCGTTCGGGCGCACGCCTGCAACCCGGTGATTTCGGCCTGGCCGATGCCACCAGCGCCGTGCCCGTTGTGCCCGGCCAGCAAGCCGCGCTTGCCCGCGGCTAGGCTTTTCCACGAAACACTTGCAAAACCGCCAATACCCGCTAGTTTCGCGGCCCTATGGCCAGTCCCGCATCCGATATCCAGACCGTATCCTTCAAAGACGCGCTCGGTGAGCGTTATTTGGCGTATGCACTCTCCACCATCACCGCGCGTTCGCTGCCCGATGTGCGCGATGGCCTGAAGCCGGTGCATCGCCGCCTGCTGTACGCGATGATGCAACTGCGCCTCGACCCCAAATCCGGCTACAAGAAATGCGCCCGCGTGGTGGGCGACGTGATCGGTAAATACCACCCGCATGGCGACACCGCCGTGTACGACACCATGGTGCGCCTCGCGCAGGATTTCGCCGTGCGCTACCCGCTGGTGGACGGGCAGGGGAATTTCGGCTCCATCGATGGCGATAACGCCGCGGCCATGCGTTACACCGAAGCCAAGCTGACCGATGCGGCCATGCTGCTGATGGAAGACCTCGACAACGACACGGTGGATTTTAAACCCACCTATGACGGCGAGGAGAAAGAACCGCTGGTGATGCCCGCGGGCTACCCCAACCTGCTGGCCAACGGGGCTGAGGGCATTGCCGTGGGCATGGCCTGCGCCATTCCGCCGCATAATATCCTCGAGCTGTGCGACGCGCTGGTCTACCTCATCAAAACGCCCAACGCCTCCATCGAAAAACTCATGGATTTCGTGCAGGGGCCGGATTTCCCGACCGGCGGCCTCATCACCGAAGCGCGCGGCAACATCATCGACGCCTACACGAATGGCCGCGGCAGTTTGCGCGTGCGTGCGAAGTGGGAGAAAGAACCGCTCAGCCACGGCATGTATCAGGTGATCATCACCGAGATCCCGTATCAGGTGCAGAAATCCAAGCTCATCGAGAAGATCGCCGACCTGTTCCGCGAGAAGAAATTGCCGCTGCTCGGCAACATCCAGGACGAATCCACCGACCAGATGCGCATTGTGCTCGAGCCCAAGAGCAAGAACATCGATCCCTCCATCCTCATGGAATCGCTGTATCGTGTGACGGACCTTGAGATCCGCTACGCCATGAACATGAACGTGCTGGGGGCCGATGGCGTGCCGCGGGTGATGAACCTGCGCGAGATCCTGCGCGAATACCTCGACCACCGCCACGAAGTGCTGGTGCGCAAATCCAACCACCGGTTGGACGCCATTAAGCGCCGCCTTGAGATCCTCGAAGGCCTGCTGGTCGCCTACCTGAACCTCGACAAGGTCATCAAGATCATCCGCACCGAGGACGAGCCGAAAACCGTGCTCATGAAAACCTTCGACCTCAGCGAACTGCAGGCCGAATCCATCCTCAACATGCGCCTGCGCCAGTTGCGCAAGCTCGAGGAAATGGAGATCAAGGGCGAGCACAAGGAACTGAAGGCCGAGCAGAAGGAACTGCAGGCTCTGCTGAAGGACGAATCGCAGCGCTGGACGTACATCACCGAAGAAGTGCGCGCCGTGAAAAAGCGCTTCGCCGCCAATAAAAAACTCAGCGCGCGCCGCACCGAACTGACCGACGCGCCCGCCATGGCGAACATCTCGGTGGAAGCCTTCATCGAGAAAGAACCGATCACCGTGGTGTGCTCGCAGCTGGGCTGGATCCGCGCGTTCAAAGGCCACCACGACGAGCTGCCCGACCTGAAATTCAAAGAGGGCGACGGCCCCGGCTTCCAGCTGAAAGCCAAGACCACCGACAAGCTGCTGGTGTTCGCCACCGACGGCAAGTTCTACACCCTGCCGTGCGACAAACTGCCCAGCGCCAAAGGCGCGGGCGAGCCCGTGCGGCTGATGATCGACCTCGACGCGAAAGAAGAATTGCTGACCCTGATGGTCGCCGACCCCGAGCGCAAGCTGCTGCTGGCCAGCGATTGTGGCAAAGGCTTCATCGTGGAAGAGAAGAACGTGATCGCGCAGACGCGCTCCGGCAAGCAGATCCTGCAGGCGCCGGAAGGCAGCAAGGCACTTATTTGCGCCCCGGCGGATGGCGACACCATCGCCGTGATCGGCACGAACCGCAAATTGCTGGTGTTCCCACTCGATCAGGTGCCGGTGATGCAGCGCGGCCAGGGCGTGGCGCTGCAGAAATACAAAGGCGGCAAACTGAGCGATGCAAAGGTCTTCACCTTCGCCGAAGGCCTCAGCTGGCAGATCGGCGATCGCACCCGCACGGAAGCCGACATGAAACCGTGGCTGAGCAACCGCGCCGCGCAAGGCGGACTGCCGCCCGTGGGCTTCCCGCGCTCCAATAAGTTCGGGGAATAATCAGCCCTCGTCCTGACTGCAACGCTGTGCAAATGCTTCAATTGCTGCAGGCTCAGTGCTGGCGTTAAGCCCGCTGATCCATTCAAAAAGGTGCAATTGCCATTCTGATGTTCCTTCGGCTTTCATAAAGGTAACAAGCTTTTTAAGGTGTTCAGATGTTAAAGGTGCGCTTGTTAATGTTGTCGGTGCTCCGTTGTCTGTAACAGACACACGCATTTCAAAGGTCGGCCCTTTTATCTCACGCATCAGAGAGAGTGTGTCTGACATATTTTCTCGTATTGCAAAATCAGACCAATAGCGCCGTACAACTAGCCGTACATGTTGGTCCATATCGCACGCGAGCAATAAGCTGGCATGGGGGTTAAGCTTTGAACTGCGGGCGATGAGTAAGTGCTCAGTACTGTAAAAATTGGGCGTACCAATCGTTTCCCAATCAAAAAAATAAGCCCGAGGTGACGTGCCGCGGCTTACGGATATCAGCACTATGAGAAAAATAAAAAAGAAGGAGCATGCAAAAGCTGCGCGCCGCATCCCTACACCAATCGACTCGCCGGGAATTTCACGGTCACGGTGGTGGTGCGGTCCTGCGCGGTCTTCAGCTCCAGCGTGCCCTGATGCAGCGCCACCAGCAGCCGCGCCAGCGCAAGCTCCAGCCCGTGTTTGCTGCGGTTGGCGAAGTTCACGTTCGTCAGCCCGCCCACCTTGGCGCCTTCCAGCGCCGAGCTGCCAACATACGCGAAGCTCACCTGCAATTCCTGCGCCTTCACCTGGCTGCTGATGCGGATCGCATCGCCGGAATTCAGGTGCTGCGCACTGGCGTTAAGGATGTTGAGGATGAGCTGCTTCAGGCGCAGCTCGTCGCCGCGCAGGCGGGGCAGGCTGGTCTGTGCATCCAGCTGCACGTCCACGCCCTGCGTGTTCTTTTCGCGGAAGATGCGCAGCGTTTTCTGCAGAATGAAGTTCAGGTCCACCTCGGCGTCGCTCAGCGCGAGTAGGCCTGTTTCCGCTTCGGAGATGGATTTGATGTCGCCCAGCATGGCCAGCAGCTGGCGCGCATGGTCATAGACTTCGTTGGCGTGCGCGATGTATTTGGCGTTCGCCAGCGGGCCGAAATGCTGGTCCTTGATGGTCTCGATCTGCTCGAGGATCACTTCCACCGGCTCGGTCAATTCCTGCCCCACATAGGCGAAGAACTCGGCCTTCACCTGATTGGTCAGCTGCGCCGCTTCCTTGATGCGGTTCAACTCGGCGTTCTTCAGCCGCAGCTCGGATTCCACGCGGCGGCGTTCCTCGATGTAGTCATAGAGCCGCTTGATCTCGTAGCTGAGCTGCTCGATCTCGAGCGGGCCTTGCGTGCTCTCATGGTCGAAGCGTTCGCCCCGCACGATGCTGGCGGCGTCATGCGTCAGCCGCATTACGGGCTGGATGATGCGGCGGCGCACCGTCCACAGCACGAACAGCAGGAACAGCGCGATGACGAACAGCTGGAACAGGCGCGGCAGCAGCATGTCGATGACCGATTGCTTGCTGATGGCGGGGTCCAGCCCGAGGAAAATCAGGAACGGGTACTGGCTGGAACGCTCGTAATAGGCGAATACCTTGTTCGGGTTCCACAGCGATCCTTGCGAATAGAGCCCGTTCAGCTGCGTATCGAAATTGATGGCGGAGAGTTTTTTGGTGTCGAACACGCTGGTGAAGAAACTTTCCGAATCCTTCGTTTGCGTCAGCACGGTGAGCGCAAGGTTGGTGATGGCGAATCGCGTGCCCGAATCGCGAATGGTGCGGCCCACATCGTCGGTCAGTTTCTGGATGTCGAGCGCGATCATCACCGAACCCGCATAGGTGCCGCCCTTGTCGGTGAGGCCAAGGCTCAGCGGCAGCACCATTTTCTGCGACAGGCGGCCGAAGATGGGGCGGCCGATATGCACTTTCCACGGCTCGGCGATGGATTTCTTGATGTAGTCGCGGTCCGATACGTCAATCGGCTGGTCCAGCACGCCAAGATTGCTGGACACGATAAGCATCTGCTCGCGGTCCACCCAGCTGAAGGTACTGCGCTTGGGGCCTTCCGATTTCGCGAACGAGAAGAACAGCTGCGCGATGGTTTCCTTGTCATCCAGCCCGGTGGCTTCGATCTGGCGGCCCAGCGATTCAAGGATGTAGGAGGCGGTCTCCGTTTCCACGATCAGCGCACGGTCGATGCGCAGCGCGTCATTCTCCAGTTGCTTGACGACGGTTTTTGCGTGGTTGTCGATGGTCTCGACGGTCACCCATGCCGAAACCAGCACCAGGATCACCACAATAAAAAGCGACAGAAGCGCAAAGTCGCGGCTGAGCGAGGGCTGTGTGCGAATGTTCATCATGCGCGCCGTTTATACTGAAAAAATAAGGGGGTGGCGAACGTTTTTTACGCGTGCAGCGCGTGCTCGCGCTGTTCCGCGGCCACGCGTGCCTGCGCTTCCACATGGCTGATGCGCGTGCCGGGTTGCGCCGATTCTTCCTCGGCACGTTGCGGCGTGGCCGTTGCTACGCGGGCGCTCGGCGACGCGGGAATGGGCGGTCGGCGTGCGATCTCCGGGTTGATGGGGTCGCGCTTGTCGAAGAAGGGCGCGAACACACGCGTGAATACATAAAGCGCACCGCTAGTCAGCACGGTATACATGCCATCCGCCGCGGCATCGTGGAAAATGCGGCTGGTCACGGTGTCGGCGTTCGGGTCGCCGGGGCGGGTGCCCAGTGCATTCTGTTGTGTTTCCACCGCGCGCGCTTTTTCAATCTGCGCCAGCGTTTCCGGGTTGCTGGTTACCTTGGTGTTGGCCCAGCGCCCAAAATGGGTGGATTGCTTTTCGATCTGGTCCCCCACCACTTTGGCGGAACCGTACGTCACGAGGAACGAGGTGAAGCGCGAGGCGAACACCGAAAGCCATGTTTGTTTCGGTGCGGTGCGAATCTCTTCGTGCGCGGCGCGGATCGT
>QFOX01000113.1 GCA_003241645.1 Azospirillum brasilense | reverse complement strand
GATTTGCAGCGGTATCACCAATGGCACGGATGGCGGGCAGATCGGCTTTTACAAGTTCGATATTGTCGATGCGACCTATAACGAGATCGAGCAGATCAACGCTGCTTTCGCGCATGTGCATCTGGTGCGCGATGATGCCATTACCTCCGACAACCCCGTCATCAATGCCCGCCTGCGCACCAACGTGGTGTCGGGCAATGACGGGAACCCCGCCGATGGCCTCTACGCCTACCTGACCGACCCGGTGAAGGGGCTGGGCATCCCGACCAGCCGCGTGGACTTCAACTCGGTGCTCGATACCACCTACTGGTGCGAGGAGAACAGCCTCAGCTTCAACCGTGGCTACGGCACCTTCTACAACGCCGACCAGGCGCTCAAGGAATTCACGGCGGCAGGCCGCATTATCCTGACCATCCAAAACGGCATCATTCGCATGAAGCCGGAAAAGCCCGAACCCGTAAGTTACCGGGTGCATGATACCGAGATGGTTCCCGGCAGCCTGCGCATGGGGATTCAGAGCGCGCGTCGCCCAAACCGCATCGAAGGCCAGTATGTCGAGCCGTTCTATGGCCATGCCATCGAGCGCGTCATCGCAGAGGACATCGATAGCATTGGCAAGCTGGGGCTGAACACGCAAACTGTCGATCTGACGGGGGTGACCAGCCAAACCCAAGCCTTCCACCTCTGCGACCTGATGCTCAAGCAGGTACAGATGTGTCCGTACTGGTGCGAATTCCAGACAGGGCTGGAGGTTGGGCGCGTGCTGGAGATCGGCTCCGTCATCGCTTTCTCGGATACGCGCAACAGCATCGTGAATGCCAATGAATGGCGGGTGATGCAGATCGAAGAAACCGAGCCGCATGTCTATACGGTGTTCTGCAACCAGTATAAGGCCGAGGTGTACGAGCAGCGGCCATTCTCGCCGTGGTATTACCAGATTCCCGAATTCGAGAATATCAATGGCTGGCCGGGGTCGCAGGCTGGCCCTGCGCCAGTGGTTAATTTGCAGATCACGGCGCTGGAATATCCGGCCAGCGGTGGCCTGAACACCAATGCCACCATCAGTTTCGTGAGGCCGCCAGAGCGATTCGATTACGCCCGCATCGAATACACCCACAATGGCGAGGACTGGATTGAGGTCGGCACCACCACCAACTCGCCGTTCACCTTCAACTGGCCGATGCGCTGGGGGATGCTCACCGTGCGCGTTACCAGCTTCTTTAACGGCGCCAATAACGAATCGACCGCGCCCATCGTCGGCCAGTATGTGACCGGCCGCTCCGATGAGACGGACTATCCGGGCTGGACGCGCGGGCAATTCGGCATTGCGCCGTGGGCGCTGGGGTAAATCATGGACAAGATACTGCTCTATCAGTGGTGCTCGCCGCGCGCGGATGCCATCCTCCGGCTATTGCCGCAAGCGATGCCGGAGCACGTCATCGACGTGACCGACTATGGCTATTTCCAGCTCCATCGCCGCCGTTTGGCCTCGGCCAGCGGGGAATGTGAGGCCAAGCTTGCTGCCATGCTGGAGCAGCAGGAAGCGCTGCTCGATACCCATGCGAAAGTGGTGTGCTACGGCACGCCTGCATTCTTCATTGCCTGGGCGGAGGCTGCGGGCGGCCTGCGCGTGAATGGCAACCTCAAGGAACGTGCGCGCGCGCTGCTCGCCCGGTTCGACGTAATCTACCTGCCGGATTTGCAGGAAAGCGACACCGAGCGCGGCAAGCTGCGCACCATGGAGCTGGGCATCCCGGCAGCGGAAGAAGCCCTGCAGGGCAGCACAACGGCGCTGCAGCGCATTTCTGACTTCATCGAGCATTTGGAAGGATTGGGGTATGGCCTTTAGTCAAACCACACGCTTTGGCCTATGGAAAATCGACACAGGCACGGTCGATCAAACCACGGGCGATAAGGTCAAGGAAAACACTGACACCATCGATGCCAATCTCGGCAAGGTGATGGCCGATGCCACCGACAGCACTGCGGGCTTTCTCTCGCAGAAAGTCGATACGGTTAGCCTCGATGTTGATACTGGCTCCCACAAAGCCTACGCCAAGCACGCACCATTGGTGCATGGTATGGTCAGCGATGCCGATTACACGCTCACCACAGGCCAGCAGCGCCACCCCATCATCACCATCACCGACACCGGGCCGGTGCTTACCGCTACTCGCAATATTATCGTTCCGACCGAGAGTCGCATCTGGTGGTTCGAGAACCTGACCGCGCAGAGCCTTGTGGTAAAAACCGCCGCTGGTTCCGGCGTGACCGTGCCGAGCGGTAACCGTGTGTTCCTGCGCTGCAATGGCACGAACGTGGTGGCGCTATCCGGCTCCGGTGGCGGCGGCGGCGGTGGCGACATGGATGCCGCGACCTACGATGCCGCCAATGTGAGCGAGCAGTTGGTCGGTATCAGCGCCGTGCAGACGATGAGCAATAAGCGCATCCGTTACGGTGATCTCACGGTCACGGCGGACGATGTAATCGATGCCACCTACGAGAGCAAATACATCTATGTCAATTCCGGCTCGCTGCGCACCCTGACCATTGACCCGAACAGCAGCACCAACCTTGCTGCGCAATTTGAGTGCTGGATCATCAAGACGGGTGCAGGTGACGTAGATATTGACCCCGGATCCGGTGTTTCCCTGAACAATGGGAGCGCCACGCTCAGGATAAGCGCACAGTGGAAAGCTGCGCACTTGCGCCAGCGGGCAACGGACGATTGGGTCGTGATCGGAGCTG
>QFOX01000029.1 GCA_003241645.1 Azospirillum brasilense | reverse complement strand
ACCCTGCCCCCGGCCATTGCGGCGGGCGCGAATGCCAGCATTCGCCACCTCATGCAATCCTGCGCGGAGCGTGATGCACACCAGTTGAACGCGCGCAAGCTGAAAGATATTCTGGCCGAAGCGGGCATTCCCGTGCTGGCCAACAACACCCATATCGTGCCGGTGATGGTGGGCGACCCGGTGGTGTGCAAACAGATCTCCGACATCCTGCTCGAAGAATACCAGATGTATGTGCAGCCCATTAACTACCCCACCGTGCGCAAAGGCACCGAGCGCCTGCGCATTACGCCCACGCCGTTCCACAGCATCGAGATGATGCACCAACTGCGCGACGCGCTGGTGGAGATCTTCGCGCGCCTGAACATTGGCGACGTGGCGGCGGCCTCGGTGCAAAAAGTCAAAGCGGCGTAATCATCCTGTCATAAAACCGTGCTAGCACCGTTAGCATGAGTGACGCACACAATAGCACCACCACCATTCCCTACCTTCCCGGCGTTCGGCCGCTGCAGTGGGATTTTCCGCGCACGCCGCCGCGCCCCTACTCACGCGAGGCGTTCTTCACCAACCCGGATGCGCGCCTGCGCCCGCGCGAGCCGCTGATCGGCCCGCAACTCTATTTCACGCAGGAGCCGAAAAAACTGGCCGTGAACCAGTGGAACTTCCCGGAGATCAACGCTGAATTCCTGCGCATTCGCTCGGCGCTGGGGCTGCATGAATACAACCTCTTCATCATTCCCGATTACCCCAACGGGGCAACGGTGCGTTATAACTCCAAGGAAGTGTTGATCGGCACAAACTTCCTCAACGACCTGAATTACGATGGTATCCGTTGGGTGCTGGGGCACGAGCTGGGGCACGAGCTTGGGCATGCGTGGCGCTTTAACCACCAGAAGGCACCGCATCTGCGTTCGGCGCTGCCGCTAAAGCGCGATGGCCACGTGTCCGAAGTGGAAGCCGATATTATTGCCGCCTGCCTTGATGGTAATATCAGCCGTACCCTGCGTGGCATGGAAGTGCTGAACGCAAAGAACGATGGCCAGCTGCATCCCTCAGCCGAGAACCGCCGTGCCTATGTGCAGAACACGCCGCTGGCCCAATGCGCGATCCTGTCCATCCATGGCGATGATGATGCATGGATGGGGGTGCCGCATCGATTGCCCAAGATAAAACCGGCACCCGCCAACAAAAAAGCCCGCGAGTAACTCGCGGGCTTCTTCGTTTCGGCGTGGTCTGCCAAATCTTAGGCAGCGATCACTTTGCTCATGCGGTCGCTGGTGTCCGACAGGCGCTCGTTCAGCGGCTCGGAAACATCCGTCGCGCACTGGAACATTTTCTCCGAAAGTTTCACGCTTTCCGAGAAGAAGCTGTCGAGATTGGTTTTCATGAACTTGCTCGACAGGTCGAACATGTCGTTCAGCGTGCGGCAGCTCAGCAGTTGCTTGCCCAGCTCAACATTCTGCGAGAAGGTCTTGTTGGCGTAGGTGATCAGCTCGGCACCGATCTCTTTCGACACCGAGATGGCGATGTTGCTGCACTCAACCATGGCTTCAGCGTTCTCACGCGCCAGCTCCATGGCTTCACCCATGGCGCGGTTCGCGGTGCCGGTGGTGCGGGCCATCTGGTCGGCCGACTCACGGGCGAGGTTCTGCATTTTCGCAGCGGCCTCGTTCGCGCCGGGCAGGCCAGCCATGCTGGGCATGCGCTGGGCCGCCTGGTTGAACAGGCCTTTCCACTGTGCCATCGGATCGGCAGCGCCGCCGAACATCTGGCTCATCATGTCGTTGCCGGCACGCACGAAGCTTTCGGTGGCCGACTTCACTTGTTCGGCTGCCTGGCGGGTGGCCTCGTTCACGTCGCCTGCGGCGAACGGAAGCTGATACATTTTTGCGCTTTGCTTCGCCCATTCGTTGGCACCCTGCTGCGCCCAGTCGGCGCTTTGGCGTGCCCACTCGCCCTGCTTCGATGCTGCGCTTTTGGCAACACTCGCCGCAGCATGCGCTGCGCGGGTCTGGGTTTTCACAGCGGCTTTCACTACGCGCTTGGCGGTAGGTTTCTTTTTCGTCGAGGCCATGGAAATCTCCTATTGTGCGATGCAGCGAAATATACACGCAGACGTTGAAAGGTCAAGTATTCACACCAGATTATTCCACTAGGTTATACCGCAGCGCAGCATCAAGCCGCGATGTGTTTTGGGTAACCTACTTTTTTCCCAGCAGTTTATCGCGCAGGCCCGGCTCATTGGTCTTGGGGCCCAGCCAGATATTCATGAACGGCGCGATCAGGGTCGTGTCCGTCACCACGCCTGTTTTCTTGCCGTTATGCGTGAAGCGGAGATCGCGGCCGGGGCGCGCGGTGGCTTTGATGGTATCGCCATCCTTCACATCGGGAATGACGCGTTCCAGTTCGGCGCGCCAGCGTTTCGCCTGCGCGTCGCTTAGCGTTTGTGCATCCGCAATTTCCTGCAGCGTGCGGTCAATGATCTCATCGCGCATGAAGTTCATGCGGTAGGTCAGCGCCAGCGCGTGCGGCGCTTGCGCGTCGTATGTCCCTTCGGGCGCATACAGCGCGGCGTCATACACGCTCAGCATCATCACGCGAAGGCGCGCACTGCCCACCTTCTCCATTGGTGCGGCCATGGCCGTGAGCGGCAGCAGCATCGTCAGGCAGAGCATCATCCATTTCATGTTACAGACTCCGTGCAATGGCGAAATACAGGCGGTTCGGCAAAATGCGCATCAGCTTCATGAACAGGCTGAACGCCGGCGGGAAGTGAATGTCGTAATGCTCCTTCGCGATGCCATCGGCAATGTAGCGCGCCGCGCGTTCGGGCGTGATGAGGTTGGGCATCGTGAATTCGTTCTGGTCGGTCAGGCGGGTCTTCACGAAACCGGGGCTCACCAGCCGCACATCCACGCCCGTGCCATGCAGATCGATGCGCATGGATTCGGCAAGGTTGGTGAGCGCGGCCTTGCTGGCACCGTAGCCCATGGATTTCGGCAAACCACGATACGCCGCCACGGACGACACGATGACCACCGTGCCCGAGTTGCGCGCCAGCATGGCGGGCAGCGTTTCGCTCAACACGCGCAGCGCACCGTTAAGGTTCACGTCGAGCGTTTGCAGCGTGGCATCCAGCTTCCAGTCTTTCGCGCCCATGGGCGCATAGGTGCCCGCGGCATAGATCAGCATGTCCGGCGCGGCGGGCTGCGCCACGGCGGCGAAGGCCTGCTGCACGCTTTGCACGTCGGTCACGTCGCAGGCGATGGCGCGGTGCCCCTGCCCCGGCAGCTCGGCCACCAGCGCATCCAGCTTGTCTTGCTGGCGGGCGCTGACGCACAGCACCGCCCCACGTTTGGCCAGCTCAAGGGCAGTGGCGCGGCCAATGCCCTCGCTTGCCCCCACGAACCAGATGGTTTTGCCCTGCAGCTCCATGCGCTAGTCCTTCAGCTTGTGGAAGCCGATATCCAGCGTGGCCACGGTGATGCCGAATTTTTTGATGCGCGTGTGGTTGATGAGGTAGGTGTCATCGATCAGGTAGAGGCGATCATCCATGGTGAAGCGCATTTTGCTGCCGTTGCGCTCGCGCTCCAGCACGTATTCCATGAAGATGGCATTGCCCAGCTGGCGGCCCGTGGCTTCACCGATGATGTCATGCGCCGTGCCGGTGATGCGCCCATCGTCGGTCAGCGTGAAGCTCCAGATGCGCTGCTCCTTGTGGCCGTCATCGTAGGTGAAATCTTCCTTCAGCGTGCCCTTGTTGCCTTCCCAGCTGCCTTCCAGCTGCGCGGTGAAACGGTCGGTCACCTTGCCGCGGAAATCGGTGATGCTGCCGAACGCAATGAGCTTACCGTTCAGGTATTCGCGCACATCCACCGTGGGTGCGTTATCCTTATATTCCTCGATGCCCGGACTGGCACAGCCGGAAAGCAGCGCCGTCACCCCCACCGCACCGGCGGTGATGAACCCCATAACGATACCCGCAACACTCATTTCATTCTCCTATGACACGTGGGTGATATCCAGTTGCACCACATCGGTGCGGCCTGCACGGAAGGCACCAATGCAGCAGCCGATATAAAATCTCCAGCTGCGCAGGAAGGCATCCGTATAACCGAGGGCTTTGATTTCGGCTTCGCGCGCATCGATGCGGTCCAGCCATTCCTGCAGCGTTTGCGCATAATCCAGCCCGAAGCTAAACACCTCGTTGATCTGCAGGCCGGCCAGCGCCACCTGCTCGCGCAGCTTCGCCACCGAAGGCAGCAGCCCGCCCGGGAACGTGTAATGGCGAATGAAATCGCTGCGCGCACGGTAGCCCTCGAAATGCGCATCGTCGATGGTGATGGTCTGGATGACCGCGCGGCCGCCCTGCTTCAGGCGGTCCTTCACGGCCTTGAAATAGACCGGCCAGTATTGCTCGCCCACCGCTTCGAACATCTCGATGGAAACGATTGCGTCGTAGCTGTCTTTCTCGTCGCGGTAATCCACCAGCTTCAGCGTGACCTTATCGTCGAGGCCAAGGCGGGCCATGCGGTTCTGCGCGAATTCGAGCTGCGACGGCGAAAGCGTGAGCCCGGTGAGCCTGTGGCCTGCTTTGGCAGCATCCTCGGCGAAGCCGCCCCAGCCGCAGCCGATCTCGAGGATATGCCCAAGCGGTTGCAGCTTTTCGATGATGCGCGCGTATTTCGCGTGCTGCGCTTCGGCCAGCGTGCGTGGTTGCCCAGCATACAGCGCCGAGGAATAGGTCATCGTTTCATCGAGCCAGAGCTTGTAGAAATCATTGCCCACATCGTAGTGCGAGCGAATGTTCAGCTTGCTGTTCTTCTTGGTGTTGCGGCGCATCCAGTTCACCACGCGGAACAGCTGCTGCACCCAGCGATGGCCGTTGACGACCTTCTCCAACGGCTCGAAATTCAGCACCATGTAGTGGAACAGGTCGCCAAGGTCCGACGTGCTCCAGAGGTCTTCGATGTAGGCTTCGCCAAAGCCAATGTCACCGCGCATCAGCGAATAGCGAATGGCCTTCCAGTCATGGATATGGAAGTCGATGCTGGGGCCCGGCTGCGGGCCGGTGAACATGTGCACATGGCCCGAAGGCGTGGTGACCTGCAACGTGCCGTAGTGCGCCTGCTTGAACAGGTGCACGAAAAGCTTCTCGATCGCGCTGTCTTTTTGATGGCTCAGGACCATGGGGTAACCTTGTGTGGTTGTTGGGGTGGCTTGTTGCGGTAACGGATTTTCTTCAGCATCAGGCGGATGGCCTCGAAATGGATCAGGGCGATGACCTTGATGGTCACCAGCGGAATGCCAAGGAAGGCACGCCACAGGTTCGCCCGCGTCATGGGCACCATCGGCCCCACCATGGAGGTAAGCAGCGTAAGCGCGCCATCCTCTCCGTAATGGTCGATGAAGATGCCGATCTTCTCGTCGCGCAGGGCGAAACGGAAACGGTAGCTGCCTTCCACCGCAAGGAAAGGCGACACGTGGAAATCTTTGCTAGTGGTGATCCAGTCGTCCGGCCCGATGGCATTATGGTCCGGCTTGGCCAGCACGTAGCTGTGCGTTTCGTGGAAGGTGTTGTTCACCTCGGCTATGGCGGCGACCAGCGCGCCCTGCGGGTTGAAGCCCAGCCAGAAGCTGACCGGATTGAACACATAGCCCAGAATGCGCGGCATGGTGATGAGCACGGTGCGCGCCACGTGCGGGGCCAGCCCATAACGCTCGAACAGGTTACGCGCCCATGCGGCGCTGTCGCTGCCGTCGCGCATGCCATGGTCGCGCTGCCAAAAGCTGAGCAGGTTGAAGCGGTCCACCGAGAAGATGCCGCGCCCCGTGGGCGCTTGCCCCTGCATGGGCAGGCTGAGGTAATAAACATTGTAATTGAAGCCATGCTCGCGCGGGCGGGTGCGCTTGTGCATCACGCGGGCGCGCATCAAATGCGGGGCATCCTGCCAATGATGATGGGTTGCTTCGGACATCGTCATGCTGACTAGTCCTTTGCGCCACTTCGCGGGCTGATGGCTCGCACGGCCTGCTGACCGCGCTCCTCTTCCCACGGAATGGTGGCACCAAGGCCCTTTACCGCGCGCACGGCCGACCAGATACCATCCTCATGGAAGCCGTAGCGCTGCCACGCGCCTACATACGAAATGCGATCCACGCCGTTGATGCTGGGAATCAGCGCCTGCGCCTGAATGGCCGCCTCATCGAAGATGGGGTGGTCGAAATCATGCTGGTCATACACCAGTGCGGGGTCCGGCTCGCGCGGGGGATTCATCGTCACGATCAGCGGGTGTTCGCGCGGCAAGTCCTGCAGAAGGTTCATCCAATAGCTAACGGCAAGCTGCGGCGCTTCGTCGCGCGCCTGCTCCGTCAAATAGACCCAGCTGGCCCAGCAGCGTTTCTCGCGCGGCATGAACCGCACATCGCCATGCAGCACCATGCGGTTCGGCTGGAAACGGAATGCGCCAAGCACGGCACGCTCCTGCGCGCTCGTGTTGCTGAGCATGGCAAGCGATGCATCCGCATGCGCGGCCATGATAACGTGGTCAAATACTTCCTCGCCGCCCAGCGCATCGCGCACGCGCACGCCTTGCTCGGTGCGGGTGACTTCCATAGCGGCGTTACCCAGCTTCACCGTGGGGTGAATGGCCGCGAGCAGCTTCTGCACATACTGGCGGCTGCCGCCGGTGACCGTGCGCCACAGCGGCTGGCCGTTGATGTCCAGCAGGCCATGGTTCTCGAAGAACTGCACGAACGTGCGCGCGGGATAATCCATCATGGTGGCAACCGGGCAGCTCCAGATCGCCCCACCAATGGGCAGGATGAAATACTGCGCGAAATGCGCACCCACGCCGCTATCCTTCACCAACTGGCCAAGCGAGCGATCATCGGGGTTTTTCAGGAAGGCTTTGGCGAATGTGCTGAAGCGGAAATAATCGCGCCCCATGGCGTAGCGCCGCCCATCGAACAGCGAAGCTAGTGTGGGAAACACCCCGCGCAGGCTCTTGCTGGAATATTCGAACGCGCCGTTATTCACGCTGGCGGCAAAGCTCATGTCGCTGGCGTGGCTTTCCACGCCTAGGGCGGCGAACAGGCCCAGCAGGTTGGGGTAGTTGCGATCGTTGAACACGATGAAGCCGGTATCCACCGCAATGGTCTTACCACCGACCGTGACCTCGCGCGTGCGCGCGTGGCCACCGGGCCGCGCCTCTTTCTCGTAGATGGTCACCTCGTGCTGCGGCGCCAGCAAATAGGCCGAGGCAAGACCAGAGATACCCGAGCCGATAATGGCGATGCGCATGCGCGTTTTCCTGTAGCGACGTTTTTTATGTGTCTGAAACGTAAAACGCCCGCGTGCGGGAAGCAAGCGGGCGTTTCATAAGTTACTTAAATGTAAGAAGGTTAACCGTTGGCAACCTTCTTGGTGGTGGCCAGTTCGCTGCGCACATGCTTCGCCGCCGCGACCATGGCACGCAGTGCGGGGTCCACCTCTTTCCAACCGCGGGTTTTCAGGCCGCAATCGGGGTTGACCCACACCTGCCCCGGCTCCAGCACTTCCAGCGCCTTGTGCAGCAGCGTCACCATTTCTTCCTGACGCGGCACGCGCGGCGAGTGAATGTCATACACGCCCGGCCCGATCTGGTTGGGGTATTTGAAATCACTGAACGCGCTGAGCAGCTCCATGGCGGAACGCGAGGTCTCGATCGAGATCACGTCGGCATCGAGCGCGGCGATGTCGGGCATGATGTCGTTGAACTCGCAGTAGCACATGTGCGTGTGGATCTGGGTCGCATCCTCGACGCCGGCGGCGCTGAGGCGGAACGCATCCACCGCCCATTTCAGGTAGGCTTCCTTGTCGGCGTTGCGCAGCGGCAGGCCTTCGCGCACCGCGGGCTCGTCGATCTGGATGAGGCGGATACCCGCTTTTTCCAGATCCACCACCTCGTCGCGGATCGCTAGCGCGATCTGCTTCGTGGTGATTTCGCGGGGTTGGTCGTCGCGCACGAAGCTCCATTGCAGGATGGTCACCGGGCCGGTGAGCATGCCTTTCACGGGGCGGTCGGTCAGCGACTGGGCGTATTGGCTCCAACGCACGGTCATGGATTCGGGGCGCGACACGTCGCCGAAGATGATCGGCGGTTTCACGCAGCGCGAACCATAGCTTTGCACCCAACCATTCTGGCTGAAGGTAAAGCCGGCGAGCTGCTCGCCGAAATACTCCACCATGTCGTTGCGCTCGAATTCGCCATGCACCGGCACGTCGATATCCGCTTCGATCTGGTATTGGATGCAGGCCTGCGTTTCCTTTTCGAGGAACGCATCGTACTCGGCCTGGCTCAGCTCACCTTTTTTGAACTTCGCACGTGCCTCGCGCACCTCGGCCGTCTGCGGGAACGAACCGATGGTGGTGGTCGGCAGCGGCGGCAGTTTCAGCAATGCCTGCTGGGCCGATTCGCGTTTGGTGAAGGCACTCTTGCGATCCAGCATGGCCGGGGTCACGGCGGCAAGGCGCGCTTTCACGTCGGCGTTGTGGATGCGGGTGCTGGTGCGGCGTGCCTCGATCGCCTTGGCGTTCGCGGCAAGCGCCTCGGCCACATCTTCACCGCGCGCGGCTTTGGCCAGCGTCGCCACTTCTTCCAGCTTCTGCTGGCCGAAGGCGAGCCACTGTTTCAGCTCTGCATCGAACTTGGTTTCGGCCGCAAGGTCCACCGGGCTATGCAGCAGCGAGCACGAGCTTGCCACCTGCACACGCTCGGCACCAAGCTTGTCGGTCGCCTGCTTGATGAGCTTCAGCGACTGGGCGAAGTCATTCTTCCAGATGTTGCGGCCATCGACCACGCCAAGCGAAAGCACTTGCGAAGGCTGAATGGCAGCAAGCGCGGCTTCCAGCTGTTGCGACTCACGCACGAGATCCACATGCACACCCGCCGTGTTCAGGCCGAAGGCCAGTGCGGCGTTGTCGCGCAGGCCAGCGAAGTAGGTCGTCAGCTGCAGCTTCAGGCCCGCTTTGTTCAGTTCCGCGAAGGCGGCCTTGTAGGCGGTTTTCTGCGCATCGCTGAGGTCGAGGGCAAGGAACGGCTCGTCGATCTGCACCCACTCGGCACCGGCTTCTTTGAACTGCGCGAGCAGCTGCGCATAGACCGGCAGCAGCTTGGGCAACAGCGCCAATGCATCCGAACCATCGCGCGATTTGCCGAGGCTGAGGTAGCTCACCGGGCCAATGATGACCGGGCGGGCGTTAAAGCCTTGCGCGCGGGCTTCCTTGAACTCATCCACCGCCGGGGCGAAGCCCAGTTTGAATTCCGTATCGGCCGAGAATTCCGGCACGATGTAGTGGTAGTTGGTGTCGAACCATTTGGTCATTTCGCACGCCACCACGTCCACGCCGTCTTTCTGGTGGCCGCGGGCCATAGCGAAATACAGGGTGAGCGGGTCCTGGCCCTTCAGCGCATCGTAGCGCGAGGGCACCACGCCGAACATCAGCGAGTGGTTGAGGACCTGATCGTAGAACGCGAAATCGCCGGTGGGGATGTGGTCGATGCCCGCATCCTTCATGCGCTTCCAGTTTTCGGAGCGGATCGCCTTGGCGGTGGCAAGCAAATCGCTTTGCGAAACGTCGCCCTTCCAATAGCTTTCGAGTGATTTTTTAAGTTCGCGCTGAGCGCCAATACGGGGAAAACCGAGAATCGCGGTGGTCACCATTTTGTGTCTCCTCTGGGCCTGTTGCCCGTTAGATGGTTGTGCCAAAATTGGGACGTGTGTGATAGCACCCTCACGCGCCAGCGCAAGGGAAATACTAGCCAGTTGCTTATTTTTAATGCGGCTGGGCGTAGCGGGCGCGGTCGATGAGCACGCGAAGCAGGCGCCACAGCACCCACGCATTCAGCATGTGCCACAGGAAATGCGTGCCCCACGGGAAGGCTTCACACACCAGCGGGTCAATGGTGCGGAACACCAGCGAGGCGCACCAGACCACCAGCACCTGCCCGAACACGTGCCCCACCCCGCGATGCGTACGGCGCACCGCCATGGTCAGCACCACCAGCGTGACGAAGGTGGGGATATACATAATGGTGCCGTTGAACAGGTCCGGCGGCAGGGTGAATTGCGCCGCCATGCCCAGCCCGAAATAGGCCAGCCACGCGGCAGCCGTCCCTCCCCAGCCGAGATGCAGCAGGCGCCGCAGCGCCGAAATGAGGTACAGGTTGATGAACAGGGTGATGGGGATCACATCCATTAGCATGGTGTGCTGGGTGGCGAACATGTGCCACAGCCCACTTCCCACCCCAATGGAGAACAGGAACACCACCAGCAACCACAGATCCACCCGGGAGCCTTGCTTCACCTTCCACAAATCGCTGGCGGCAAGAATGGCCGCCACGATGAAGAACAGGTTGGTCAGCGCATTCAGCGGTTCGGCCAGCAGGCCCATTTCCCCGGCCCGTTCACAGTAAGCATCAAGGTAGGTGATCACGGTTTCAGTGGCCATTGGTGGCTCCATGGTAAGGGTACGGCGCGTAGCCGAAGGCGAGCCGCGAAGCGCGGGGGTCAGCGACCATAGGGAGCGAAGGGCGGCGCGACGCCCCCTTCACGCCCAGCGGGCGCACCATGCGTTCGTCAGAACGCACTACTATCCCCCGCCATGCGGCGCAGCCGCGCCTCGCGGTTCACGTTGCGCACCAGTTGTTTCAGCAGAATGAACAGCAGCGTGGCGTTCAGCACATGCCACAGGAAGTGCGAGCCGATGGGCACCATGTCGCACACTTCGCGGTCGATCGCGCGGCAGAACAGCGAGCACACGCCGATGATGGCGGCGAGCATGAAATGCTGCGAGCTGGGCCGCGCCTTCAGGTGCAGGTGCACCGCGATCATGATGAGCGCGATCATGCTGGAGAGGTAGCCGATGGAATCGTTCAGCGCATTGGGGAACTGGTGCACCAGAATGTGGCTGAACCCCACGAAGGCAATGAAGCAGATGGTCGCCTGGAACAGGTTACAGCGCCCAATGCGGAACAGCACGCTCCAGAAATACAGGATGATGAACAGCACAATGGCGAGCGTATCCATCAGCTCCGTGGTGGGGTTGGGGAACGCATGGAAGATGACGCTGTTAATGCCGATGATGAAGGTGATGAAGGTGAGCGCGTGCACGTCCCACATCCATTTGCGGTGCAGGTCCTCGTCTTTTTTGTAGTAGCGGTAGATGGAAATAGCGACCGCAAGGAACGCGAACGACGACAGCACGTTCATGGGCTCGGCCACGAACCCCAGCTCGTGGCGTTCACAGATTCCGTACCAGTGCGTAAGGGGGGCGGCTTTGTCCATTCCCCACCAATACCATAAAATTCAGCGCCTTGCGCGGATAAAATGATGCTGCGTTGCGGCGAGGCGCTTCAGCGCCCTTCCCGCCAGTCCTTCACGGCCTGCCCGATATAGGCGCAGGCATGGGCCGTGCGCTCGGGCTGCTTGCTGTAGACCGCGCCGTGGTAGAAATACGTGCCCAGCCCGACCGTGAAGATCATGCAGCCATAGAGCGCGTGCTCCACGCAGGCCAGCGCCAGCGAACGGGTTTTCTGGTAGGTCGCGGCGAAAATGAGGCCGCCTACCACGCACATCAGCGGGGCCACCCAGTTCTGGAAAATAAGGTGCGCCGCGCCGAACAGCAGGCCGCTGGCCAGCACCATGCGCAGCGGCGTGGGGAAAATGCGGGCATAACGCTGGAAGAAGAAACTGCGGAAGATGATCTCCTGCGGAATGACCGACAGCAGCGGGTATGCCACCATCACCAGCGCCCAGAAGGCCGGGCGGTCGCACGCGAAGCTCAGGAACAGGTGCGGCTTCCACAGCAGCACCAGCGCGCTGGTGGCCGCCGCGCACAGCGCAAAACGCAACAGCACCGTGCGCAGGGTGCGCCCGCGCACCGCGCCCCAGCGCCAGCCAATGCGCTCCGGCAGGTCCACCACCGCCCGGTAAATGAGGTGCGTGTACAACGTGATGAGCCACAGCATGGGCAGCATGTAGCGAATGGGAATGACGGTGGACAGCGCCGCCGGCACGCCCACGGTCAGGATCAGCAATTCGAGATACAGGTAGGGCCGCGAGGCAACGATGCGTTTCATGGCCCTATAGATGGCGCGGGCCCGCGAAAAAGCAAGCCGGGCCTGCGGTAACGTTCTGTTTTGGATTTGCACAACAAAATGGTTGCTGCCCAAAAACCTTTATGGCATAGACACGGCCTCGCCCCCGCTTGGGCGAGATTAGTACCGTGTTCCGCGATAGCTCAGCGGTAGAGCATCCGACTGTTAATCGGACGGTCGCTGGTTCGAATCCAGCTCGCGGAGCCAAACTAAAAAGGGCACCCTTCGGGGTGCCCTTTTTAGTTTGGGTTCGGGTTCGCTGCAGCGAACCCGCGCAGCGGTTCGCGCCGTCAATCCACCCTACTCACCCGCGAGCCGCTTCTGGCGGGCGTGGAAGAAGCCATGCATGCCCTTGTACCATTGGTAGGCCACCACGGCACCTTTCACGCGCGGCAGCAAATACCATGTCAGCAGGCAGGCCAGCGGCAGCCAGATGACCGCATGCACCCACATGGCGGGCGCGTAGCGCAGCTCGGCCTCGACCACCAGCGGCACAAGGATGTGCCCCAGCAGGATGATGACGATGTAGGCGGGAAAATCATCGGCCCGGTGGTGGTGCAGGTCCTCGGCGCAATGGGCGCAGTCCGCGTTCACCTTCAGGTACTTGCCGAACAGCCGCCCCTGCCCGCAAGCGGGGCAGCGCTGGCGCCAGCCGCGCGCAAGGTAATGGAATACGCCCGGCGCAGTGGGCGTGGCTTCAATGGTGGGTTCGGGGTTCGGTTGCATGCGTCCTCTATAACCGCAGAAGGCACGGGCTGGCAAGGTGCGTTAGCGCCCGCGCGGCCCCGGCAGCTCGGGCGGGGGCTCGGCGCAGCGCTCGGTCCATGGGCGGGGGCTGGGCACGTCGCTTTTCAGCGGCGCGGGCGCGTCGGTGCGGCTATCCTGCAGCCAATGCGTGGCACGGGTAACGCCGCGCGTGAAGGCCTGAATGTTGTTCACGAGCTGGCGGCCGGTCTTGGCGCGCTCATGCGCCATGGCGTTGGTGAAACCGGCGGCCACGCCCTGCTCCAGCGCCATGCCGCCGGGCTGTTTATCCTGCTCCATGGCCCATAACACTTCATAAGGGCGGCTGACCACCGGCATGAAATCCCGCGTGCTGAGCGCGATCATGCGGCGCGTCAGGTCCAGATCGTTGGTCACCAGCATGAAGTCCGGGTTGGTGCCCATCAGGCGGGCTTCGTCGCGCAGCATGGTGCCCAGCGCCATCAGCGTGTCGTCGCCCTTGTTGAAGTTCGCGCGCCGCGATTTCTCGCTGAAGCGGCGCACTTCGTTCGGCGCGTACACCTGATTGTAATAGTCGCGGTTCGGGCTGGTGCGGCGGCCATCGGCGGGCATGCTGCGGCGCTCATTCGGCGGGTCGGTATCGACAATGACAATGCCACCGCGCGGATTGGCGACCTCGCCCGCCAGTGCCATGGCGTCGAAGCTTTCGTAGCAGCGCAGCTTGCCCTGCTGCGCATAGCGCGAGAACACATCGTAGATGGGCATGCAGTTGGGGTAGTACAGCTCCAGCGGCCCCGCGCCGAGGGGGAACATGGGCTTGCCGTCCGCATCCGGCATGAAATCCAGCCGCCCGCCTGCGGTGGGGAACAGCTCGTTCAATATCTTGCGCGTCATGATGAGGGTGCGGCCATTGGGGCCTTCGGTGAGCCGGTCGATCACCGCCGCCACGTCCACCTGCCCGAGCTGCTCATGATCGGCAGGCAGCTCATAATCCGTGGCCAGTTGGGCCCCTGCAAGGTTCAGGAACATGGATGTATCGGTCAGGATGAATGGCAATGTGCGCTTCATAGGCCCCCAGAATTGTCCACCACCCTAGCATGCGGGCGTGACAGCCGCGTGACAGGCGCATGACAGCTTGATGACGGGACGGAAAAAACGCGGGCTAGTCGCGCACGGCGGCGCGGGCCAGCCGGTCGTTGATGGCTTCGCCAAGCCCATCGGCGGGGATCGGCATCACCGCGATGGCGGCGTGGCCGCCCGCATCCAGCGCGCGCAGCTGGGCGAACAGGTTGGCAGCGGCCTCGGAAAGATCGCCGTTAAGCGAGAGATTCAGCATCTGTGCGGCACCGGTGAGTGGCGAAGGCCCGAATGCCAGCAGCGCTTCTTCGACCGATACATCGGTCGCGTTCAGGCGCACGGGCGTGGTCGGCGCGTAATGGCTGGCCAGTTGGCCGGGCGCCAAAAGCGGCCCGTGGCCGGGCGTGTCGCCCTGGCCCAACGGGCCGGTGATGCGTTCCAGCATGGCGCGGGTAATGCTGCCGGGGCGCAGCAGGCGCGGCTGCTCGCCGCTGCAATCCACCACGGTGGATTCCACGCCCACGTCGCACGCCCCGCCATCGATAATCAGGGGAATGACCCCGCCCAGTTCCTCGGCCACGTGCGCGGCCGTGGTGGGGCTGACGCGGCCCGAACGGTTGGCGCTGGGCGCGGCCACGCCGCCACCGAAGGCCTGCAGCAACTGGCGCGCGGCCGGGTGGGCAGGCACGCGGATGGCCAGCGTATCGCCCCCGGCGCTAACGAGTTCGCTGATGGGGCAACCGGCGCGGCGCTTCAGCACCAGCGTGAGCGGGCCGGGCCAGAAGACTTCGGCCAGCTGTTCGGCCATGCTGGTGAACTGCACGAAACGCTCGGCCGCGGCGATGTTCGCCACATGCACGATGAGCGGGTTGAATTGCGGGCGGGCCTTTGCGGCGTAGATTTTGGCCACCGCCATGCCGTTGGTCGCATCCGCCGCGAGGCCATAGACCGTTTCCGTAGGCATGGCCACCAGTTCCCCGCTTTTCCAGAGGCTTACAGCCTTATCCACAAGCGCGGCATCCAGCGGGGTGATTTGCGGGGGTTTCATTGACACAGTACGGGTGCGGATTAGAGTGAAAAACAACGGCAACACAAAGCAACCAGCGAGGCTCACGTGGTAGCAAAGGTCATCACGATTGCACAGCAAAAAGGCGGGGCGGGTAAAACCACCATGGCCGCCCACCTTGCCGTGGCCTGGGCGCAAAGCGGCAAAAAGCGCGTCGCCATCGTGGATATTGACCCCCAAGGCTCGCTCACCCAGTGGTACAAAGTGCGCAGCGATGTGCTGGGCGACGACAACACCGCCCTCACCTTCGCGGCCATTTCCGGCTGGCGCGTGCGCTCCGAGATCGACCGGCTGAAGCACAGCCACGACATCATCGTGGTGGATTCGCCGCCGCATACCGATGCCGAGGCGCGCACCGCCATTCGCGCCGCCGATCTGGTGGTGATTCCGCTGCAACCCAGCCCGATGGATGTGTGGGCCACCAGCGCCACCATCCAAATCTGCAAACAGGAACGCGTGCCGGTGAAAATGGTGCTCAACCGCGTGCACCCGCAGGCGAAGCTGACGCAGGCCATCTCCGGTGAAATGGTGGGGCTGGCGGGCAGCCGCTTCGGCAACCGCGTGATCTTCGCCGGCTCGCTCATGCACGGCCTCGGCGTGACGGAAGCCGATAAATCCAGCACCGCCGCGGAAGAAGTGCGCGCGCTGGCCAAAGAGATCTGGACCTATGTGAGCCGCGCCAAAGCGGGCGATAAACAAACCGCGTAACCGACGGAGCATTGCATGAACGATACCCTCGTTTACACCACGCATGCCACGCGCATCGGCACGTTGTTGCTGGTGGCTAGCAATAAGGGCCTGCGCTACGTGACGCTGCTGAGCAGCCCCGGCGAGGCGGATGAGAAATTGCGCGCGCTGGGCGAGACCACGCCCCCCACCCGGCTGGTGGAAGCGCACAGCTTTTTAGAAAGCGCCTGCCGCGCGATCGATGCGTTCCTGAGCGATGGCACCGCCCTTACCCTGCCGGTGGATTTTGCGCATGGCACGCCGCTGCAACGCGCGGTGTGGCTGGCGCTGGCAAAAATCCCCTACGGCGAGACCATTTCCTACACCACGCTGGCCGAACGCGTGGGCTTCCCGCGTGCGGTGCGCGCGGTGGCCAGCGCCTGTGGCGCCAACCCGGTGCCGCTGGCCGTGCCCTGCCACCGCGTGGTGGCGAAGGACGGCACGCTTGGCGGCTTCAGCCTTGGCGGCGTCGCGGTGAAAGAAAAACTGCTGGCCATTGAAGCCAAAGCGCGCTTCGGCCGTGGCGCAGACAGCGCCGTCGCTTAAAGGATTTCCTGCGGCGTCTTCGCGTCGATCGCCAGCGCATGCAGGCCCATGGCGAACTGGTCTTTCAGCGCATCATACACCAGACGGTGGCGCGCCACGCGATTCAGCCCGGCGAATTTCTCGCTGACGATGCGCACCGTGAAGTGCGATTCGCCCTGCGCCCGCGCCCCTGCATGGCCCGCATGCTTGGCGGAATCATCCACCACTTGCAGCGCGAGTGGCGCAAGCGCGGCCTGCAAGGCGAGGTGAATACTGGCGGCGACATTTCCCATAAGCCATGCCTCTACGCCACGCTGCCGCGCGAAGCAACCAAAAGCGCGGCACATTACGGCTTTGAGAGTTGAAAACCCGCGCCAGCTGCATGATATTGCCGCGCATGAGCCGTCGCAAAAAATCCGAATCCATCGAATCCTCCGGGCATGGCTGCGCGTGGGCAGATTGCCGCGAACCGGGGAATTTCAAGGCCCCGCGCTCGCGCCGCAGCGTGGGCGATTACCAGTGGTTCTGCGAAGCGCATATCGTGCAGTTCAACAAGAACTGGAACTATTTCGAGGGCATGAGCCAAGACGAGATCTACGCCTACCAGAAAGACGCCACCACCGGGCACCGCCCCACCTGGCGCATGGACCGGCTGGGCGGCGACATCGACTATAAAATGGAGGAAGCCTTCGGCCGCCTGTTCGGCGACGGCAAAGCCACCTTCAAGGCGAACCACAGCCCCATTTCCGCCAAAACGCGCGACGCGCTGGCCCAGCTGGACCTTGAGCACCCCGCCGACAAAGCGCGGGTCAAAAGCCAGTACCGCGAGCTTGTAAAAAAATACCATCCCGACGTGAATCGTGGTAACAGCCACGCCGAAGAGATGTTCAAGAAAGTGACCATCGCCTATCACCACCTTATGGCCAACTATGTGGAGCAATAAATGCCGCGCCTGATCGCCCTTCTCGCCCTGAGCCTGCTTGCCGCCTGCATGCTGGTGAACGATTTCGGGGAATACTGGAACAAAGCCAAGCCCGACCTGTGCCTCAGCAAGATCGGTGAATCGCTGTACTACACCGAATTCCGCCGCGACCCCGACGGCAAGGACATGGGCGACTATGTGCGCGGCCTGAAGCGCGACAACGCCAACTACCTGCTGCTGAAACAGAACAGCGACGATGCGGGCGGCCGCATGTACCGCTTCACGGTGCGCAACGGCATTTTCCAGCGCTGGCGCATCGACCCCGCCATGCGCAGCACCTTCGAACGCGACTACCCGGATGCGCCCGTGAGCCTGAAGCGCGACACCATCACCTTCGATACGCTGGGTGACGCCGAGTGGAAGCTGATCGACGAAATCGCCGGCAAGGACGAATATTGGGAGATCGAGGACCAGACGCTGTACAACACGCTGGCGAACCCCGCGTGCCACTTCGACGACCGCGACCTGAGCCAATACGACCAGTTCGGCGCGCCCAAGGATCAGGGCGCCCCCAAACCCTCCAAATAACACGCATAAGGACTGAACATGCAACCCACCGACATGGTGTTCGAGGACGCCCCCGCCACCGAACAGACCACCAAGAAACTCTTCGGCTTCGAATCGAACCTGAAGCCGCTGGCCTTCAGGGAACCGCACGCGCTGACACCGGCGCTGGATGCGACCTACCATTTCGACCCGGCCACCACGAAAGCCATCCTCGCGGGCTTCATGCATAACCGCCGCGTGCTCATTCAGGGCTACCATGGCACCGGCAAATCCAGCCACGTGGAGCAGATCGCCGCGCGCCTGAACTGGCCGTGCATCCGCATCAACATGGACAGCCATATCAGCCGCACCGACCTGATCGGGCGCGACGCCATCGTGCTGCAAGACGGCAAACAGGTCACCGCGTTTCAGGAAGGCATTATTCCGTGGGCGCTGCGCCGCCCCATCGCGCTTGTGTTCGATGAATACGATGCGGGCCGCCCGGATGTGATGTTCGTGATCCAGCGCATTCTGGAAGCGCAGGGTAAGCTCACCCTGCTGGACCAGAACACCGTTATCACGCCGCACCCGTTCTTCCGCATTTTTGCGACCTCCAACACCATCGGCCTTGGCGATGCGACCGGCCTGTACCACGGCACCCAGCCCATCAACCAGGGGCAGATGGACCGTTGGAACATCGTGTCCACGCTGAACTACCTCGACCACACGGTGGAGGAATCGATCATCACCGCGAAGGTAAAGCCGCTGGACAACGCCAAGGGCAAAAAACTCATCGCGCAAATGGTCGCCATGGCGGGCCTCACGCGCCAAGGCTTCATGAACGGCGATATTTCCACCGTCATGTCGCCGCGCACCGTGCTGAGCTGGGCCGAGAACACGCAGATCCTCGACGATGTGGACACCGCGTTCCGCCTGTCGTTCCTGAACAAGTGCGACGAGATGGAACGCCCCACCATTGCCGAATACTACCAGCGCTGCTTCGACGTGGACCTGCTGGAAGCCGCCGCCTAACAAAATATTGTCATTCCTGCGAACGCAGGAATCCCCTTCACCGGTCATTAGGAGATCCCTGCTTGCGCAGGGATGACAAAGGAGAGCCATGAAGCACCGCGAACCATCCCCCGGCGAACTGGAAGCCGAGTTCTTGGCTAGGCAGGCCGAAGTGGCGCAGGCCATTTCCGGCCGCACCGAAGTGCATGTGAATATCGGCCTCAACCGCGCCGAGGATGAGCCGCTTTCCTTGCGCGACCCCATCATGCTGTTCCGCCTAAGCCGCGAGGACCGCAGCGCGGGCAAGCGCCATTTGCGCGCGCAGGTGGACCTCGCCGCACTGGCGCTGAAACACCATGACGCGCAAGTGCACGCCGACAAACGCCCGAGCGATGCGCGCGCCAGCGCGATCTATGACGCGCTGGAGGAAGTGCGGCTGGAAGCCATGGCGGGCGAGCGTTTCGCGGGCATGAAAGCCAACCTCGCCGAACGGCATGACGTGCATTGCGAGCTGATGGGCTATGCCCGCCTTAGCCCGCAGGCCGAGCCGCCGCTCACCGACATTCTCACCTACATCGTGCGCGAGGAACTCACCGGCGAGCCGCCGCCCGAATCCATCCGCACGCTGGTGGACACCACCCGCCCGTGGATCGAGAAACACACGCTGAAGCAGCGCGATTCGCTGCTGGATGCCGTGAACGACCAGCAGGCGTTCGGCCGCGTGGTGCAGCATTTGCTTTACGACATGGAGCTGCTCGCCGAACTGCCGATGGTGGAAGACCCCGACGGCCACGACGATGGCGACGCACCCGACGTGCAGGGCAAACACACCGACGACGCCACCGAAGAGAACGACGCCGACCCCGCGCAATCGCTGCCGCAGAAAGGCCAGTCCAGCGAAAACGACGACGCCGAGCAGAGCGAAAGCAGCGGCGAGACCGACGGCGACGGCGAATTGCAGGAAGATAAAAAACCGCGCGACAAAGCGCCGCGCATGGCCCCCAACCGCCAGAATTACCAGGCCGAGGGGCACGGCAACTACCATGCCTACACCACGCAATTCGACGAGGTGATCGAGGCCGACGCCCTCGCCCCGGCCGACGAGCTGCAACGCCTGTTCGAACAGCTGATGCAGAAGGTAAAGCAGTACCACACCGTGACCTCGCGGCTGGCCACGCGCCTGCAGCGCCTGCTGCTGGCCCAGCAGGCCCGCCAGTGGATCTACGAGCTGGAAGACGGCATCATCGACAATGCGCGCCTCGCCAGCATCGTGGTGCGGCCGGAGACCACCACCATCTACAAGGTGGAAAAAGACAACGACTTCCGCGACACTATCATTACCCTGCTGATCGATAATTCCGGCTCCATGCGCGGGCGGCCCATTACCATCGCCGCACTCAGTGCGGATATTCTGGCACGCACGCTGGAGCGCTGCGGCGTGAAGGTGGAGATCCTCGGCTTCACCACGCGCGACTGGAAGGGTGGCTTCGCCCGCAAGCACTGGCTGGATAGCGGCCGCAGCCCCGACCCCGGCCGCCTGAACGATCTGCGCCACATCATCTACAAATCGGCCGACCAGCGCCTGAACCGCGCGCGCCGCAACCTCGGCCTCATGCTGAAAGACGGCATCCTGAAAGAGAACATCGACGGCGAGGCCATCCAGTGGGCCTACCAGCGCCTGCGCGCGCGCCGCGAGCAACGCAAGATCCTCATGGTCATCTCCGACGGTGCGCCGGTGGATGATTCCACCCTCAGCGCCAACTCCGGCGGCTATCTGGATGCGCATCTGCGCCGCGTGATCCGCGAGGTGGAACGCGCGGGCGATGTGGAAATGCTGGCCATCGGCATCGGCCATGACGTAACGCGCTATTACAGCCGCGCCGTCACCCTGCACGATGTGGAACAGCTGGGCGACACCATGCTGAAAGAGATCACCCGGCTTTTTGCCAAGGAAGATCCGCGGCTTACCCGCAAGGCCGACCGTAAGCGCTTCGTGGCGTAACAAATTGCAACAACTTGTTACCGGGGATTGCAGCCAAAATTAAGCGGTTGTTAACCCGCCTGCGCGCATGGTGGGAAGTCACCAACCGCAGGGAGTCACCGCTATGACCAACCCACCCGTGCTTAAATCCTACTGGCGTAAGCTGGTGGATTCGTTCAAGGAAGCCACGAAGGACCATATGCTGCCCGAATATTCGGACCATCAGGAACGTGGCCATAACCACCGGTATTACCGGTAAGTTCATACGACGCATCGTATGCCATGAAAAAGGCGCACCCTAAGGGCAGCGCCTTTTTTATTGGAACGCCATGAAACTGTCACATTCCCGCGCTATGCAGGCCCCGAACAAGGAGAGCCATATGCCTGAGAAGAACGACAAAGAAGCCGTGGTGCTGACCGGCGCCAGCGCCATTGACCCCGAAGGCAATGTCAGCGCCAGCTACCGCGCGAACGCGAGCCTTCGCGAAGGGCTGATGCTGGTGCATTACAGCGAAGAACCCAACGGCACACGCGCCAGCATCACGCTGGATCGCGACCGCGACGGCCACGCCGATTTCACCTTCGAATCCGACGCGCGCGGTGCCACCTACTCCACCACCGGCGACAAGCCGCAACTGCATTTCGATGCGCCCACTGCGCAGGCCATGACCGACGCGGTGCGCCGCATCATCCAGTATGGCGGCACCAAGCCCGAGCTCTACCACGCCGTGGCCGACTTCGTGCAGGACCCGGCAACCCATGGGCTGCCGAACGTTACCCCCACCGCCCGCCAACGCTAATCAGTCTAAGGAAATTCCCATGCCCCCACGTGCCACCGCGCATGCGCTAACGCCGCGCACCCTGACCGACCGCCAGATCATCGAGACCACGGGCCAGGTGCTCCGTATTGGTGACGGGGTGACCACGCGCGGTGAATTCATCAGCATTGGTAGCGTGCGTGACGTCGGCGTGCCCGAGCCCTCGCGCGTGATGGTGCAGGCCAACCTGAACCGCGATGAGGAGATCGAGAGCATCGAGATCACCCCCGACGGCACGGTGGATGTGCAGGGCCTGCACTGCGCCCCCGTGGCCAAGGATATTGGCAAACAGCTCTACAGCCGCATCAGCGCGCTGGTGGAAAGCGACAGCGTGGCACCGGATACGTTGCAGAACCTGCTCGGCAGCCTGCGCCAGTCCACCGGCTTTCGCCGCTAACCCACCCCCGTTACTGCAATAAAAAAAGGGCGCCCGGTGGGGCGCCCTTTATGCATTCAGGTCAGCGTGGCTTTACGCGGCAGCTTTCACTTCGCGAGCCTTGATGATCTTGCGCTTCAGCACGCGCGCTTCATCGGAGAGCGACTTGCTATGCGTGGTCATCAGGAAGTTGTCGAGGCCACCGTTATGGTCGATGGTGCGCAGGGTGCTGGCAGTAATGCGCATGCGCACGTTCTGGCCGAGCGCGTCGCTGCGCAGGGTCACTTGTTGCATGTTCGGCAGGAAGCGGCGCTTCGCCTTGCGGTTCGAGTGGGAGACGGTGTTGCCCGATTGAACACCCTTACCAGTAATTTCACAGCGCTTCGACATATGCCGACCTTTCTTTTCTTATTTCAACAGCTTGCGGGACTTTTCCCGAAATTAGCACACAATCCTATGCTTTGAGTTGCGCCTTCTACAAGGTTGCAACGCACAAGTCAAGCCGCGTCGTTAATAATTTTTCAGCAGCGGCGCATGGCTTCTTGATAACGCTGCGAAAGCAGTTGCCGTGCCCAACATTCGCCGCCAACTATAAACAAGAAAATTTTGTTATTTATTTTATTTCACATTTGGTCATAAAACCGTCACAAACAACTGGTAAGCATAAAGAATGGCAAAAGCCCCGACCACCACGACCTATACATGGCCGAACGATAGCCTCGTGCGGCGTATCGATGTGCGCGAGCAGTCCGACGGGCGCGCGGTGGCCTATCTGTATGCCGACGAATCCGAAACCGCCCGCCCCCAACGCCAGACACTGCGCACCGCCCTGCGCCAAAAAGGCTGGGGCACGCTATCGGATTACCGCGATGGCGCCTATGCGCTGCGCATCAGTGGCATTTCCAGCAAGGAAGAGCTGTTCAATCTGCTACGTGACAGCCAAGCAGTTGCGAATGAGCCGCAAGAAACACAAAACACTTCTGCAAAATCAAGCAAAGGCCTGATCGATAGCCTGAAACAAAACAGCCTGCGCGCATCGGGGCTTTTCTACACAGCCGGCAATTTTATTTATCTCACCAGTGGCCTTTTGCGGCAAAAGGAACAAGCAGCCCGCACTGGCAATTCGGGGGGTCAAAGCGGCCAGATCGGTAGCGCGCTGATGTGGGGTTCTGGCGATTTACTGATCGCAGCTATGGGCGGCAATGATGAAGTGCGTCAGTACCAGTCCTTGTTAGGCAAACTCCATGCACACTACCAGAAGGAAGGGTTCGAGGTTCCCAAAAACGCATCACTGCATGTGGAGACAGCTCCTAAGACGCTCGGCTCAAAAACGTACAATCTGGTGGCAGATCATTTAAACCAGATCAAATGCGCAACGGAAGCCGTAGCAAGCATTTTCTATTTTAAAGCGGGCCAGCAGCAAGGCAATTTCTGGAAACAGGTAACGGCGGTTATTTTTGGCACGGGCTTCACTGCATCCATGCTTATCCCCGAACGAAAGATCGACCCTGAAAAATACGAAAACGCCAGTACGCTTGGCAAATTGTGGATGAAGGTTCAATCCCAGCCATTAAGTGTTGGTGGTATCTCCGGTTATTCTAACACGATTCTTACCAGCTACAGCGCTTTCGATGAAGGCCGACGTTTCAACCATCCTGAAAAATACCCGACCCTTCCCAACAAAAAGGGGGAGATCATTCCTCCATCTAAATATTACAAGCTGGACTACGCAGCGCCCGGCGTCATGTTCTTCGGCAATTCACTCTATGCCATGTCAAAGAAAACAGGTGGCGATATCAAGACCGACGCGATGGTGAACGACGTGTATATCGTTGCGGCGCAGATCCTGAACAAACAACCGGAAAACCTGCGCGAAGCGGCCATCGAATCGACCGCGAAATTCCTCGGCGAACGCCCGGAGATCAAGGATACGCATGCGGAAGTGGTCACCAAGCTGCGCGAACAGATGAGCGTGCAACGCGAAAGCCCGTGGTTCGAAAAAACGCCCCTGCCCACCTACACGCCGCAGCCGAAAAAACCGAAGATTGCCATTGGCCGTGAGGCGCTGGCGCTCAGCGAAGAATCTTCCATGTCGCAGCCTGCCGCCACGATCGACACGCAGGGATTGCAGCACGCGGGCACCGCCGTGCAAAAGGCCGCGGCCGTTACGCAGGCGGCGGCGTTATAGCATTTGCCTGTGCGTCCTTCATGGGCAAATAGCAGGCAATGACCCAGAACATGAACCCACACGCCAGCCCTGCGGCGCTGACCGCCAGCACCGCGAACACCATGCCGAACGGCTGGGCAATGCCGGCATACAGATCACCATACGCCACCAGTTGCGCCAGCAACAGACCGGCACCGATCCAGTAGGGGCGCGAGTGATAACCACCCATGCGCATGGCCCATGCCAGCGGCACGAACATGATGAGTGCGTTGTAGGCGTTCTCGGCCGTGAAAAGCGCCATGCCACCGACCATTTCGGCAGCAAGCGCGGGCTTGGCGATGACGGCACCGGCCAGCCCCTCGCCCATCAGAAGCAGTGCAGGAAAACAGAGCAGCGCGAACAGCAAACTGCCCAGCAACGGCGCGAAGGCAAACCCAAGCAGCATGTTGCCAGACGATGGCCTGGCCGGCATGCCGTGCTGGTTATGCATCCACCATCGCTTTCAGGGCGTTGGCCTGAATGAAGTCGCGGCGGGGCTCCACGATGTCACCCATCAGCGTGCTGAAGGCTTCATCGGCATCGGCCGCATCGGCCACGTTCACTTTCAGCAGCGTGCGCTTGGTCGCATCCAGCGTGGTTTCCCACAGCTGTTCGGGGTTCATCTCGCCCAGCCCTTTGAAGCGCTGGATGCTCATGCCCTTTTTGCCCATGTCGATCACGGCTTTGTACAGCTGGCTGGGGGTGGCCACCTGCTGCTGGTTGCCTTTGCGCGTGAGCGTGCCAGCGCTGGCATAATCAACCTTCAGCGTGGCGTATTGCGCGGCGATCTCTTTGCCTTCGCGGCTTTGCAGCCACTTGTCTTCGAGCAGCACATGCTCCACCACCGAACGCACGGTGCGCGCCACGGTAATGCCCGCATCGGTCTTCTCGGCTTTCCAGGCGATGCCCTCGGGGTTGAAGCCATTGAGCACTTTCACGAACTGCTCCACCGAGCCACCGGCGAACAGGTTGGAGAGCGCGGCGGCTTCCACCATTTCCATGGGCACGCGGCGGGTGAGCGGTTTCATGAGATCGACGATCTGCTTGGTCTCGCGCACTTTTTCAGCCAGCGTATCGCCGGTGAGCGTGCCGGAGGCCAGCTTCAGCTCGCCCTCGTCCAGCACGGCGGATTGCAGGAATTCCTCCAGCGCTGCGTCGTTCTTCAGGTAGGTCTCGGACTGGCCACGCTTCACCTTATACAGCGGCGGCTGCGCGATGTAAAGGAAGCCGCGCTCGATCAGCTCCGGCATCTGGCGGTAGAAGAAGGTGAGCAGCAGCGTGCGGATGTGCGAACCATCCACGTCCGCATCGGTCATGATGATGATCTTGTGGTAGCGCGCCTTGTCGGCGTTGAATTCCTCGCGGCCAATGCCGGTGCCGATGGCGGTGATGAGCGTGCCGACTTCCTGCGAGCTGAGCATTTTGTCAAACCGGGCGCGTTCCACGTTCAGGATCTTGCCCTTCAACGGCAGGATGGCCTGCGTTTTACGATCGCGGCCCTGCTTGGCCGAACCACCTGCCGAGTCACCCTCAACGATGAACAGTTCGGACAATGCCGGGTCACGTTCCTGGCAGTCGGCCAGTTTGCCGGGCAGCGAGGCGATGTCGAGCGCACCTTTGCGGCGCGTCAGCTCGCGGGCCTTGCGCGCGGCTTCGCGAGCAGCGGCGGCCTCCACGATCTTACCGATGATCATGCGCGCTTCCTGCGGATGCTCTTCGAACCACTGGCCCAGCTTATCGGCGCAGACGCTTTCCACCACGGGGCGCACTTCGGAGCTCACCAGCTTGTCTTTCGTTTGCGAGCTGAATTTCGGGTCCGGCACCTTCACGGAGATGATGCAGGTCAGGCCTTCGCGCGCATCATCGCCGCTGAGATCGACCTTCTCTTTCTTCGCAATTCCAGACTCTTGTGCGTAGTTGTTGATGCAGCGCGTCAGTGCGGCGCGGAAGCCTTGCAGGTGCGTGCCGCCATCGCGCTGGCGAATGTTGTTGGTGAAGGTGAGCGTGTTCTCGTGGTACGAATCGTTCCACTGCATCGCCACTTCCACGCTGATGCCGTTCTTCTCACCGCCCATGATGATGGTGGGGTGCAACGCCGTTTTGCTGCGATCGAGGTATTTCGCGTAGGCCTCAGTGCCACCCTC
>QFOX01000112.1 GCA_003241645.1 Azospirillum brasilense | reverse complement strand
GCACGCCCTCTGGCCTATGACCGAAAGGAGGGGTATAGAACCGCAGCTCTATCGCTCCCTTTCTCGCTTTTAAGGGAGTTTTCGGACACTAAGTCCGGTTTGGTGCCCCGGTCGGACAGACACTGTTGAAACATGCATTTGTATAACAACGCAATTTTTGAATCTTCAAATACTGCATGCCCCCTTTTATGCCCCTAAGCCCAAAAGCTTAGGTTTTTCATACGACCCGGAACCTGCTAAAGTTATCAGCATGGGGGGCCTATGGCAAAAGACTTTTGGGACATGACATCCGAAGAGCAACAGCAGCACGAACATGACTGCGCTGTTGAAACATTAGCGCAACATCTTGCTGCGCCTCGTTGGCATGCATCGGACGCGGCGTACATATTGGCTGGCATCGACCCTGAATTATATGTGCAGGAACCCTCGTTGCATGCATGGCTACTGCATTCCAAACCTAAGGGAGTGGTAACGGGGGATGAATTAAAAGAACATATCGCCAACATCCTGAAAGAGGTTCGCGGCTTCATCCATGGCAAAACTCGAACACCACACGCTTGGTTGGCGGAATGTGCCGCCCTTGGATATGCACCACCATGGCTCGCAAGAGCATATGATTACCCGGCGTTGATTCCTTATCTGCCAACAAACGCTCATAAAAGTACGCCCGGCACGTTTGAACAAAGCATTATCTCGCAACATGCACGCAACGTGCAAAAGCAGTACCACGAAAACTCAGCAGCAGGAAAAACATGGTCGGCAATCCAGTCCGATTTTTTGGAGTATTTGCCAACCTGCCAGCTAAACGCGAAGGGTCGATTAAATAAGACGGATCGTAAGAACTTCATCGAGAAAATGCAAAAGCAGCACGGAATCAAGCCCGACACTCTGGAGCGGAAAATCTTCAACTGGTACAATGAAATGAATGCTGCGGAGTAGGCTTCGCATAATGCAGCAAATGCCTCGCACTATTTAGCCTGCTTCTCAGTGGACTCTAGCAACTATCAGCGGAGTCCATATGAATACTTTCGACATCCACGGCGGGCCTTACGCACGCAGTAAGAAGGCAGCCAACTACGCGGATTTACCACTTTCAACCTTTCACAGCTTTGTCGCACGCGGTTTGCTGCCGAAGGGCATTAAGATTGGTCCGAAAGTGACCGTTTTCAGCCTACCTGCTATTGATGCTGCACTCGCTGCATTACGCGAAGCGGGGCAAGCCTAACGATGTTGGGGTGCATACATGACGATCATCTGCTGCGCTTTTCGCTATCGAAGCGTAGCAGTATGGTGGGTGCAAAACTGATTCGGTGGCCGTGGAGTAAGCTCATCGAAAGGTTTGCGCAGCCATTCGTAGACAATATTTCCGAAAAGGAATACCGCGCGCTCGATAAAATCGACCAAACCAAACGCAAGGCGATCAAAGGATGGATTGCGGGCTGCCCCTTCATTAATAATTACCGCATACGCAGAAACGCGGGTAATTTCAGCCTTATTCTGTTGGATTTCGACGATTTAACACCAGAATTAGCTACATACCTTTTCTACGAGGATGGCAGCGCGCCTGCGCATCAATATGAATGGGTGGCGTACACTACGCGCTCGCACAGCCCTGAGCATCCGCGCTGGCGTGTTATTATCCCCTTAGAGAAACCGATCCTGCCTAAGCTATATCCAGCCGTTGCCAGTATATTTGCTGCGCAGTTCGCCAACACCGCTAGCGTAAAACTCGCCGCTATCATGGATGCTGTAGACCCGGCCAGTTTTGTAGTGGGGCAAATGATGTTCCGCCCCACGGTCAGTAAAGGGCAAGAGTTCAAGTCCTTACATAATCCCGGTAAGCTACTTAACGCAGCCAAGCTGCTGGAAGCATTCAATGGCGATTACGAGGATTTTTCAAAACTACCGCGTTCGCAGAAGCGCATCGCTCAATATATCTCGTCGCAAAGCACGGCAGTCGATCCGACGAAAAAAGAAGGCTTTATCGGCATATTTTGCAGAATCTACACGGTCCACGACGTGATCGAGCAGTGGCTTCAGGACACGTGGAGTGCCGAAGGTGAGTATGGCGGCCAGACCAGCTACCTGTATGCAGGAAGTAGCCACGCACCGGGTGGCTTGGTGCATGACGGCGGCAAATATTTTTATTCGCACCACGCGAATAGAGATCCTTACAGCTTCAGGCTTCTCAACCCATTCGATCTCATGCGTCTGCACCGCTTCGGCGAGCTGGATGAGGGGCTGCCACCAAACACGAAGTTAAAAGACCTACCATCATTTCAAGCATTACGGAGAGCAGTCATGGCCGACAAGAATTTTGCGGCAGCATACGCGCGTGAAGCGAAAGCCCGCGAAACAGAAGGATTGGAGATGGTCGAAGTGATCGAACCAATTCTATATGAACCAGACATACTTGATTTCATTGGTGGCGCTGCGCTAAGCGTACGCACCCGCACAAAAATGATACCAAAGTTCGTCAAAGAACTGAATAGCCAGTATGCCGTCGTCACACTGCCGAATGGCTTGCGCATCATGTTCTTTAAGCATGATGGCACATTCTCGCTGCTGGGCATGCCGGACTTCAGCCTCGCTAACGGGAAAAAGAAGATTCATTACGACGGTAGCAATCGTGACATAACGGAAGCGTGGATCATGAACGATGATCGGCGCAAATATCCTCAGGGCATTGTTTTTAGGCCGGATGGCGATGTTGCCGGAGCTTACAACTTGTTTCAAGGTTGGCCGCTACGAAGTGCCGAGGGGGATTGCCCGCTTATTTTGCGACATATCCGTGAGGTTATCTGCAACAATGACCCCATCATTTTTAAGGCTCTTATGCAGTATTTAGCGCATATGATTCAGCGCCCCGCTGAAAAGCCGCGTTACTGCCTCATTATTGGCGGCAAGAAAGGCACTGGCAAAGACACTTTAGCCGCCAT
>QFOX01000028.1 GCA_003241645.1 Azospirillum brasilense | reverse complement strand
CCACCGCGCATGTGGAGCAGGCCGAAGCCAAGAAGGTGTACGAAAAAGAAGGCATCAAGATCGGCACGTTGGCCGAGCGCATCGCTCACATCAAGCAGACCACGTTCGGCGGTCGCCGCATCGTGATCTTCTCGGGCGGTGGGGCCAAGAGCAACGCCGAGGTGCTGGACGAGATCCGCAGCCTTGCCGAGGGCGGGGCGGATGGCTCCATCATGGGCCGCAACGCCTTTCAGCGTCCTAACGAGGAAGCAAAAGCACTGCTTTCCGACATTATCGGGATCTACAAGACCACCAAGTAGCGTGCGTGAGGCAGCTTACGGATTGCGGGGATAATTGCGCCACGCTTGCCGCGCCGCGTCGGCTGCATGGCGCAGGCGTGCCCAATCCACCTGCTGCAGGGCGCCCATCAGCAGCGTACTGCGCAAGCCGCCGCGCGCCATGCCCGGGCCTGCGAACATGCTGAACGCATTGCCGAACGGGTGGGGGGTGCCGCCGCGCATGCCACGTTTCATGGCAAGGCTCAGCAGGAAGGGCATCAGCAGGTAACGCATGGGTGGTTCTCCTTGGTGCATAGGCTATATGGGCCAAAATGCGTTCGGGTGTGAGGGGTGCGGATAATTTTTTGTAACCCGTCGTAAAACCGTAACATTCCCTCGCTATGCCGGTGGGCATGAGCCAGGAACCTTCGAACGTCATCGCCATTCCCGCCCACTGGTACGGCACGCCCGCGCATGCGCGCCGCGCCGCTGTGCCTGCCGCACCCGCCACGTCTGAGAATCAGGTGGTGAAGGAAATTTTTGCGGGCATGGGCAATTCCCCCACCTATAGCTGGTATGTGTCGAGCGCCGCGATGCGTGCCTTCTGCACCAAACACACCATCGAAGACGGCGACGTGATGGCCTTCCGCGTGGAAGCGTTCGCCAACGCGCTGGGCGTGGCCGAGGACGCCGAATGGATCGACCATATGCGGCAGGTGGATGCGGCCGATCACAAAGCGCTGAAGAAGCATGGCAAGCGACTGGTGCAGGCGCACCAGCTGGATACGGATTACACCGACGCCGTGCTTCGCTGGAGCATGCATTCGCATGATATGGATGCGTTCAGCCGCATGAACCGCGCGGCGCAGGTGCTGCACGGGTTCCATACCGAAAAGCTGAACATGAGTGATTACGAGAGCGCCGAGATACGGCGTGGCCTCTACATGGATGCATGCCAAGCGGCGCGTCAGCGCGGCTTCGAAATCGAATATTAAAGCCAAGGGAAGACCGATGACCACAGAGAAGCAGAACCCACCGCTTTTTTCCACGGCCAAGCAGATGCTGCACGATACGCGCCGCGCCGAGGTGCGTGGCCGCTATTTCAGCGCGTTGGAGCAAGATAAGTCGCTGCTGCTGCACCGCGCCAGCGCCGCCGAGCTGCCGCAATGGGCCGAAGTGTGCCAGACCATCTTCAACGCGGCCTATGACTTCCACGATGCGAACGCGATCAACCCCAGCCGCGACGCAGTGCATATTGCCCACAAGCAGGCCATTCACACCATGACCGACCACCAGCTTTGCCACACGGTACCCGAGGCGCTGGCACAGCTGACGGCGCTGGCCAGCCACGCCATCCACGCCACGCAGGAAGTGCATGCAGGCGATAAAGAGCGCGCCGCCATGAAGCAGGCCAACCAGTCCTTCGCGGCAAAAGTGCAGGCAGGCCGCGCCAAGAAGGCGCAGGGTAAGCCGCAAGTAAGCCATGCGGTGCGCGCGATCGAGGAAGATGCCGAGCTGGCTTTGCGCGGCCATCAGGCCGATGAGGCGCATTTCGCGCCGCTGGCCAAGATCATGAACCAGAAAATGGGCAGCGTGTGGAACCACCACCGCGCCAGCGACAAGCTGAACGCCGCGCTCGTGCCCAGCGTATACTCGCCCTACGACGTGCGCGTGGCGCTGCACGAAACGCTGTCGGCGCGTGCGTCGAAACCGGTGCCGGAAATTTTCTGGCAGCTGGACACGAAGCCCCACGCCGTGGCGGCCACCATGAAATACCTCGGCGACCATAACGTGACCGACGTGGCGGTGAATGTTTGGCTGCTGGAGCGGTTCGAGGAATTCGGCTTCCACGCCGCCAAGCAATGCGTGACGCAGGGCGGCCTGCGCGATCATGCGCCATCGCGGCAGGAGCAGGGCGCGGCCATGGGCCAGTTCACTCAGGCGATCCACAGCAAAATGGAAGCGCTGGAGCAGCTTGGCCGTGAAGGCATGCAGAGCGGCCGCGAACTCGGGCGGCTGCATAGTGACCTGCGCGCCGCAGAAGCCTGCATGAAGGGTGCGTTCAAGCACTATCTCGAGCGCAGCGCTGGACGCAGTGGTGGGCGGGGCGTATAAATTCTCGCATGAGCGATGATTATCCCTGCCGGCTGTACCTGATCTCGCCACCGCACATGGTGGTGGCGGATTTTGCCGCGCAGCTTCAGGAAGCCCTGAGCGCCGGTGATGTGGGCGCGTTCCAATTGCGCCTGAAAGATGCCAGCGACGATGAAATTCTTGCTGCAAGCGCCGCGCTGGAGCCTATTTGCCATGCGCATGGGGTTGCGTTCCTGTTGAACGACCGGGTCGATCTGGTGCGCCGCGCCGGGGCGGATGGGGTGCATCTCGGGCAGGACGATATGAACGTGCGCGACGCGCGCGAGCAGCTGGGCGAGCAGGCCATTATTGGCATCAGCTGCCATGATTCGGGCCACATGGCCATGGAAGCGGGCGAGGGCAGCGCCGATTACGTCGCCTTCGGCGCGTTCTACCCCACCCAGTCGAAATCCCCGGAAAAGCTGGCGCAATACGGCACGCCCGACGCCGAGCTGCTGCAATGGTGGACCACCTACACCACCGTGCCCTGCGTGGCCATTGGCGGCATGACGCCCGAGAATTGCGGCCCGCTGGTGACCGCGGGGGCTGATTTCGTGGCCGCCATTACCGCGGTGTGGAGCAACCCGGCAGGCCCGGCCGCCGCCGTGCGCGCCTTCAACCAGACCATTAAGAAGGCGGTCAAGGCCCGCCCGGCCTTCCGCGCACCATAGTCCTTGCCAGTGGCGCATGCCCCGGCTATGAAGCCGCCACATTCTTTTTCATTCGAGGTTTTATGAAGATCGCAGGCTCCGCCGTTCGTACCGGCATGGTAGTGGAATACGAGAAAAAACTCTGGCTGGTCATCAAGCACGAGATCCGTACGCCGGGTAACCTGCGTTCGTTCAACCAGGTGGAATTCCGCGACCTGAAAAGCGGCACCAAGACCAACCTGCGCCTGCGCGCCGACGAAATGCTGGAGCGCGCCCATCTCGACCAGCGCGACTTCCAGTTCCTCTACGCCGATGGTGAAAGCCTCGTGTTCATGGACAATGAAAGCTACGAGCAGACCAACATCGACGCCGAGCTGCTGGGCGACCGCCGCGCCTTCCTGCAGGATGGCATGACCGTGAAAGTGGAACTGCACGAGGGCAAGCCCATCGGCGTGGCCCTGCCGGAGACCGTGATCCTCGAGATCGTGGAAGCCGACCCCGTGGTCAAAGGCCAGACCGCAAGCTCCAGCTACAAGCCCGCCCAGCTCGAGAACGGCCTGCGCGTGATGGTGCCGCCCTTCATCACCACCGGTGAGCGCATCGTGGTGAACACCGAAGAGCTGACCTACGTGGAACGCGCGAAATAGCGCGCGGCGACGCCCAAACAAAAAGCCCGGCTTGCGCTGCAAACCGGGCTTTTTTTTTATGCGTGTTCGGCCACCGCTACTTGGCGGTGATCAGCACGAAGCCGGTGGGGCGTTCAATGCCCTGGATGTTCAGCGCGAAGCTGTGGGTCGCGCCGGCCTCATCCGTCGCCTGCACGGTGAGGCTGCCGGTCTTGCCGCCTTTTACGTGGTCGGTAAGCACTTCGGTCTGGGCGTCGCTCAGTTTGGCGACGCTGCAGAACTCGGCCAGTTTGCGGCTGGCCTGCTGGGCAAAGGCGGGAAAATGCGTCTGGAACGCGCGGTTGGTGTAGGCGATGTTGCCTTCCTCGGTGCTGATCATGACGAACTTGCTGTCTTTCGCGATGACCGACGAGAACAGCGCGTTCATGAATTCGGTGGCCTGCAGGCTTTGCTTGGTGCGGTTCAGCGCCATGCCGAGGCTGAGCGTGATGAAGCCCACCAGCAGCACGATGCCGATGCCGATCCAGCTCTGCGTTTTCACGATAACGCTCACGCCGAGCACAATGAAGATCACCAGAATGGCGTAATGCACCGTAGGGTTCACCACCGTGGTCTTGCGAGCGATAAAGCCACTTTTGCTGGTATTAAAGAACTCGGCCCGGTCACTGGCGCGCACATGCTTGGTCATGGATGATTCCCTCAAACGCGATATTTCCAATACCTTACCCGATTTTTAAGGTCTTGCCCATGCCCTAAATGAGCCCGGTGAGGGGCTTTCATGCATTTTTTTTCATAGCATGGGATGGATGCACCAGTCGCCGCGGCGCTGGCCGCCGCGCTACAGCGTGCTGCGCAGGATGTCGTACACCTTGCGGTTGCCAGCCAGCAGGCTGCCACGCTCGTTGCTGATGGGCTCGCCCTCGAGGTCGCTGACCTTGCCACCGGCTTCGGCCACGATGAGCGCGCCTGCGGCCATGTCCCAGGCGTTCAGGCGGTTGTACCACGTGCCATCCAGCCGCCCGGCGGCTACATAGGCGAGGTCGAGTGCGGCCGAACCCGAGCAACGCACCACCGCGCCCAGTTCAATGGCGCGTTGGAAGCGGTCAAGGCTATCCTGGAAGCCTTCGCGCCATTTGCGCGGCGAGGAGGTGGAAAGCAGCACGTCTTCCGTGCGCTCCGACACGCGCAGGCGCGTGGTGTTCAGGAACGCGCCTTGCCCGCGCTCGGCCATGAACATCTCGTCATGCAGCGGGTCGTAGACGATGCCGTGCGTGCTCACCCAGTTGCCGTTCGCGTCGCGCTGCTGCGCGGCCACCGAAATGGAAACGTAGGGAATGGCATGGATGAAGTTCGTGGTGCCGTCGATCGGGTCGATGACAAAGCGGTTCTTGTCTTCCTGCCCAGCGATCACGCCGGTCTCCTCGGTCAGGAACCCGAATTTCGGGCGGGCGCGGCCCAGCTCCTCGAGCAGGATCTTCTCCGTGCGCAGATCGGCGTTGGTCACGAAATTCGCCGCGCCTTTCTTGGAGATCTGGAGTTTCTCGACTTCGCCAAAATCGCGAAGGATACCGCGTGCGGCTTTGCGCACGGCGGTGGTCATAACGGTAGTGAGCGGGGATTGAAGCATGCCCCCCTCTAATGCATTGCAGCATTCGCCGCAAGTTCTGAATTTTCACCTGATTCTGCACTTGCAACGCGCCGCGCCGATTTGTACAACCGCTCCTCACGGTTCGCGAGTTCCACTCACTTTAAGAAACCATCGGCAATGCTCTCACCACGAAACGCCCAGTCACGCTATCGTTCGCTCCTGCTGTGCAGCGCCTGTGCGCTTGCCTTTTCGCTGCCCGCGCAGGCCCGTCAGCTGGTGCCCGCACAGCCGAGTGTCGAAATCAACCTGAATGCGCTGCGCGCATTGCAGCCTGCCGCCGCCGCGCCCATGGCCCCGGCCCAGCCCACGCCATTCACGGCGGCACCCGCCGCCGCGTCGGTGCGTCAGGTGCCTGCGCAGCAGCCCGCAATGGCTGCGTCGCCGCGCCCGGCAGCAGCCGTGCCTGCTTCGTTGCCGCCCGTTGCCGCGCCTAAGCCGGCAGCCGCCATGCCTGCGCCGGTGCAGCCAAAACCTGCACAACCGAAACCCGTGCAGCCCAAACCGGTGCAAGCCCCCGTGGTAGCAGCGCCCAAACCCGCCCAGCCGAGCGTGCCTGCCGTATCGCTTCCCGGCCTGCCGCCGCCGCCCGCGCCCATGCCTGCCGCGCAGCCTGCGCCGATTGCCGCGCCTGCTGTCAAACCCGCACCCGTCGTCACTGCGCCCGTCGCGCAACCCGCACCGGTTGCGAAGCCTGCCTTGCCCCCCGTGAGCCTGCCGCCCGTGGCAGCCCCGGCGAAACCGGCGACCCCGGCCGTCACCACCAGCCCGGCCCCGGCCGCGCCCATCGCCGCACCGGTTGCGAAGCCTGCTGCACCCGCGGCAGTGAATGTTCCGGCGCTTTCGGCCGTGCGTTCGGCCCCGGTGGCCCCCGCTGCGACCCCCGCCGCGCCGGATGTGTCGGGCCTGAACTTCTCGAAACTTCCGGCGGGCTTGCCGCCAGTGGCCGCCCCCGCGGCGACGCCGCCTGCGGCGAAACCCGCACCTGCACCCGTGACCCCGCCTGCGCCCGCCGCAGCGGTGGCCGTGAAACCCGCCGTGCCGAGCGTGCCTGCGCCCGCACCGGTGGTGCCTGCGGTGCCCGACCTGCCGCCGCCGCCCGCCATTACGCCCACCAGCCCCGCGGTGAACACCGCACCCATGATGGTGCCGGTGCCCAAAGCGCCGCCCGCCTTACCGCCCAGCGTGAATGCGCGGCTGGATGGCATGAGTGCCGAGCCCGCGAAGCTGGGTGTCATCAGCGATAAGACCACCACCAAAGGCCCCACGCCCGAGCAGCAGGCCGAATGGAAGAAGCTGGAAGAAGCCAAGGCCAAAGAAGCGGCCGACGCCAAGGCCAAGCAGGAAGCCGCTGCAAAAGCCGCGGCCGATGCGAAGCTGAAAGCGGAAGCGGATGCCGCCGCCGCCAAGAAAGCAGCCGAAGATAAAGCCAAACTGGAAGCCGAAGCGAAAGCCAAGGCGGATGCCGAAGCCAAGCTGAAAGCAGAGACCGAAGCCGCCGCGAAAAAAGCCGCGGAAGAAAAAGCCAAGGCCGACGCCGCTGCGAAAGCGGCGAAGACCACGCTGCCTGCGACGCTGCCGCCGCCACCGGCTGCACCGGCCGATCCGCTCGCCAAATCGGCTGCGCCGGTGAAGCTCGAGAAAACCGAAATGGGCGCGCTGCCGAAGCTTGACCGTGGTGTGCTGGCGCAGAACCCGCCGCTGGCCGCGGCCGCACCGGTGAGCTTGCCCAAAGCACCCAGCGCCGAGCCCGTGCTGAAACCGAAGACCGATGCACCGGCGCTGCCCGTGCTGAAACTGCCCGAGCCCGCCGCGTCGACCGGCCTGCCGCCATTGACCGCGATCACTGGCGAAGTGCCGAAAAACAGCATGGACGTGGTGCAGCCGAAAGACGGCGTGGATAGCAAGCCGCTGCCGCCGGTGGGTGCACCGACCGGCTCAGCGCTGCCGACCTTGCCCGGCACCAGCAGCGTGGCCGTGGTGAAGCGTGAATTGCCCGAGATCGACGTGGCCTCGAAAACGCCCGCGAAGCCAGAACTGCCCGTGGTGGTGAAAGCAGAGCCCAAGCCCGTAGCCGCGGCTGCGCCGATGCCGGCACCCGTTGCTGCGCCGAAAGAAGCGGCACCTGCTGCAGCCGTGCCGCCGGTCGCTGAGAAAAAGCCGGAAGCGCCCAAGGTCGAAGTAGCGGCTGCACCCGCCGTGAGCAGCAGCGGTTCGCTGGAGAAATCCATCAGCTTCCCGTCGGGGCAGGCTGACCTTCCGGAATCCGCCAAGGCGGAGCTTACGGCCATCGCCACGAAAGTGAAGAACGGCAATAAGAGCGTGCGCGTGGTGGGTTATGCTGCGGGCACCGCGGAAGAAGCCGCCGTGGCACGCCGCATGTCGTACACCCGTGCGTTGCAGGTGCGTGCGTTCCTGCTCAGCAAAGGCGTGAGCCCGCTGAACATCAACGTGCAGTCGCTCGGCAACGCCGAGAACGCCGACCGCGCCGACGTGTTCATTAAGTAAGCGCTACAGCGCCAGTTCGTAGAGAATATCGCCACGCTTGTAGCGCGCCTTTTGCGCGGCGCTCATGGCCACCACCGGAAAGCCTTCGCTGCGATACAGCGTGTTGGCGGGCACCAGTTTGGTGCTGGTGAAAATGCGCAAGGCCGGCGCGCCCAGTGCGCGCGCACGTGCGGTGCAGTGGCGCAGCAACGCGCGCGCTACGCCTTTGCCGCGTGCCGCTTCGTCCACCCCCAGTTTGGTGAATTCATAGGCGCCGTCTTCCTGCTTCAGCAGGGCGCAGCAGCCAAGCACATGGCCGTTTTCTACCGCGAACCACAGCTCGCCACCCGGATCGAGGATATAGCGCTGCGGGTCGGTGAGCACCGCGTCGTCCAACGGTTCAACGGAGAAATACGCCTCGATCCACGCGCGGTTCAACCGGTCGAACGCGGGGGCGAATGCAGGGGAATAGGGGAGAATTGCATAATCCATGGTGGCGGGCATGTATCGCTCCGCGTGCCCAAATGCAAGGGGTGCTATTCGGTGAATTGCAGTTCGGCGAGGCGGCGGTAGAGCGGGCTGGAATCCAGCAGTTGGGTGTGCGTGCCCACGGCTTCGACCTTGCCGTCGTTCAGCACGATGATGCGATCGGCGTTGATGACCGTGGCGAGGCGATGCGCGATGACCAGCGTGGTGCGATCGGCCATGATCTTCTCGAGCGCGGCCTGGATGATGGTTTCGTTCTCGGCATCGAGCGCGCTGGTCGCCTCGTCCAGCAGCAACACGGCAGGGTCACGCACAATGGCGCGGGCAATGGCCACGCGCTGGCGCTGCCCGCCGGAAAGCCGCACGCCTTTTTCGCCGAGATAAGTGTTCAGCCCATCCGGTAGTTCTTGCAGGAAGCTGAGGGCCGAGGCGGCCTCGGCCGCACGCAGCACTTCGGCGTCGGTCGCGTCGGGTTTACCGAGGCGGATATTCTCCCACGCCGTGGTGGAGAAGATGACCGGGTCCTGCGGCACCATGCCGATATGCTTGCGCCAGTCGCGCGGGTCGAGCGTGCGCACGTCGTGCCCATCCACGCGCACGATGCCGAATTGCGGGTCATAAAAGCGCAGCAGCAATTGGAACAGGGTGGTCTTGCCTGCGCCCGAGGGGCCGACGATGGCGACCGTCTCCCCCGGTTCGATGCGGAAGCTCACATTCGCCAGCGACGCCGTATCCGGGCGGGAAGGGTAGTGGAAGGTGATGTGTTCGAAGCTAAGGCGGCCCTGCGGCGCTTTGGCGAACAGGAACGGCTCGGCCGGGGCGGTGATGGCGGGGCGCAGATCCATCAGTTCCATCAGCCGTTCAGTGGCACCGGCGGCGCGTTGCAATTCACCAATGACCTCACTCACGCCACCCAGTGCACCCGCGACCACCACGGCGTAGAAAATGAAGGCCGAAAGATCACCCGGGGTGATGCGCCCGGCGACCACGTCCTGCCCGCCGATATACAGCACGCTGATGATCGCCCCGAAGATGAGGCAGATGACGATGGCAGTAAGGAACGCGCGCGTGCGAATGCGCGACAGCGCCGTGCGCAGCGTTTCATCCACCAGCGCCGAGAAGCGGCGATGCTCGGCGTCTTCCAGCGCCATGGCGTGAATGGCGCGCATGGCCGAGATGGATTCTTCCGCATGCGCCGAAATATCGGCCACCTTGCCTTGTGTGGCGCGGCTGAGTTTGCGCACCCGCTTGCCCAGCACGATGATGGGCAGGATCACCACCGGCAGCATCAGCAGCACATATTCCGACAGGCGCACGCTGGTGAACATCAGCATGCTGAGGCCGCCGATGAACATGAGCGTGTTGCGCAGGAACACCGACACGCTGGAGCCGACCACGGTCTGCAGTAGCGTGGTGTCGGTGGTAATGCGCGACAGCAGGTCGCCGGTGCGGGTGCTCTCGAAATACGCCGTATCCATGGAGAGGATCTTGGCGAACACGTCGCGGCGAATATCGGCCACCACCCGTTCGCCCACCCAGCTGACCAGCAGGTAGCGCGCGAAGGTCGCCATGGCGAACACCACCACCACGGCGAGCAGCACCACATAGCCGTAGCCCAGCATTTGCGCGTCGCCCTTGGCGATGCCCTGGTCGATCAGGTAGCGCAGCGCGTAGCCCATGCCCAGCACCCCGCTGGAGGTGAGCACCAGCGCCACCGACGCACCGATCACGTGCGGGCGGTAACGCCGAATATATTGGAACAGATAGCGCAGGCTGCCCAGCTTGCCTTTGGGCGGAAGTTCTCCGGCAGTGGCGGCTGCGCTGCGGCGGCTCATGCGGCCATCTCCACGCCTTGCGTGGCGAGGTCTCGGGCCAGCACGTCGCTCAGCAGCTCACCGCTGGGCAGGGCCCAGTCGTTGCCGGTATCGCGGAAATGCAGCCCGCCGGAAAGTGGCGAGGCCAGCCACATCTCGCTGCTTGGCGCATGCGCGCTGACGATGAATGTTTTGCCCGTTTCGGTCACGATGGTGAGCACGTTGCCTTCCAGCTCGAGCTCCTCGAGGCCGCCGGCTTCGTAGGCGGCATCCAGCCGGTCGAACAGCCCGTTCAGGGTCGCATCGGCACGTTTGAAAAAAGTAGAGGCATCAACCATGGCGGTTCTATAACGCGAAAGGCAGGGCTTTGGCCAGCCTTCTTATGGGCCGGGTGTGGCATGGCGGCGCTGTGACGGTTTTGTGCAGGCGGCCTGCACCATAATTCCACTATATTTTGCATGCAAACCCGGCTACAGGGCGGCCATGGCATTCAGTTTCCTTCGCAGAAAGCGGCGTCGCAAAAAAGCAAAGGTGCGCATTAAGGGCGCACCGGCCGGGCATGCTGCGGGCAAAGTGAGCCCGCGCGCCAACGCGCCCGCGCGCCGTCCTGCATCGGCCGCGACACCGGCACGGCGCAGCACAGGCAGCGGCGGTGCAAGCCGCCCACGCCGCAAGGCCGCACCGCTGCGCCGCCATTCGCGCAAGCGCGCGCTGCTGGGCATGGCGTTCCGCGCCAGCATCGCGCTGTTCATTCTGGGCGGCGTGGCGCTGATGTTCTTCGTGGCGACGCTGCCGGACATTCGCGACCTCGACAAGATCAGCAAGAAACAGGGCATCACGGTGGAAACGCCGGATGGGCGCATCATCGCCACCTATGGCGATGTGTATGGCAGCTACATTCCCTACGATAAATTTCCCAAAACCCTGATCGAAGCGGTGCTCGCAACCGAAGATCGCCGCTTCTTCCAGCATCACGGCATCGATTTCTGGGGCATCACCCGCGCCATGGTGGTCAACGTCACCAAGGGCCGCATGGTGCAGGGCGGCAGCACCATTACGCAGCAGGTGGCGAAGAACGTGTTCCTCACGCCCGAACGTTCGCTGACGCGCAAAGTGCGCGAGGCGCTGCTCGCCTTCTGGCTGGAGGGGCGCTACAGCAAGCAGGAGATCATGGCGATTTACCTGAACCGGGTCTATCTCGGCGCGGGCACCTTCGGGGTGGATGCGGCCAGCCGCCGCTATTTCAACAAGCCCGGCACCGAGCTGGACCTTGTGGAATCCGCCATGATCGCGGGTCTGCTGAAAGCGCCGTCGCGCTATGCGCCCACCGCCAGTTCGGAACGCGCCATGGCCCGCGCCCATCAGGTGTTGAAGAACATGGCCGATAACGGCGTGCTGAAAGAAAAAGCCATCATCCCGGCGCTGAAAGCCTTCGCGGCCAAGCCCACCCAAGCCGTGGCGGGCAGCGATGTGCGCTACTACACCGACTGGGTGGTGGACGCCGTTCCCGATTACGTGGGCAGCGCCGAGGAAGATCTGATCGTGGTCACCCCGTTCGACCCCGCCATGCAGGCCGCCGCGGCCGACGCGATCGAGAACACGCTTTCCATGGAAGGCGATGCCAAGCGCGTGAGCCAGGGCGCTATCGTGCTGATGCAGCCGGATGGCGCGGTGAAGGCCATGGTCGGCGGCAAGAGCTACGGCGAAAGCCAGTATAACCGCGCCGCGCAGGCGAAGCGCCAGCCGGGTTCGCTGTTCAAGCTGTTCGTGTATCTGGCGGCGCTGGAGGCGGGCTACACCCCCACCGCGCAGGTCGAGGATGCGCCCATCTCCATTCGCGTGGGCAACAAAACATGGACGCCGCGCAACTACACCGGCCAATACAAAGGCACCATGACGGTGGCGCAGGCCTTCCGCGAATCCATCAACACGGTGGCGGTGCGGCTGAGCGAATATGCGGGCGTGCGCCGCGTGGCACAGATGGCCGAGCGCCTCGGCATTCCGGATGTGTACCCCAACCCGTCGATCGCGCTGGGGGCCGAGGAAGCCACCCTGCTCGAGATGACCAGCGCGTTCGCCCACCTCGCCAATGGCGGCAGCAAAGTGGAGCCCTATGGCATCGTGGAGATCCGCACCGCCAAGGGGCGCGAGCTGTACAAACGCCCACCCGCTGAGAGCAACCCCGTGCTGGCCCAAGGCACGGTGGAGATGATGAACTACCTGATGCTGGGCACCGTGCGTGCGGGCACCGGCACGCGTGCGGCACTGCCGGGCCGCGATGTGGCGGGCAAGACCGGCACCACCTCGGACTATAAGGATGCGTGGTTCGTGGGCTTCACGCCGCAGCTGGTCGGCGGTGTGTGGCTGGGCAACGACAATAACCGCCCCATGGCGAAGGTGACCGGGGGCAATTTGCCCGCCGCCATCTGGCATGATGCGATGATCAAAGCGCTGGACGGCACCAAGCCCGAGCCCATTCCCAACAACGCGGCCAGCAACGAAGGCCTGCTGCCGTGGCTGTTCGGCGGCGGCAATGCCGAGCAGCCGCCCGCGCCGGTGGAAACCCCCGCGCAGGAAGTGCCGGTGGATTCGCCCTTCGGCTACATGAATGAAGGGGCCGAGCCCACGCGCATGATCCCCACGCCGCTGCCGCCGGGCTCGCAACCCGTGCCGGTGCAGCAAGCGCCCAGCGGCGGCAACGAGGGGGGCGACGTGCTGAGCGAGGAATTCTGGAACAAGCTGATGGATAAAGTGCCCAGCAAAGACAGCATGGAATACAGCTACCCCAGCCAATAAATTCATGCGTGTTCCGTCATGAAATTGACATATGCGGCTGCTAGAAGCGCCGCATGCACATGATCGATATTCCGCTTTGCGACACGCTCTCGGCCAGCCTCAATGCGCTGGCTTCCGCCCCATCGTTGCTGCAGGCACGCGCGCAGGCATTGCAGGCGCAGTGGCAGCAGCCCATGGCCGATGCGGCCACCGCCGCCGAGCTACTGCTGGCGACCGAGCGCCTCGCCAAGATCGCCGCGGCGGGGCGGCAGAACGATGCCGCGCTCATCGCGCAGCTGGATGCCGCCGAGCCGCAGCATTGGAACGACCTGCCCAACTTGCCCTGCGACCCTGCTAAGCAGCGCGCCCTCGGCCAGCAGATGCTGGATGCGCTGGGCCTGAAACTGCACAAGCCCGTTGCGGTGCTGCGCCTGAATCCCGGCACGCTGTCGCGCGTGACCACGGAAGAAATCCTGCGCCATTGCAGCGCGCAGTCCATTCCCGTGGATATGGAATTCATCGACAGCGCATTCGACACGGTGCTGGTGAACGCGCTGCAACCTGCCGAGCTGGATGGGCTCATTGCCCACCGGCAGGCGCGCATTGCGGCGTGCAACCATAATTTGCGGGTGGCGTCCGAGATCGACCCGGAAATTTCCGACCGCCGCGACGCGGAGAAATTCCGCCGCTACGACCATGAATCCACCGAGGATTTCTACAAGCGCCTCGGCCGTGGCGAGCTGGAATGGAACCTGACCTACATTCCCACCGAACATGAAGCGAAGCTCGACGGGCAGGATTACGCCCAGTACCTCGATTTCTTCTTCGAGGCGTGCGACCAGCCGTGGCGCGCCATCCAGAAGGCACAAGCGCACCTTATCAAGCCTTTCAACGCCGCGAAGGAACTGCACATCACCAACAGCGACGGCACCGATATTCGCATGTCGCTGGAAGGCCATACCTTCGCCAACAGCGTGGTGGCGCATAACATTCCCGGCAGCGAGATATTCAGCGGCCCGGTGAAGGAATCGCTCAACGGCGTGATCGTGGCGAAGGGCAATTTCGCCATCGATATCCTCGGTAAAACCCGCCGCATGCGCGACATTACACTTAAGTTCGAGCATGGCCGCATCGTGGAAGGCCACGCCGTGGAGGGCGACGCCGACCTGCAGGCCGTGCTGCAACTGGAAGACCAGCTGGAGCCGGGCGACCCGAAATTCGAAGGCTCACGCCATGTGGGCGAGATCGGTATCGGCACCAACCCGCACATCCGCAACCATTCGGTAAACGGCCTGCTGGTGGAAAAGATCGGCGGCAGCTTCCACGTGGCGCTGGGGAAATGCTACGGCAATGAGTATCTCGGTGAAGAGGTGCTGATGCATAACGGCAATAAAAGCGACATCCACTGGGACCTCACTACCATGCTGCGCGGCCGCGAAGGGCGCATGTATCTTGATGGGCATCTGGTGCAGAAGGACGGCGAGTGGGTGGATTGCCCGGCGCTGGGCCTTCGCCACAAAGAGGTGGATGTGCTCAATCGCGGCTGGGCGGCCCTGCCGGATCACCAGCAGCCCAAAGCGTGGCGCGAGAAGTTAGCCGCCGCGCAGGAAAAAAGCCGATAGCGTTAGATCGCACCGCGGAAGATCAGCGAGCAGCGAATGCCCGTGGCGCTGAGGGCGTATTCGGCCACACCCGCCGTGTCGCTGGTGGTGCAGCCGTTATTGATTGCGTTCAGCCATGCGCGCACATTGCCAATGCCGGGGCGGCCATCATCCATCTTGGTGTCGATGTTCCATTGCTCTTCCACCTTGATGATGGGGCCGGAGCCGAAACCAAGCCCGCCCTCTTGCCCCAGGAAGAAGCTGTTGCCCGTGGGCTGCGGATACATTTGCGCGCCTACATTGTAGGTGCTGAACGTCCACAGCGCGTTGTTGGTGACCTTGGAAATGGGAATATTGGTGCCGCGGACCGCGCCCCAGCCTACTGGGCTCGCTGGCACTGAGGTGCCCGTGTAGCTGCCCTCGATCAGCCCGGCATTGCCAGGTGCTGCCAGAAACGGAACAATTCGTTGGAACCGGGGGAAGAAGTCGGGTTGATAAGCCCGTCGCCGCTGCCGTTGCAGGTCAGCGCGCTGGAGCTGGGCGTGGTGGCGCAGGTGGCGGGTGTGGGGTCCTGTGTGCCCCAGAAGGCGGTGGCGTTGCTCATGTCGCCGGGCAGGGCGAAATACTTGTCGCGAAACGTCTGCGTGGCGGTGACCCAGCGCGTGTATTCGGAGGTGACGCTGCGCAGCTCCGCCGCGCGGATGAGGGCCTGCCCACCGAGGATGCCGCCCGTCAGCAAGCCAAGAATGACTAGCACGATGGAGAGTTCAACTAAACTGAAGCCATTTTTCATTGCCTTAGCAGTATGCCACTAAAGTAGTTTTGAATATATACGTGATTATACGCACGTTTCCTTTCTGCGCAATCAGAGAATGATTGCGGGCATGAAAAAAGATCCATCGTTGGTATTTGTTGAGCGATTTGCCGCCAGCCTTAAGCAGCTGCGTAAAGAACGTGGTGTTAGTCATCAAATGCTTGCCGACCGTGCGGGGGTGCATCGTAGTACGGTGAGCTACATTGAGAGTGGAAAAATTGTGCCAACCATTCTTGTAGCCGCACGATTGGCGCAAGCGCTTGAAATAGAGTTGGATGAGTTGGTGCGGCGCGCCCGTAGTTCGTGACTACGCATTGAAACGGTAAAGGTGCTTGCCGTGCAGGCGCAGCCATTCCTTGGCCACTTCATGGTTGGGGCAGAGATATTCCACCAGCGCCCAGAAATTGGCCGAGTGGTCCATGTAGCGCAAATGCGCGACTTCGTGCGCCACCACATATTCCAGCACCTCGCGCGGGGCGAACACCAGCCGCCACGAGAAGCTCAGGTTGCCGGTGCTGGAGCAACTGCCCCAACGGCTGCGCGTGTCGCGCACGGAGATGCGGTTCACGCGGCGGCCGATCTTGGCCGAGTATTCAACCGCGAGGTCGCGCATGCGAATGGCGGCGATGCGCTTGAGCGCCTCGGTCACGCGGCGGGGGAAGAATTCGCGGTCGCCGCTGATGTACAGCGTTTCATCCATCAGCGCGAACTGGCGGCCCAGCGCAGGTTCATGCTTGATGCGCACGCGCTCGCCGCAAATGGGAATGACCACGCCCGGCTTGATCTGCTTCTTCAGCGGCATCTCGTTCAGTGTTTCGATCAGCCATTGCGATTTGTCGGTGAGGAACTGCAGCCCGTCGCTCACCTTGGTGTGGCGCGGCAGGGTGAGGGCGATGGAATGCTCGGTCGGGTTGTAACGCAGGCAGATGCGCTTCGCCTTCGCATGACGCTTGATCACCAGCGGCAGCACTTCTTCGCCTACCTTCAGATATTCTGGTAACATATTGTCGTGCAAACGATTGCTCATCGAGAATCCCATCATCTTCTTTGTCGGTGGTCTTGGTTGTGGGTGAATCGCGCGTTATTGTTGCTGGTTGCTTGCCCGCGCGTATGGTGAGTAACATACGAGGGTCGGGGGGCTGGTCAATCCCCCCGCCGCGAAAAAAAGAAAAAATACCACTTGCTCACAAAATAACTGGCAGGCCGTTCAACGAGCATTATGAAGTATCCTCAGTCATTTATCGAGGAAATACGCACCCGGGTCCGCATGTCGGAGCTGATCGGGCGCAGCATTCCCGTGCGCCGGGCGGGGCGCGAATACCACGCGCTTTGCCCCTTCCATAAAGAGAAGACCCCGTCCTTTACCATTAACGACGAAAAAGGCTTCTACCACTGCTTCGGCTGCGGCGCGCATGGCGATGTGATCAATTTTGTGAAGGAATATGAGCATCTTGGCTATCGTGAGGCGATCGAGAAGCTCGCCGGCATGGCAGGCCTTGCCGTGCCCCAGCCCACCCGGGCCGAGGCCGAGCGCGAAAGCCGCGAGCAATCGCTGCAGCAGGTGATGGAGCTGGTGACCAGCTGGCTGGAACACCAGCTGGAGAACAGCGCCGAGGGCGAGCTGGCCCGCCGCTACCTCATCGAGCGGGGGTTGAGCGCCGATACCATCGCCCGGTTCCGCATCGGCTATGCGCCGGCCGACCGCGACGCCCTGCTGCGCGCCATGAAGCAACACGGCATCAACGAGCGCCAACTCATTGAAACAGGTATGTTAATTCACATCGAAGGCAAGGCGCCTTACAGCCGCTTCCGCCGCCGGTTGATGTTCCCTATCCGCGACCGTAAGTCGCGGGTGATCGCGTTCGGCGGGCGCGTGCTGCCGGGCGAGCCGAATGCAGAAGCCCCTAAGTATTTGAATTCACCAGAAACCCCCCTGTTCCATAAGGGGCGGCAGCTGTTCAACCTTGACCTCGCACGCCGCCCGGCGCTGGATTCCGGGCAGCTCCTCATCGCCGAGGGCTATATGGATGTGGTGGCGCTGGCGCAGGCAGGCATCGCCGCGGCGGTGGCGCCGCTGGGCACCGCCATCACCGCCGAGCAGTTGCAGATCTGCTGGCAGCTGGTGGACACGCCGACCCTGTGCCTCGATGGCGACAATGCCGGGCAGCGCGCCATGCTGCGCGCCACCGACCTTGCGCTGCCGCTGCTGGTGCCGGGCAAAACGCTGAACATGGCCATTCTGCCCAAGGGCGAGGACCCGGACTCGCTGATCCGCTCCATCGGCCGGCAGGCGTTCGATGACGTGATCGCGAATGCGCAGCCGCTTTCCACTGTGCTGTGGAACCAGGCCTTCGGGCAGGGCAGCGCCCCCACGCCCGAGGCCCGCGCCGCGCAGGAACAATCGCTGAACCAGAAGGTCGAGCAGATCAAGCACCCCACCGTGCAGCATTACTATAAGCAGTTCGTGCGCGAGAAGCTGCGCGAGCTGCAGGCACCTCCTAAATTCCAGAAATTCGAACGCGGGCAGGGGGGAAGTCAGGGCGGCAACCGCCCCTACGGCGGCAAGGGTGGCCAGCCCTATGCCGCGCCGGCGGTGTTGCCGCCACCCATTCGCATGGCCGATGCCACGCTGATGGCCCCGGCCAGCAAAATGATGGCGCTGGTAGTGGCGCACCCCGCGCTATTGCATGACGGCGCGGCCGAGGAGATGTGGCTGCACGCGCCCATGCAGGCCCCGTGGCAGCAGCAGACCCACCAGTTGCTGACCGAGCTGCATATCCACAGCCCGGACCTGACGGCCGAGCAGCTCTGGCAGGCCGTGCAGGAAGAAGCCCCGAACGAAGCGAAACAGGCCATTGCCCGCGCGATGGATGATCTGGGCATTGACCTTGCGATGGACGACACGATCCGCATCCTGCGGGCGCAGGTGATGTGGGGCGAGGTGGTCAACGACATGGACCGCGCGCGCCTGCGTGCCGAATGCGCCGAGGCCGAGCGGGCGCTGGCGCAGGAAATGACGCAGGAGAATTTTGAGCGCTTTATGGCGCTGAAACAGCAGCTTGAAGGGCTTGAGCGCGAACGCGCCCGGTTCTACCAGAACGATCCGCTGCCCGCCGCCCATCAGGGGCATTAAGGCTTAGCGCTGCTGCTGCGCAGCTTCGTCGCGCAATTGCGCCGAGATGGCGCGCCGGATCTGCTCGGGCAGGCGCAGGTGAATGCGCGCATCATCCATCAGCCATGCGCCGCCCACTTCGTGCGCGGTCAATAGTTGCTGGCGGATATGGTTTAACCCCTGCTGCAGCGTGTGGATGGGGGCGGTGTACTGCGCGGTGGTGAATTCCAGCGCCACGCCGCCGGACGTCGCTTCGCATTGCGGATAGGGGTAGGGGCGCTGGTAGGTTTCCGGGCTGCGCTGCAACGCGCAATGCAGGATCTCAAGCTCGGCCGCATTCAGGGTGACCGGCACTTCGAAGCGCTTGCGCCCATCGCCCACATCGGTGCAGGGCGCGTGGCGCAGCTGTTGGGGAATGCTGGCAAGCTTCTGGAAAGAAACGAGCGGTTCGTGCGTGGGGGTGGGTGTATGTGCCATAGGTTCCTCGTGGTCGAGCGATGTTCGTAGCAGTACCCCATGACAGTTTCATGACGTTTTGCGCATTCATGCGGCGTGATGCCCCTTAAACCAAGCAAAAGCTTGTTTTTTCTTATGGGTTGTGCATAGTCCCGCCATTCACGGGGTGAATCCCCGTTTCCTGCCACCACCCCCTGACGAACGTTTGAAGGATGACTATGGCTGCGAAGAAGGCAACGAAGCCTGTTAAGAAGAACACGGCAAAACCCGCGAAACCCTTGGCCAAGAAAAAGCCCGCACCGCTGAAGAAAGTGGCCGTGAAAAAGCCTGTCGCGAAGAAACCCGCGGTCAAGAAACCCGCGCCGAAAGCCGCGAAGGCGGCCCCCAAAAAAGCGGTGAAGCCTGCCAAGAAGCCCGCCCCCAAGGCTGCGGCCAAAAAAGCGGTGAAGCCTGCCAAGAAGCCCGCCCCCAAGGCTGCGGCCAAAAAAGCGGCGAAGCCCGTAAAAGCCAAACAAACCGCCAAAACGGCATCTGTGGCGAAAAAGCCCGCCCCCAAGGCTGCGGCCAAAAAACCATCCACAGCCCCGCAGAAGAACCTTGCGAAATCCCGCAGCAGCGCTACATCCACACGCCCAACCCCTGCGAATACTCCAAAGAAAGCGCCCGCTACACCGGTTATGTCAGCTAAAAAATCCACTGCTCCCGCCAAAGCCCAAGCAAAACCCAGCAAAGAAGTTGCGCCCGCGAAAAAGCCCGCCAAGGCTTCCGCGAAGGCAAGCAATGCCGGCAGCGGCGAGGTGAGCGACGCGCTGGAAGCCAAGCTGCTGAAGATCGGCCGCACCAAAGGCGTGCTGACGTATGACGACATCAACAAGCACCTGCCCGCTACCGAATTCTCCCCCGAAGTGATCGACGAGCTCATCACCAAGCTGGGCACCAAAGGCGTGAAGGTCGTGGAAGTGCCGGACGGCGACGATAAGAACGACGTGCCCTTCGTGGAAGGCGAGGGCGACGAGGACGTGGTCGTTGACATGAGCGGCGACATGGAGATCGAGGTTGTCAACGAGAAGGAAGAATCCTACGGCCGATCGGATGATCCGGTTCGCATGTACCTGCGCGAAATGGGCAACGTGGAACTGCTCAGCCGCGAAGGCGAGATCGAAATCGCCAAGCGCATCGAGTCGGGCCGTGAAATGGTCATCAGCTCGCTGTGCGAATCGCCCACGGTGATGCATGTGGTGCTGGGCTGGCGCGACCGCCTCGCCAACGGCGAGATGCTGTTGCGCGAAGTGATCGACCTTGACGCGACCTATGGCGCGGGCACCGAGGACAAACTGGCCGAAGCCCAGCGCAACGCGGGCGACGCGCCGGAAGAAGAGGAAGAAGAAGAGGCCGACGAGTACGACGCACTCGAGGGCGGCCGCAAAGAGCAGGTCGAAGAAGACGATTACGACGACGAAGCCGTGCTCAGCCTCGTGGCCATGGAGCAGGAATTGCTGCCTGCCGTGCTTGAGAAATTCGACGAATTCGCCAAAGTGTCGAAATCGCTGCGCAAGCTGCAGGAGAAGCGCCACAACCAGGCGCTCGGCGAAGGCGACGTGACCGCTGCCGACAACAAGAAATACCCGCAATTGCTGGCGCAGGTGGTGGAGATCATGCTCTCCATCCGCTTCAACAATACCCGCGTGGAAGAGCTGATGCACATGGTCTATGGCATCAACAAGCGCCTCATCAGCACCGAAATGCAGCTGCTGAAACTGGCCGAGAAGCACCATGTGAAACGCGCCAGCTTCCTTGAGCATTACAATGGCCGCGAGCTGGACCCGGATTGGGTGAAGGACGTGGGCAAGCTGAAGGAAAAAGGCTGGAAGGATTTCGTCGAGAAAGAAGCCAAAGCCATTGACGAGCTGCGCCGCGAGATCGGCAAGATCGCGGTGGAAACGGGTCTGGATATTTCCGAGTTCAAGCGCATTTCCGCCAGCGTGAGCAAGGGCGAGCGCGACGCCAACCGTGCGAAGAAAGAGATGATCGAGGCGAACCTGCGCCTGGTGATCTCCATCGCCAAGAAATACACCAACCGCGGCCTGCAGTTCCTTGACCTCATTCAGGAAGGCAATATCGGCCTGATGAAGGCGGTGGATAAGTTCGAATACCGCCGCGGCTATAAGTTCAGCACCTATGCTACGTGGTGGATCCGTCAGGCCATCACGCGTTCGATCGCCGATCAGGCGCGCACCATCCGCATTCCGGTGCACATGATCGAGACGATCAACAAGATCGTGCGTACCAGCCGCCAGATGCTGCACGAGATCGGCCGCGAGCCGACGCCGGAAGAGCTGGCCGAACGCCTCGTGATGCCGCTCGATAAAGTGCGCAAGGTGATGAAGATCGCCAAGGAGCCCGTATCGCTGGAAACCCCCGTGGGCGACGAGGAAGATTCGCATCTCGGCGATTTCATCGAGGACAAGAACGCCGTACTGCCGGTGGATTCCGCCATCCAGAGCAACCTGCGCGAAGTGACGACCCGCATTCTCGCCAGCCTCACCCCGCGTGAGGAGCGCGTGCTGCGCATGCGCTTCGGCATCGGCATGAACACCGACCACACGCTCGAGGAAGTGGGCCAGCAATTCAGCGTGACGCGTGAGCGTATTCGCCAGATCGAGGCGAAGGCACTGCGCAAGCTGAAGCACCCCTCGCGCTCGCGCAAGATGCGTTCGTTCCTCGACAACTAGCCGCACCGCCGAATGTAGCTTTTATGCCGCCGCATGCCTTCCATGCGGGGTGTGCCCCTTTTGTTGCAAGATAATGCCTTTACAATCCATGCCAATTGGCTGGAATGGGCGCAACATTACGAGGGTCCTATGAAAGCATTGGCGTTCACCATCAGTTTCCTGCTCGCGTTCCTGTTATTCGCGGTGCAGCCCATGGCCACCAAAATGGTGCTGCCCACGCTGGGCGGCACGCCAGCGGTGTGGAACACCGCCATGCTGACCTTCCAACTGCTGCTGCTGGCGGGCTATGCCTATGCCCACCTGCTGACGCAGAAGGTGCCCGGTGCCCGCCAATGGCTGGTGCATGGCGGCATCGTGGCCGCCTCGTGCCTGCTGCTGCCGCTGGCCGTGCAACTGCCCGCGACGGACGCGGTGATGCGCGCGCCCATCAGCCACCTTGCGCTGGCGTTCCTGCTGCAGCTCGGCCTGCCGTTCTTCGTGCTCTCGGCCACCGCGCCGCTGCTGCAAAGCTGGGTCAGCCGTTCGCAGCACCCGCTTTCCAAAACGCCGTACGTGCTCTACAGCGCCAGCAATTTCGGCAGCATGATGGGCCTGCTCGGCTACGTCGCCGTGGTGGAGCCGCTATTCGCACTGCCGCAGCAAAGCCAGGGCTGGAGCGTGCTGTACGTGGTCGGCCTTGCCGGGCTTTTGCTGCTGGGCCAGCGCCTGAAGCCTACGGTAGCCGCCACACAGGAAGCTACTAAAGCCGAAGCCCTGCCGCGCAGTCGCGTGGTGCTGTGGGTGTGGCTGGCGTTCCTTGCCTCGTCGCTTAGCCTTGGCGTCACGACCTACGTGACCACCGATATTGCCGCGGTGCCGCTGCTGTGGGTGCTGCCCTTGTCGCTGTACCTGCTGAGCTTTGTGGATGCGTTCCGTGACCGCCCCATTTTCGTGCCCAGCGCCATTCGCCTGTCGCCCATCCTCGGCATGGGGGCGTTGCTCATTTATGGCCTGCAGGGCCACCGCTTCGCGGGCACGTTCCTGCTGCAGATCGTGATCTTCGGCGTGCTGGCGTTCGCGCTGCATGGCTGGCTGGCACGCTTCAAACCCTCGCCGGCACGGCTGACGCAATTTTACTTCGCCATGTCCATCGGCGGGGCGCTGGGCGGTGTGCTGAATGCGCTGGTCGCCCCCATGCTGTTCACGCAGACCTATGAATACCCGCTGAGCCTGCTCTGTGCGAGCATGACACTGTTTCTGCTGCGCCAGCAGATGGAAGCGGCCAACCCACTGCCCATTCGCACGCATGTGGCGCTGCTGGTGCGCGTGGCCTCGCGCGTGGTGCTGCAAACGGTGATCCTGTATATCGTGTTCGGCCTGCTTTCGCCTGAATCCGATCAGGTGTTCAGCCGCATCCACGGCCAGAACGTGATGATGGCGTGCACGCTGGCTGCGTTCATTTCGCTGCTGGTCTATCGCCGCTTTGCCCCGGCCTTCTATGCGGTGGCGACCGTGGGCGTGATCCTGCTGGTGGTGTTCGTCAGCGGCACCAACAACATGGACCTGCTGTTCAAGAAGCGGAACTTCTTTGGCGTGCAGCACGTGTACGCGAACAAGGAAGATATGCATATGCTGATGCATAACACCACGCTGCACGGCACCCAGCGTGTGACCAAGGACCGCCTGAAAGTGGTGTCGTATTACTACGGACTGCGCAAAGCGTTCGAGACCATGCCGCTGCTGCGCGACAAGCCGCTCGCCACGGTGGGCCTTGGCGTGGGCACCGTGAAGTGCCTGCTGAAGCCGGGCCAGAGCATCGATTTCTTCGAGATCAACCCGGTGATGCAGGAGATCGCCGAGAACAAGGAGCTGTTCACTTACCTGAGCGATTGCCCGGGCGAGCACCGCATCATCCTTGGTGATGGCCGCATCAAAATGGCGGAAATGGAAGATGGGAAATATGGCGCCATTATCATCGACGCCTTCTCGTCGGACGCGATCCCCGCGCACCTGCTGACGAAAGAATCGCTGCAAATGTATATGGACAAGCTGGCCCCCCACGGCGTGCTGATGGTGCACACCACCAACCGCCATATCGATCTGTGGCCGGTGATGGCCGCACAGGCCGATGCGCTGGGCGTGCATGCCTATGCGCGCATTTTCGGCACGGTGGAAGAGGAGCCGCTTGCCTACACCAGCTACTGGGTGTTCATGGTGCGCGACGCCGACGATCTGAAGCCGCTGCGCACCGTGCAGGATAGCTGGGTGGAGCTGAAGCCCGAGCCCGGTACCAGCCCGTGGACCGATAACTACACCAACGTGATCCCGTACTTCCGCATGGTGCGTGGGAAATAACAACGCAAGGCTTGCAGGCGAGGGCAGGCTTTGCTAGTGAGGCGGCATGAGCGCAACGATCGGTACACGTTTATTCACTCTCGTTTATGGCCGCAAGGTCGGCCAGGACGAATTCGGCAATCGCTATTTCGAGCAGCGTCGCGCTGCGAAGGGAGAAAAGGCGCGCCGCTGGGTGATCTACAATGGCATGGCTGAGCCTTCCAAAGTGCCCGCGCACTGGCATGGCTGGCTGCATTACACGCTGGATGCGCCGATCCCTGAAGCCGCGCGCCGCTATAGCTGGCAGAAAGAACATGTGCCGAACCTGACCGGCACGCAGGGCCGTTACCTGCCTGCGGGCCATATCGAAAAATCGGCCACGCGCGCCAAAGCCACGGCCGACTACCAGCCTTGGACGCCGCAATAATGCGTGCCACGCTGTGCATGCTGGCGCTGCTTGCGCTGGCAGGGTGCAAAGGCGTTGGCCTGAGCCAGATGGACACCGAAGCCGCCGCGCCGCCGCCGGGCCTTAGCCACCTCGACACCGAAAGCGAAGAGAGCAAAGAGAACCAGAAATGGTTCGATGGCTATTACGGCAAATCGCATGGCTGGGGCTGGGAAGCACCCAAAGAGAAAGATGCGAATTGCAGCTTCTGGGGAAGCTGCGCGGAAAAATCTTCCGGCGGGCTGGGCTGGTAACAACCACGCGTTGTGCACTGCACTACTACCTGTTTGTGCATGCCCCCCTTTTGGTGTATGCATAGCTCCATGATCTTGTGCCGTAAGAACTTCATGCTTCTATTGGTGGTAGTTTCAACCAGTGCCTGTGGCATGATGGGCGACGACGATCAGATGGCGCTCCAGCAGCAACGTTCCGACTGGTTCGAATACGCGTACTACTCCAGCGCCGCCACCCTCGAGAACGATGGTCTGACGCGCGGCACCAGCGGCACCGGCAAGCCTGCACGCCTTTACTAGCCACGCTTTTTCCACAATTTTTCCTGCCTCAACCATTGCAAGCGCAAGGCCTGCATGCTATCACCCACGCAATTCATTCGTGGGGAAAACATGGCCAACAATGCAATCGAAACCGTGATGGGCGCCGTGGTGCTCGCCGTGGCAGGCGGGTTCCTTTATTTCGCGTACGATAACAGCAACGTAAAGCAGATCGATGGCTACGCCGTGAAGGCCGATTTCAGCAACATCGCAGGCATCAGCGTGGGCTCCGACGTGCGCATCGGCGGCATCAAGATCGGTGTGGTGGAAGCGCTGGAACTTGACCCCCAAACCTATCAGGCCGAAGCCGTGCTGCGCGTGCAGGACAAGATCAAACTGCCGAAGGATTCCTCCGCGGCCATTCAATCCACCGGCCTGATCGGCGACAAGTTCGTGGCGGTGGAGCCCGGCGGTGACGAAGCCGTGATGAAGGACGGCGACAAAATTGAACTGACGCAATCGTCGGTCAGCATCGAAGAGATGATCGGCAAGTTCGTGTTCTCCGGTGGTGGTGCGGATAACGGTGGTGCGGATGCACCCGCCGACAGCGAAGATTCGCCGCTTTCCAGCGGGCTTGAATAGACCCCGTGCTGCGACCCACACCGACAGTTCTGGTGGTGAGTGCGTTGCTGGCGTCGCCCGTGCTCGCGCAGCCGGCTGCGCCGTTCGGGCAGGCACAGGCCCCCGCGGGCGTGTACACCACGCGTGACCAGCCGCAGGGCGGCGCGTTGCCGTGGCTGCAGCCGCAACAGGGCGGCAACGCCCCCACGCAGCCGGGTGCGCAAGCGCCCGCGCAATACACTCCCTTCCAGCGTTCCACGCCCTATGGCTCGCAGGCCGTGCCCGCGCCGCTGCCCATGGAACGTGCTGTGCCGGTCGAGAACATCGACGGCATTGAGGTGACCGAGCCCGCCGCACCCGCACCGGCCGTGCTGGAAGCCGACCCGGTGAAGGAAGACCCCGCCGCGCCGACGGAACTGACCGCGCCCATGTTCGCCTCGAACGGCGACACCAAAACCCCGCGCCAGATCGTGCTGCGCGTGCTGAACAAAGTGACCGCGCGTGCCGAAGAGCTGAAAGCCAAACCGGGTGAAACGCTGAAATTCGGCAAGCTCGAGATCGAAGCCGTGCAGTGCTACCAGTCGGCCCCCACCAGCCTGCCCGATAGTGTGGCGCTGCTTTCCATTCGCGAGCAACTGGCCGACCAGAAGCGCGCCAAGCTGCTGTTCCATGGCTGGATGTATGCGTCCACCCCGTCGCTGACGGCGCTGGAGCACCCGATCTACGACGTGACGATGGTGGAATGCGCCATGCGCACCAAACCGGCGGACGCGGTGGATGGTGCGGCCGATAAGGCGAAAAAACCAAGCAAATCTGCCGAATAATTGCCCCATACTGTGGGCAATATTCACCAAACTGTCACATTCCGCGGGCCGATTTTTGCTATGATGGGCCCATGGTAGCATTTGCGCAGCTCGATCGTGAATATGGCTTCCCCGAGGGAACGCTCGATTCCGTATGGGCGCAGGAAAGCTCGCGCGGCAGCAACCGCGGCAATTCCAGCGCGGGGGCACGCGGCCATTTCCAATTCATGCCCGCCACCCGCGACGAGATGATGCGCAACCACGGCATCGACCCGTGGAGCAACGATCCCGAAGTCGCCGCGCGCGCCGCAGCCATTTATTTACGCAACGAAACGCAACGCTTCGGCGGCGATCTTGCCAAAGGCCTCGCCGCCTATAACGCGGGCGGTGGCAATGTGCAGCGCGCCGTGCGCAACGGTGGCGCTAATTGGCTTGCAAGCCTGCCCGCCGAAACCCGGAGTTACGTGCCGTCCATCATGCAGCGCATGGGCATGAGCACCGACGATATGGATGCCTCGCTGGCCTACCAGCAGCGCCGCGATGCAGGCGGCACCAGCCGCGAGGAAGACGAAACCGAAGCGCAACGCCGCCGCCGCATGCTCGGCCAGGCCGGGTTCGACGCCAGCCAGATGGGCCAAGGTGATCTGCTGAGCCAGATGTTCTTTGCCCTCATTTCGATGGCGGTAGAAAAAGCACTCGAGAACATGGGCCCCGCCCAAACGGCCAGTGCTGAATCTGCTGCGCCCACCACCGTGCCCACTGGCACTAC
>QFOX01000111.1 GCA_003241645.1 Azospirillum brasilense | reverse complement strand
ATTCAGCCATGCGTCGCGTTCCTGCCTGCCCAATTTGAAAACATGCGCCATGACCTTGGCGCGGTCGATTAACTCACCCTTGAGCTTCTGCAGGCGCACACGGTTGGTCTGCGCCTTAAGCACCTCGTTCGCGGTGCGCGCCTGCATGTAGGTGGTGCCGCCACCGGAGGGCGCACCGTTCTCACGCAGCGTGTCGCGCACGGCATCAATTGCCGCTTCCGGCACGGGCTTCATGGTCTGTGGCCCCCGCTGCTGCGCGGCATCGGTATTTATCGTCCAGGCGCGGTCGGCCTTATCAGGGTCGATGGTGCCATCCTCTTCCACCGGCACGCGGCCTGTTTTAATGGCCTTGCGCACGGCGGCATCGCTGACCCCGCGCTTGCGGGCATAAGCACGAATCGAGATTCCCATGGCATTCACGCAGCGATGGAGTGAGAGGCGGGATCCGGCGATGGGATGACATGGATATCGGCAAACATACCGCTGTCCTCTTCCAATCGTTTCCGGGCGATCCCGATATACCCCCCGTTAAGTTCAATCCCGATGCAGTCCCGATTCAGGCGCTCAGCTACCAGCGCGGTCGTGCCTGCGCCAAAGAACGGATCGAGCACCACCCCGCGCTCCACGCATCCGGCTTTGATGCACGGCTCGATCAGCTTCGGCGGAAAGGTTGCAAAATGCGCTTCCTTGAGGCCGCAGGTAGCGACCGTCCAGACGCTCTTTTTATTTACCAGCCCACCGGATTGTTGGGGTTCCCATGCATTGCCGCTGTGCCTGGTCGTGCCGTATCCTTCATGCTTCTTGCCGCCATAGACCACGGCTTTCATCCGGCCATTGGTTTTACCGCCTGCATGCGCGCGGTCGCTTCCTTCCTGCTGCGCCACGTCCTGCTGTACCCGTGCAATGCTGGAATCTTTCAGCGGCTCACGGATAGCATGGTAGTCGTAGGCGTACTGGCGGGATTTGCTGAATAGGAAAATGAATTCATGCGCGCGTGTCGGGCGATCCTTCACGCTTTCTGGCATGGGGTTCGGCTTGTGCCAGATAATGTCCGAGCGCAAGTACCAGCCATCGGCCTGCAATGCGAATGCGACCCGCCATGGCAGGCCGACCAGTTCCTTCGGCTTTAGGCCAGCGGGCATGTGCGCCTTGCCATAGGAGGGCTGCCAATTCTCGCTGCGAATGCGCGAGGAATGTCCGCCCTTGCCGGAGCCAGTATAACAATCGCCCAGGTTCAGCCACAGCGTGCCATCGGGCCGGAGCACGCGGCGAACCTCCGCGAATACCGCCACCAGCGTGTCGATATATGCCTGCACCTCGGCTTCCATGCCGATCTGGCGATCCGTGCCGTAATTACGCAAGCCCCAATAAGGCGGGCTGGTCACGCAGCAATGCACCGAGTTTTCCGCCAGTGTCGGCAGCACCTTTCGGCAATCCCCCTCGTAGATGGTGACCGTCATCAAAAACCCTCGGTTTTAGGGGGTAAAAAATCGCCATGCATCAGACGCAATTTTAATCAACTCAAATCGCGTTCAACGTATTGAATGATAATAGTAAATAGTCGCTTTTATAAGTTGATTAACATGCCGAGCGGAGCGTTACTGAGGGTGTCCAAAGGGCAATAACCAACGAAAGGAACCCCGCCATGAAATGCAAACCCGCCCAGCAAAAATTCGCAGACCGCATGGAAAGCATCCGCCACTCGCTGGCTCGCTTGAGCGCAGCCTCAGAGCGTCATTTCGGCACCGCCATCGACAACGCGAATTGGGGCGACGTCACGCTCGCCGCCGATATCGACAGCAAGCTCAAAGAGCTTTGCGACACGATTTTCCACGAAGGCGAATTCGCCAACTAACCCCTCAAACCAAGGAGATTATTATGACCAACCAAGACACGCATATGCAGGTGATCACCACCAACATCGCATGCATGAAAACCCTGCTGGAGAAGGCATTGCTGGCAACAGTCGAAGCCGATGCCGCTGCCACCGCCAAGGAACGCAATCGTGCCATAGGCTGCTTGCTCGACCTTGAGCCGCTGCTGACCAACGCCAAGGCGCTCTATGACGCCACGCTCTTCATGCACAGCAGCGCACGATAGGAGGCCAGCATGCAAACTTCGATCACTACGCTGCTCGCCACCATCGCCAAGCAGCACCTGCATATCGAAACCCTAGAAATCCGCAACAGCGACAGCTTGGATTTTCATGATGTCGCGGTGTGGGGCGTGAAGGACGCGCTGCTCGCCGCCTACGAGGCGGGCAAAGCGGCGGGAAAAACAAAGCCCAATTACGAGAACTCCAAGCACAAAATCATTGTCGATATGCTCCAGCGTCCGGAGGGCGCGACCATCGCGCAACTGGTGCAGGCCACCGACTGGAAGGAACATTCGGTACGCGGCGCAATATCCACGGTGCTGAAAATGAAATGGAAGCTCGACATTAGCTGCACGAGATCGACCGGAAAAGACCCTATCTACCGCATCGATGCAGATGCCTTGATGGTACCGCCAGCACCGGGTCGCCCAGCGAAAACCACGAAAGGAGCCTAACCATGATTACCAAAGTCAATGTCCGCTTTGCCCGCAAGCCCTGCGATATGCAGGAAGTATATGCCACCGCGCGCGATGAGTTGGGGCATGTATCCGAGTGCGAGGTAGCCGAAACCATCGAGCTATCCGCTGCCGAATACGATGCCTTCACCCACAGCTTGCTGCGCGACCGCGCATGGCTGGATGGTAAGGGCGGCTACAAGAACCTGCGCCGCCAAGCGGTAGCGGTCACTGCGCCGGAGCGCGAAACGCTCTATGTCGATCCCTCCGGCAGCGCCTATGGGCGCTATGTAGGCTTGGCCATCACGGGGCCGTTTATCAAACACCCCGACGTGCATGTGCAGCTCGTCGGACAGGACAGCAACGCTTTCAACATTTTGGGGCTATGCCAACGCGCCGCGCGGCGCGCGCATATCCCCGCCGACGAAATCAGCGCCTTCACGCAGGAAGCCACCGCAGGAGATTACGACCACCTG
>QFOX01000027.1 GCA_003241645.1 Azospirillum brasilense | reverse complement strand
CAAACCCCGCTGGTCTTCCCATCCCCACGCGACGCCACCCAACCCGCCAACAGCCGCCCCGCATGGCTGGACGCGCTTACGCAGGCTAAGATACAGGACTTCCGCTTCCACGACCTGCGCCACAGCGCAGCAAGCTATCTCGCCATGAATGGCGCCTCCACCAACGAAATCGCCGAAGTCCTCGGCCATAAAACGCTGGCGATGGTGAAACGCTACGCCCACCTCAGCGAAGTCCACACCGCCGGGGTGGTGGAGAAGATGAACAAGAAGATTTTTGCGGGGGCGTGATGGCGATTGATTACGAACTATACGATGTAAAGAAGAGCTTCCGTATCAACGAAGCCGCGAAGCTATGGTGCGATATTGAGCAGGTCACGGAGCGGAACAAGAAGCGATACAACATCATGAGAAATGCGATGGTCGAAGCCATTCTGATGGGTGATTTAGAATGCTATCTCACCGATGATGAAATTGACGAGTACGGCGACTATTACATTCCCCCATATATCGATACCTATGGACGGTTTGTCCTGCGTGAGCAACTGATTGCGTGGGCAACCAGCTTGGAGCAACGGCCCAAATTTCTTTTCCCCGAAGAACGGAACGCGCCGAAAAAGAAAAAGCCGAAAGCCAGCAGCCAAAGCGAGTCGGTGCAGGAAGTAGTTATTAAAAAGGAAATCGCGCCGCGCCCCAATCAGCTCCTTAGAGCGCGCTGTGAGGCCGTCGCAGGCATGTTGTGGGATGAGAATATCAACTACACGCAAAAGGAAATTGTGGCGCACCCGGCCATGAAGAAGCATGGCTATCAGGATGGGGTCTTCATAGAGCGCACCCTGTTGCTATGGGTTTCTAAGGCAGACCCGCGCCGTAAGGCAGTTGAGACCCCCGAATACGAAGAAGAGGACGCATAGCCAAGTCGTCCACTGTTACAGTGGACGCGTAGACTGTATTGGCTGAGGCCGCATTATCCCTAATCCTGCTCCGTACCCGGCGATGTTGCCGGAGTTTGTGCAATCAATCACGGAGCAGCAATTATGGACACCAACGACCACGCCCAATCGAAAACCCGGCTCATCCCCGTCACCAAATGGAACGAGTATCACCAGTGGCCACCCGTCGGCGGGCTGCGGCATCTCATTTTCTACGCCGCCGATAACGGCTTCGATAAAGTCATCCGCCGTTGCGGTCGCCGGGTGCTGATCGACGAGGCCGCATTTTTCCAGTGGATGGAGGAACAAAATGCAGGCAAATAGGCTTGATTTCGCGGCGCTGAATCAGCAAGCGCTGGCGCAGCTTTCCGCCATCCTCAGCGAATTGCTCCCCGGCGGGATGGTGCGTGGGCAGGAATATACCGCCCGCAACCCCACCCGCGCTGACCGCCGTGCAGGTAGCTTTCGCATCAATCTGCGTTCCGGGCGCTGGGCGGATTTCGCCACTGGCGATGCGGGTGGTGATGTGGTGAGTCTCGTCGCCTATCTACGTCAATGTTCGCAGGGCGATGCTGCGCGCTGGCTTCAGGAGAAGATCGGGGGCGTGCATGGAACCCGCTGAGCTTTACCTCATTCCCGCCAGCGACTGCACGGAAGATTACAGCCATTCGAAGCTGGGCAAACCGTCGCAGGTCTGGCCGTACCATAACGCGAATTGCGAGCTGCTCGGCTTCATCTGTCGTTTCGATACGCCCGACGGTAAGCAGATATTGCCACGCACGCTATGGGCTACCGAAAACGCGCCGGACGGTGAATGGCTCTGGCGTGGCTTCCCCGAACCGCGCCCGCTTTACGGGCTGGACAGGCTGGCGATGTATGCTGGCACGCCGGTGATCGTTTGCGAAGGTGAGAAAGCCGCCGATGCAGCCGAGCATCTGGTGCTTGGCTATGTCGCAGTTACTTCGCCAGGTGGGAGCAATGGCGCGCACAAAGCTGACTGGTCGCCGCTGACGGGGCGTACGGTCATTATCTGGCCGGATGCGGATGCGCCGGGGCGCAAATATGCTGAGGCTGTCGCTTCCATTCTGCATCCCATCGCCGCATCGGTCACCATTATCACGCCGCCGGATGATGTACCGCCCGGTTGGGATGCCGCCGATGCACTGAAAGAAAACTGGTCGCCTGAGAAAGTAGCCGGGCTGCTTGCTACTGCTACCGGTGCTACCCCTGCTACAGCCCCCACCATAAAGCGTAGCAACCGTAGCGATTGTAGCAGTAGCGGCTGGCAGGAACCTCTGCCGCTGACGTGGGAGAGCAGTCAGCCGCGTGCCTACCCGGTGGAAGCACTGCCGCCACTGATCCGCGATGCGGTGGTGTCCTATCAGGAATATGGTCAGCAGCCGATGGCGCTGGTAGCAACCTCGGCACTGGCCAATGTCGCGCTGGCCTGTCAGGGGCTGGCAGATGTGGCGCGTGATCCGCAACTGGTCAGCCCGATTTCGCTGAGCTTCATCACCATCGCCGAAAGCGGCGAACGCAAAACGGCGGCGGATAAGGTGTTTTCTATCGCCGCCACCGAATGGGAGATGGAGAAATATAAGGAAGCGCAGGCGGAGATCGAAAAGGTCAAAGGTCAGCTGGAGGCACATAAAGCGAAAAAGACAGGCGTGCAGAACCAGATCAGCAAGCTGGCCACTGACATGAAAAAGAACCATCTCCAGTTGGAAACGCTGGAGGCGCAACTGGAGGAATGGGACGCGAACGCGCCACGCATTCCCATCACGCCCAGCCTGTTTTATGAGGATGTTACGCAGGAGAAGCTGGCCGAGAAGCTCGCCACCGGCTGGCCGTCGGCAGCGCTATATAGTGACGAGGCCGCAATCGTGGTGGGCGGACATGGTTTCCGCGAGGAACGGGCGCTGGGATTCTTCGGCTTCCTCAACCGACTATGGGACGGGCGCAATTTCAAGCGCGACCGCATCAGCGCGCAAAGCTGTTTCGGCATGGGCAGACGGCTGACCTGTTCGCTGATGATGCAGATGTCTGTACTGCGCGCATTGCTCGGCGTGTCGGACGGACTCAGCCGCAATACCGGCTTCATGGCGCGCATACTGCTCGCCTTTCCTGAAAGCACGATGGGAACGCGTGAATACCGCCCCGGCATGGCTGACAACCCACATTTGCGTGCGTTTCATTATCGCATCCGCGCATTGCTTGATCATCCCCTGCCTGTGCAGGATGAAAGCCTGACGCTTGCTCCACCGGTGCTGGCGCTGGATGCAGAGGCACACGCGCTATGGATTGCCTATTACAATGACACGGAACGGCAGTTGGGCAAACTGGGCGAATATGAAACTATCAAGGATTTTGCGGCCAAGTCTGCCGAGAACGCCGCGCGCATCGCGGCCAACCTACATATCTTCGAGCATGGCGCGGTGGGCAATATACGCGCCGGGACGATGCAGCGCGCGATTGCACTGGCGACGTGGTATTTGGAGGAAACCAAGCGCATCTTCATCCATCTCGAAGAGCCGCAGGACATCGGCGATGCGCGCCTGCTTCAGGAATGGTTGCTACGGCGCGGTGGCCAGAGTTTCACCCAACGCGATGTAATGCAGTATGGTCCGAACCTGCTGCGAAAGAATCAGGCGCGCCGCCTGCGCGCGCTAGAGATGCTGACCGCGCATCATGTCATCGCGGCGGAGACGAAAGGCAGCCGCACAGCCTACCATATTAACCCTGCACTGACGGATTCCGCTACGATTGCTACAGCTGCTACGGTTCGGGCAAGAGCGTAGCAACCGTAGCAACGAGCCACCGGCGCGGGTCCTTCCAGACCACCCTCTACGGGTACGCCGCGAGCGCGGGATTTCGCTAGGGCCAGCTGCCAAAGTTGCGTTTCGTTTCGTTTTTTCCGGCGCATCCATATGGAAAACAACAAAAACTCCAAATCAAAAAACGAAATGGGGTACGCGAAAAAACGAAATGGCTTTTAGTATTCGCTGGCCAGCATGATTGTGAGGATTCGTGTCGTGTTGTTCGCATCCGCCGGGTTCTCCGAACCATAGCGACATTCCCGGTCATAGTAGTCGATTTTCCAGAAAAACCGGTGTCCATCCAGCGCGATGCGCCCGAAATCACGCTCGCCATGCGGATCATTGTCGACGGTGAAATTATCGAACTCCGCCACCGCGCGAAACAATCGTAACTGGAGATCCTCCGGCAGCTCCTGCACCCCCGGCGTCATCATCACCTTGCCGCCCCAAAACGTCTGCCGCAGCCCATCATTCAGTTGCGCTATCCGCGCGCGATACGCTGTCTTTTCTGCCGCCACATCCATACTATTTTCCATCAAAACAGTTGCTTAACTGTATCGACGGATAACAGGCGTGCAGGTGCAATCAATGGTGTTTTGGTTTTTCAATGGCTTGAAGGCGCGAGAGTTTATTTTTATCTGCGCTACGGTACTAATAGTACCTTCAGAGCAGAAAAAATAAACCGTCCTTGCGATTATGATGGCCAGTAAATTTTCACGAGTGGCAAGAGACTTCGGGTCTCCATGTCCATGTTCTCATAGTTTTCGATCACCAACTCTACCAGATCATCAATGTCCATCAGCGTGAGTGGAATGGATGCGCGGTCAGCTTCATACTTTGCGTCTTTAGAGAAACCGCCGGTGCTAACATATAGCCCCTTATCATCCTTGTGGCGGCCTCCGAGGAAACTACGGATTTCCTGAGAACCCATTTGATTATTAGGCCGGTGCTTTACTTCTACAACAATACGCGGCTGCTCTAGCCCCAAGCCATCCGGTGACGCGACAATGTCCTTACCACGATCTGCCCCCGGAGCCGATACACGCGTTTTATACCCCATTGCACGCAACGCCCCTGCAACCAACTCCTGCATTTCGTCCCAATCTAACGCAATCAGGCGGTCTTTGATGAATTCGCGAGCTTTGGACTTAAGCTCTTCGAGCAGGTCTTTAGTGTCACTTGCCACTTCTGCTGAAGCGTATGCTTCAGGCTGTTCAATTTTTACAGGCTTACCACTTAATAGCGCATCAATTTCTTTCTCTGCGCCTTCGGAAATCTCAAAAATGCTAAGGGTTGAACCCAAAGAATTTTTAGTTGGCACCGATAGCTTATCGCGCTCAATCTGTGCATCCCATGAAACTTTTCGCCGGTGCGCTGTGGCATCCTGTGCGTTGGCGTCAAAAGTGTAATCACCAGTGACACGGCCAATATGATACACTCGTTTCGAGCGATCGTATGTCATCACCCGGTCGCCCGTTTTAATGCCTGATGCGATTTTGAAAAGCTGGCTGCCGCTGTTTACCGCCTTCATTGGTTTATATTCAGGATAGGTCTGCTTTACCTTCTCAATTACTTGCTCGCGTGTCAGCCCAAGCAAGGAGCTGGCTTCTGCCCAGCCAATCGACACCATACCCTGTTCCAGAAAGGTTTCAGCTAACTGGCCACCATCACAACGTACCATCCACATATATTATGCTCCCTATTAATACTTAGTTGTTGCTGGTGAAGCGGCGTTCATCCGGCTACTCAGCTAAGTTTACTACCTCACTCTGATGGTACATTGTCGTTAGCTGTTCATGCTTGATACGGAACTGGCTGCGACGTTTGATTTTTGGTTTTGCGCTCGATGATCCCTCAACCTTAATGGCCGGGTCATAATATATCACCCCCGACGCAATGGCTTTCAGGAACAGCGTAAAGTCTGTGCGCTCGCATAGCAGCACCCTCGGACCATAGGCATATTCCGGCGGTGGGGTCTGGAAAATAGATGGCACATAGGCAGCCTGTGCGTGTTTGCGATTCCAGTGCTGCATGATGCCGGTAAAGCTCCACAGCGCCGCAATTTCATCATTGCGCGATAACAGCACAATGCCGCCATCCATATCCGTAATCCTGCCAGTCGTTTCATCAAACCCCTGAAGCATCAGCCGTAGGCCTGTCTCTCCGTGGAAATCTCTGTTGCAGGCGTAGATGCCGCCGAAGTTAAACCTGTCCGGCTTACCACTCTTGTCCGGGTAGCTGTAGCGGCGCAGGAAATCCGCCACACCGGCATCCTGATAATAACCACCGGATGGCTCGGGCGTCATAAGCGTAACCACACCTTTGGGCCGGAATTTGGTGAAATCGGCTACGCCGTATTGCTTAACTTCCCAGCCCATATAATCCGGCTCTGCATAGCCATTGGGTGAAATGCCAAGTTCTGCTTCCAATGTGTAGCCGCCGCCATTCCTTGCGCTATAGGGTTCGATGATGCCATCAGAGCGCATTTTCTGCGAGGGTATCCAGTGTTTTTGATATATACGACTCAGCGCAGACAGCAGCTGCTGCTTTGTATCCAGCTGTGCGTCTACGTTGGGAGGAATTTCAATAAAGACGCCGGTGGTTTCCCAATCATCCCGGCTGTTTAATTCTCTCGCAACCGGCTCGTCGGCAGTCGCAGCATAGCCCAGTACACTGCCGTTACCGGTAATGCCGAGAAAAAGAATACGCCCCTCATCACGCACGCGCATAACATCGGCGGGAGCGTTCTCACAGCCCTTGAGAAAGCCAGACATGCGTACTTCCGGGTATTTAGGGTAGAGAATCAGTTGCGCATCTGGTGCCAGCCATTTCCCATCTTGGTTCACCCAATAAAAGGTCACATCCGCTTTTGCACGGTCACGCTTGCTACCTGCGATAGCATCGCCATCGGTATATATTCCATTATAAGGGATGATGTTCAGGGCAGAAAAATCTCCGCCAAGATAGACCTGATTTTTGGAGTTATCATTCGGGGCAAGCTTCTTCGCATAGAAACGCTTCGCGCCATACGACTGCATAATCTGCAAGAGTTGTGACAGTGAATTTATCACTCCGTGAGCCCCTGAATTTCCAGTTTTTTATCATCTGACTTTAGCCATTCAGTCAGCATCTGTATAGTCGCTTCGTGCGGGATACGGCTTTTGCCTTTCAGCGCGCATTCTCATACGATTGCAATGCGCCAGCCCAGCTCATGAAGTATCTGCAGCTTCTTTTTGTCATTGGCCACATTACCGGTAATTTTCTTTTGCCAGAACTCCTGGCGAGTCTGCGGCCATTTAAACAAATGGCAATGATGCTGATGCCAAAAGCAGCCATTGATAAATAAAGCCGCGTTATAGCGCGGGAATACAATGTCAGGCTTTCCGGGCAGATCATTGGCATGCAGACGATAGCGAAACCCCGCCCGGTGCAGCCCCTGACGAATCGTTATTTCAGGCTTGGTATCCCGGCCTTTAATGGCCGCCATATTTTTGCTGCGCGTTTGTGAATTATGAACATCAGGCACTAACAGCTTCCCGGTATTCTACAGTGCCATGAACCAGTGAAGCGATGTACGGCTGCATGATACGCGCAACTTCTTTGAAAACCGGTACAGCCACGGAATTACCAAATTGTTTGTATGCCTGCGTATCAGAAACCGGGATGCGGAAAGTATCATCATATCCCATCAGACGTGCGCATTCGCGTGGCGTAAGGCGGCGGGGGTTCTTGCCTTTACCCTGACTGACCAGTATCTCTGAACCGTCTTTGTAATAACGCGCAGAAAGAGTACGGGAAACATCATCAGGCGTTACGAGTCCAAAGCCAAAGCCATTTCCCTTCGCCTTATGCTTATCGGAATAGTCCTGAAGGTATTTCCAGAGCTTGTCGGTCAGGGTGTATTTCTCATTCACGCGGGCCAGCGGGCCAATTGTATACGGCTCTTCTGCAGTTTCTGTGCCGTTTTCCGGATGCAGAATATCTCGCAGCAGCACACTCCGTTTTTCCGGGAGAACCAGCCCATCCCATGAGAATGGAACTGGATCACGGAACCCAACAATAACAATACGCTCACGATGCTGAGGGACGAAATGCTGCGCATCAATAACTTTGAACCAGACATGGTAGCCCAGCTCTTCACGCAAGGTTTTCAAGATTACCGCAAACGTATTCCCCTTGTCGTGGCTCTGAAGGTTTTTTACGTTCTCAAGCATGAACGCCGCTGGGCGCTTATCTTTTAGAATTCGGGCAACATCAAAAAACAGCGTCCCCTGCGCTTCACATGCAAAGCCATGACTCCGGCCAAGGGCATTCTTTTTTGAGACACCGGCGATAGAAAATGGCTGGCATGGGAATCCCGCTATCAGCACATCATGATCGGGAATCTCGTCCGTTTGTATCTGTGTAATATCCCCTTCGACCGGCCTGTTATCCCGGAAATTAACGCCATACGTTTGCTGGGCATATTTGTTCCATTCAGAAGTGAATACGCAATGCCCGCCAATCTGATCAAACCCTTTGCGTAGCCCGCCTATGCCTGCGAAGAGATCAATGAAATTGAAGCGTGTTTCAGGGATATAAGGCGTGGCCGGATTCTCTGCCATACCGCGCAAGGCACTCAGGACCGCCTCTCTGGGCTTAGATTCTCCTTTTTCCCAGCGGTAAAGCTGGCGGGAGCTATACTCCAGACGCTCGGAAAGCTCATCAATGCTTACTCCTGCGCGTATCCTCAACGAGGAAAATTCATTATGCATCTGCCTGCCTCCTCTGGGAATATTTTTGACATGATGTCATTTTGCAGTCGCATTCGCAATAGGTTTTGTCTGTAATAAAAACACCCTTTAGTGCAGCTGGCAGGGTGTTATAATCTTGCACATGAAAATCATCAGCTACAGCGACCTGCATTTAGAATTCGGCAAGGAGTTTTGCCCGCCCGCCGATGCGGATGCAGATATTATGATTCTGGCAGGCGATATGATCACCTTCCGCAATTTTGAACCCTTGGGCTGGATGCTGAAGGACTGGCACAAACCTGTCCTGTTCGTTGCGGGAAACCATGAATATTACACGCAGCAGCCGATGGATATGAACGAGAAAGATTTCAAAACTTGGCTGGCTTCGAATCATCGCAATGTAATTTTTCTACAGAATGAAAGCATTACCATTGATGGGGTGCATTTCTTTGGCGGCACGATGTGGACCGATTTCAATGGCGCTGATGATGATGCCATGATGCGCGCGGCCACGGCTATGAATGATTTTCGCCGCATTATGTTACCGAATCGCCAGCTGCTAAAGCCTGTAGATACTCTGGCATTGCATGATTCATTCGTCCTAAACCTAGAGCAGTGGTTTGCAAATGATGTATCTGGCGCGCGTGTAGTGATTTCGCATCATGCACCGGTGTTTAATCCCAACACCCGCTATGGAAATAGCCCGATTACACCAGCGTTTAATTCTCTTGATATGCTGCCGATCATTGAAAAATACCAATCGGCGCTGTGGGTATATGGGCATACGCATGAATGCGATGATCAGATGATTGGCAATACGAGAATCATATCCAATCAGCGCGGCTACCCAAAAGGCGAGGACGGCTTTGAATGCCCTGGGTTTGATAAAGCCGGACTGATGGTGGAAGTTTAGCGCTCATAGAGCACTCAAGAGATCCTTAATTATTGAGCCATGTCCTCATTGTTGGTACGGATTTTTCCACTGCATCCAAGATTTTCTGGGCGTTTTTTGGGTGTTTTCTGGGCGTGCTCCAATCTGCTAATATGCGTCTTTGTACATTACTATGTACAAACAAGCCTTATTTGCACAGAGTAATAGACAATTCAGCGCTTTTTCTAGTCATCCACGAATCCCTGCGCGGTGAATTTATAGACCGGTGCGGAACCTTTACCGGCTTTGACTCCCGGCATGGAGAAATCCATCGTCGGGTCGATGTGATCTGCGTATTGCGCCACCCATGCCAGCCATTGCGCCTGCTCCGGCTCGGCGGCGTTGGACAGCGCGCGCATCGCCTCCAGATACAGACGCGTGCGGCGGGCGATTTCCATGTCACGTAGGGCGATCTTCAGGCGGCGGACTTTCTGGCGCTCGGTGGCGAATTCGGGAGCTTGGATGCGGCGTTGGTCGTTGATGGTTGCCAGCTGCTTGGTGTCGCGCTCCACCACGGCGTGGGTTTGTGTCTGGACAGTGGCCGGGCGCAAATGTTCTTTTCTGGTGCTCACACCGTAGGATTTCTTTGTCCAATAGCCGCGCGGCGGGCGCGGAATGCTCATCTTCTTGCAGATTTTTGCGAGGCCGACATCGGAGATGCCGTAGCGCTTCGCCACCTGCATCATCGGTTCCGCCCATATTTCTTCGTAGAGTTTCTCGCGCTCAAATAGCAGGGTTTCGGCGGCTTCTTTGCTCATGCCTGCATCAGCTCCACCACCGGCACACACAGGGCGCAGGCGATTTTGAGCATCTCATCCAGCGCGATTTCGTTTTTGCCCAACTCGTAATGATCGAGCCAGCTTTCGGAGATGCCGGTAAGTTTTGCTAGTTTCCGCAGCGTTAATTTCTGCTCGCGGCGGCGCTGGTGGATATTGCGCCCGATGGTCAGGCGCAGGTGACGTAACAGGTGGGTGCTATAAATATCATGTCTCATTCTCTATCGGATAAGACATGTGCAGCTGAGGTCAAGCCTCAAGTGTAAGCACATATGTCCATAGCCATTGACATATTAAACCTGTCCACTATGATGGATATATGAACCTTGACACCGCCATCATCGCTTTATCCGCACTCTCACAGGAAACCCGTCTGCGGGTGTTTAAGCTGCTTATTGAATATGGCCGTGGTGGTACGGCGGCGGGGACATTGAGCGATCAACTCGACATTCCGCACAACACGCTATCATTTCATCTTTCGCATTTGAGCCATGCGGGGCTGGTGACTTCCCGCAAGCAAGGCCGCTCAATAATCTACGCGGCGAATTGTGACGCGATGGAAGGCTTGCTGGCGTACCTGCGCGAGAATTGCTGCATCCGTGAAGAAGATTGCGATGCGGATTGCAAGCCGAGAACTAAACCAAAAACCAAAAGGAAAAAATCATGAAACTTTCAGATGTGAAGCAAGCCCTCGCAGGGTTACCTGCCGTGAATTTCAAGCTACCCGACGGATCGACTGTGCCGCAACATTTCCACGTCACCGAAGTGGGGTTAGTCACGAAGCATTTCATCGATTGCGGCGGCGTGGAGCGTAAAGAAACGGTCGTCAATTTCCAGCTATGGGAAGCAGGCGACTATGACCACCGCCTTGCCCCGCAGAAGTTTCTGCATATCCTTAATATCTCCAAAAAAGTATTGGGCGATGCCGAAGACATGAATATCGAAGTCGAGTATCAGCAGGATACGATTGGTAAGTTCGATCTTGAGTTTGATGGCACGGACTTCATTCTCACCCCCAAGCAAACAGCCTGTCTGGCACAGGATGCCTGTGGGATTCCTGCCAAGCAAATGCCTATCAGGGCCGTTTCCGCTTGCGCGCCGAAAAGTGGATGCTGCTAATGAAGCGTGTATTGGTTCTCTGCACCGGCAACTCCTGCCGCTCCATCATGGCCGAAGCGCTGATTAATGCGCTGGGTGCAGGGCGATATGAGGCGGTTAGTGCCGGAAGCAACCCTGCCGGTTACGTTCATCCAAAATCCATCGAAACTTTGAATCGCCACGGCATCAGCGTGAGCGACCCGCGTAGCAAGTCATGGGACGAATTCGCAGGCCAGCATTTTGATGTAGTCATTACCGTCTGCGATGCCGCCGCCGCTGAATCCTGCCCAGCCTTCCTCGGGAAACACGAAAAACTGCACTGGAGCACGCCCGACCCGGCCAAGGCAAGCGGCACGGAAGATGAAATCAATGCGGCGTTTGATGAGGCGTTTGGGATGTTGAGGCAGAGGATTGAGGAAGCGCTTTTAAGATGAAAAAGAATCAACCCAAGGATCAACACATTTTACCTGAAATGTTTCTTAGCGGCTTTGTGAATGAAAGCCGGAACATCTTTATGTTTGATGCAAACAAAAACAAAATCAGCGATCCAAGAAATGTCAATTCTGTAGCGAAGCATAAGCACATTTATACTGTTATTAATGGTCAAAATAAAGACTATACGGTCGAGGAGAAATTTTCAGAAATTGAGAGTCATGCTGCTCCCTTATTCAAGAAAATAGCATCAGCGGGTTTTATAGACATTACAGCGCAAGACATAGCCGAGATCATAGATTTTATTGTGTTGATTTTTATAAGGACCCCAAGAGCAACCCTCATAGCAGAGCGCGTTATGAAGAAAGATGAAGTCCTTTCAAAAATGATTGCAATAGATCCTAAAGCTAAAAAAGTAGCAGATGCCTGCAGTAACAGCCGTGGGTTATCTTATGCCATCACGTTAGAGAGCAGCTTTCTCCATAGACATAAAGTTTTGACAGATAATTTCGACTTGATTCTGCTCACGGCAGAAGAAGGTTCTCCTCCATTTATTCTGAACGATATGTTTTGTTGCCTTGAAATGACATCTTTAGAAACGCACTACATAGATGATAATATTGATTGGAGTAAAATGAGCGTAAAGAAACACTTTCCAGTTTCAAACAAGCATTGCGTTTCGTTCATACCAAAAAAAGATAAATCAAGAATTGGAACTTCAGAAATTACCTACGGCAGAACCTTCGCATCGCAGAGTGACGTTCAAATCATCAACCGCTTATCCTTTTCCCAGAAAGAGCGCTACGCGTACTGCTCTCAAATGGGTGCCTTACAAGACGCCATAGCTAATGGCGGCGGTCCTTTATGATTAAGCACTCTCCTCTCGGTTTTTTCGAGCGCTATCTTTCCCTTTGGGTTGCGCTTTGCATCGCTACCGGTGTTGGCCTTGGCGTAGCTGTGCCTTCCATTTTTCAAACCATCGCCGCAATGGAATATGCCAGCGTGAACCTCGTGGTGGCGGTGTTGATATGGGTGATGATTTACCCGATGATGGTGAGCGTGGATTTCGCCAGTATCAAAGACGTTGGCCGCAAGCCAAAGGGACTCTGTATCACGTTGGTCATTAACTGGCTGGTGAAGCCCTTCACCATGGCAGCACTCGGCGTGCTGTTTTTCGAGCATGTATTTGCCGGGCTGGTAGCTCCCGAAACCGCCAAGGAATATATCGCAGGCATGATTCTGCTCGGCGTTGCGCCCTGCACGGCGATGGTGTTCGTGTGGAGCCAGATGGTGCGCGGGGACGCGAATTACACACTCGTACAGGTGTCGATCAACGATCTCATCATGATCTTCGCCTTCGCCCCCATTGCCGCGTTGCTGCTGGGCGTAACGGATATTGTCGTGCCATGGGAAACCTTGCTGCTTTCCACCATCCTCTATGTGCTGATTCCGCTGGCCGCCGGATATGTCACCCGCAAAAAGCTGGATGGTGCCGGTAACGTGCAACGCATTACGCTGTTCACTGCCAAATTAAAGCCGTTCTCGATCATTGGCTTGCTCGCTACCGTGGTGTTGCTATTCGGCTTTCAGGCGCAGACGATTCTGGATAAGCCTCTGGTCATCGGCCTCATCGCCGTGCCGCTCGTCATCCAGAGCTATGGTATTTTCTTCATCGCGTATGGCTGGGCATATGCGTGGCGTGTGCCGTTCAATATCGCAGCACCCGCCGCACTGATCGGCACATCCAACTTCTTCGAGCTGGCAGTCGCCGTAGCCATCAGCCTGTTCGGGCTGAACTCCGGCGCGGCGCTGGCCACCGTGGTCGGCGTGCTGGTCGAAGTGCCGGTGATGCTGTCGCTGGTAGCGTTTGCCAACCGTACTCAACATAGGTTTACTCCATCGCATGAAGCACGATAGCTACCTATCCATCTTCCTGACCTTTCTCCGCTTCGGCCTGCTGGCGTGGGGCGGACCCGTTGCACAAATTGCGATGATCCGTGACGAACTAGTGGAGCGCCGAGGCTGGATAACCCCGGAAAAGTTCCGCCGTGCGCTCGCGGTGTATCAGGCGCTTCCGGGACCAGAGGCGCATGAGCTCTGCGTTTATTTCGGCATGATCCGCGCCGGTCGTTTGGGCGGTTTCCTTGCCGGGCTTGGCTTTATGCTGCCGGGGTTGCTGCTGATGCTGCTTCTAGCGTGGGGCTATCAGCATTTCGGTGCGGCTGCGTTACTTCCTCTGTTTGTCGGCGTTGCACCTGCGGTCACCGCGATGATCATTCGCGCCGCGCATCGCATTGGAGTGCAGGTACTGGTGGATAGATCACATTGGGTGGCAGCATTCACTGCCGTGGCACTCACGCTGCTGGGCGTGCATTTCCTGTTGGTGTTCATCGTATGCGCGGCATGGCAGGCGCTGTGGTCTGCCGGTCGCCGTCGCGCTGCCGCCATTATTGGCGCTGCCTTAATCGCTACTGCCATCGCCATTGGCATCATGTTCCCGGTATCAGGCATCATCAGCACGGGCGGAACCGGCAACCTTCTGGTAGAAGGTCTGAAGGCTGGTTTGCTCTCCTTCGGCGGCGCGTACACGGCGATTCCGTTCCTGCAAAGCAGCATGGTCGGCCATTACCCCGCCATCACCCAGCAAGTGTTCCTCGATGGCATCGCGCTCAGCAGCGTGATTCCCGCACCCCTGATTATTTTCGGCACGTTCCTCGGCTTTGCTGCGGATGGATTTACGGGAGCAATGCTGATGACGCTGGGTATCTTCGCACCTGCCTTTGCGTTTACATTGCTCGGGCATAACCAGCTGGAGCGCATCATCGAGAACAAGGCGCTGCACGGCGCATTGGATGGTATCTCCGCCACCGTGGTGGGGCTGCTTGCCATCACCGCGCTACAGATATTCCAAAGCGTCATCACCGGCTGGCAGCAAGCGGCACTATTCGCCGCTGCATTGGCCGCGTTTTATCTCATTAAAAGCAAATGGGCGATTCCGGGCGTGATACTCGCCTGCGGAATTATCGGCTGGCTGGTGATTCCCGTGTAAGTCGCTTATCCAGCGACCATCGGCCACCACCCACAGCCAGCATATAACACGCACCCATGAGCATCGCCCAATCAAGGCGGGTTTCGTGCATGAAGCTCCAGAAGCCATAGCGTTTCAGTTCACGCACATAGAAGGTGATGTTTTCCGTCACCACCCAATCATGCCCCATCCATACCGGGATTTTTGTCGCCGTTATGGCAACGAGCATCGTGATAATCAATGGCACGGCAGCAAAGCGCGTGAACAGCCCCAGCAGGATAAGTGACCCGCAGATGATTTCCACCCAACCGACAAAGGGTCCCGTCAATTCAGGGAATGGGATGCCCATTTTAATGAAGCGTCCAGTGCCAAGTATTTCGGGGTAAATCAGCTTCTGTATACCTTCAGGGATGAATATCAACGCAAGCGCCAGCCGCACGAATATCGTCCAGCGCGAGGCACCAGTAGTAAGCAGGCAGGTGAGTTTTTCGCATTTCATGCAGACACCATAACACAGCATTTAGTGCTTAAACAGCGCGTCGATTTCATCGGGTTTGTGATGAACGCCGAGGTGATCGACAATGGTGGCGCTGGCTTCGTTCATGCCGAGCAGTTCCACTTCCACCCCTTCGCGACGGAATTTAATAACGACTTTATCGAGCGCCCCCACACCGGTTAAATCCCAGAAATGGGCGTGGGTAAGATCAATCGTCACCTTTTGCAGCTTCTCTTTGAAATCGAAGCGGGCAGAAAAATTGGCGGCAGAGGCAAAGAACACCTGCCCATACACGGTGTAGGTGCGGTGGGTGCCATCTTCTGACAGGCTCGTTTCCACATCGAAGAACCGCGCCACTTTGCGGGCGAAGAACAAGGCACTCATCAACACGCCGACGAAAACGCCCAGCGCCAGATTATGCGTCCACACCACGATGGTCACGGTGACGATCATCACCAGACTGGAAGTCGGCGGATAGGTGCGGAGGTTTTTAATGGAGGCCCAGTTGAAGGTGCTGATTGACACCATAATCATCACCGCGACCAGCGCCGCCATCGGGATTTGCTTCACCCATTCGCCCAGCACCAGAATCAGGAACAGCAGGAACGAGCCCGCGAAGAATGTGGAAAGCCTGCCGCGTCCACCGGATTTGACGTTGATGACGGATTGACCGATCATGGCACAGCCTGCCATGCCGCCGAAGAACCCAGCGACGATATTAGCAATACCTTGCCCGGCGCATTCGCGGTTCTTTTGGCTGGGCGTGTCCGTCATATCGTCAACAATCACAGCCGTCATTAGGGATTCCAGCAAGCCTACCGCAGCCAACGTAATTGAATACGGCAGAATGATAAGTAGCGTTTCCAGTGTGAACGGAATGTTTGGCAGAAGGAACATCGGCAGCGAGTCTGGCAGTTGCCCCATATCGCCCACGGTGCGAATATCCAGCCCCATATAGATGCTGAAAGCAGTCAGCACCACAATCGTCACCAACGGTGAGGGAATCGCTTTGGTGATGTAAGGGAAGCCGTAAATGATACCGAGGCCTGCGGCGACCATCGCATACATGTGCCATGTCGCACCATTAAACTCCGGCAGTTGTGCCATAAAAATGAGGATGGCCAGCGCATTGACAAAGCCGGTGACCACCGATTTTGACACATACTCAATCCATTGCCCCAGCCGCAGGAAGCCTGCCAGAATCTGGATCACACCGGTCAGCAACGTAGCGGCCAGCATGTACTCAATGCCATGCTCCTTCACCAGCGTCACCAGCACCAGCGCCATTGCGCCGGTCGCAGCCGAAATCATCCCCGGACGACCGCCGACGATGGCGATCACCACCGCGATGCAGAATGAGGCATACAGCCCAACCTTCGGATCAACGCCTGCGATAATGGAGAATGCGATGGCTTCCGGGATGAGCGCGAGCGCCACCACCATGCTGGAGAGGATGTCACCACGAATATTGCCGAACCACTCGGCGCGAAGTCGAGAAAGCATTGCGTACCTATCTTTAGCGTTTCACAAAGTGCCGGATTTACATCGCTTTGCGAACACAAGGCACGTCTTGATAGTGAGCGTGGTTATAATCATGGAGCACGAATTGTCAATGATTTGAGCGGCATGTCTCTTGCCATTCTTCGGTAAATGCCTATGATGGCTTCAGGGTGTTCGTCGCAGTTTCGCGGTGGGCAGGTTAAAGCGCTGGTCGGGCCGCCGCGCGGAGTTTGTATGACCATGAGCCAACACCCCACGCGGCCTGCGTTGCCGCGCACACAAATCATTGCTGAACGTGCTTTCGCTTCGCTTGAGCGCTTCCTACACATCGAAGCCGTAAGCGGCATCGTGCTGCTTATCGCCGCCGCCGTCGCACTGATATGGGCGAACTCGTCACTGGCGGGAAGCTATCATGATCTATGGCATGCGCCGATTTCCATCGGACTTGGCAGCTTTAATTTTTCTCAATCGCTGCACTTCTGGATCAATGACGGGCTGATGACGTTTTTCTTCCTCGTCGTCGGCATGGAAATCCGCCGTGAGATGCATGAAGGCGCTCTGAGCGACATACGGCAAGCCATGTTGCCCATCATTGCCGCCATTGGCGGTGTTGCCGTGCCTGCGCTGATTTACCTCGCTTTCAATGCCGACCCAATGCGCGCGCATGGCTGGGCGGTGCCGACCGCTACCGACATTGCCTTCGCGGTGGGCGTACTGGCGTTGCTTGGGCGCTCCATCCCCGGCAATGTAAGGGTGTTTCTGCTCGCGCTGGCGATTATCGACGACATTATCGCGGTGCTAATAATCGCGCTGTTTTATTCAGGTGGTCTGGATTACAGCGGGTTCGTCGTCGCCGGAGCGGGCATCCTGATGGTGCTCGGCTACCAGCGCATGGGCATCGGTTCGGCTTATGCTTATGTGCTCCCCGGAGCCGTTATCTGGATAGGTATGCTGATGACCGGCGCGCACCCCACGCTTGCGGGCGTGGTGCTTGGCCTGATGACGCCGGTGGTATCCGTGCGTATGCGCGAGCGCCCGTTGGATATGGTTTCGCGCGTCGCGCATGAACTCACAGGTGGTGATAAAGATACGCGGGACGAGCATCATCTGACCCAATCGTTGCGCGAACTTCGGTTGGCACAGCGCGAATTGCTGCCCCCGGTGGTGCGCGTGCAGAAGGCGCTGCATCCATGGGTGGCTTATGGCGTGATGCCGCTATTCGCGCTGGCTAATGCCGGAGTAAGCCTGAGCAGCGACGGTTTCTCCGCCGAGGGTTCGATGTGGGTGTTGGTAGGGGTGGCCGCCGCGCTCGTTCTCGGCAAACCGCTCGGCATCGTATCCACCAGTTGGATTGCAGTGAAGCTGGGTTGGAGCCAATTGCCGCCGGGGGTGACGTGGAGAGGCATCTGGCTTATCGGCTTATTAGCGGGTATCGGATTCACCATGTCTATCTTCATCGCCATGCTCGCCTTCAATAACGAGGACATGCTGAATGCTGCGAAGCTCGGTGTGCTGGCAGGGTCATTCATCGCCGCGATTATCGGGCTGCTATGGGGAACGCTCTATGCCAGACAGTTGCGGGCGGTAGCGGCAGGGCATTAGTCTGCATCAGTATTCACAACGTCGAAGTCGGTAGGTGCGCCCCGCCGATTTCCTACACTCAAACCCCATATTTGGCATTCGAACCAACTGTCCCGAAATGTCCCGGATGGGACAGTTGTGGGACACTTGGGCGCAATAATGGGCGGCTTTTGACAAATCGCTACCGCATGATAGATTGGCGGAAAGGCTTGGTGGGATTGTCGGTGCGGGTGGTAGCGTGTCGCGGTTTATCAGGCTCACTACTCTTGAAATATCGACCACAACACACTGCAACAAAGTTCGAATCTCGCTGAGAATTGCAATGATTTTCCAAGAGTTGCAATGTGTTGAGTAAGTCGAGCAGTTTTAAAAAAGCTTTTCGTACTCCCCATAAGATATCATCACTTCAACCTCATCCCCTAAAGCTTGCGTATCAAAATATGCATGGGAAGGAGTGTCTGCTAGGCTAAGATTTTTGAAATGCTCTGCAATCTCTTCGCATTCCTGTTCGGTAAGAAAAAGCGCACTTTGTTCAAGCGGTGCGATATCAGCTTCTGATACCAATGATGGCTCGTTCAAATAACCCTCTTTTTGGCTTGCAAAGAAACGATAGGCAGCGCCCAATCCTTCCTTATCGCCTATGATAACAAGGAAAGGGTAGCCGTTTTTAAATTCCTCAAAAAATTTCATTCTCAACATATGATACCTATTTTAGGTGAGGCAAATCGCCGATCGTTATATTCTGCCACTCTTGAGCCTTACCGGGCGGTTTATAATTCCAGTGAGGATTGTGATATTTATCGCCGGGATCATAACGCCATTCACCACCATTCTCGTCATATAGACTTTTTTCGCCTCTATTGCGAGGTTTTGTGCGCGAAGGTAAACCTTCCTTATACTTTCCATCGCGCGGTGGCTTCGGCCAAGTTTTTGTATTATCCATTCGCGGTGTCGATGATGGGTTGCGATTGCCTATGCGCCCTAATACACGTCTACCCACGCTTCCTAGCCCGCGAACAGCGGCAACGGCAATTCTGCCTGCCCGTACATGCGGGATAATCGATGCCAATAACAACGCGGCATCTGCAATATCAGAACCGCTTATCTGTGGTGGTTTTGCTTCGCCTGCCTCATCGGCCACGGGCGCCCCGGAGCACTGGCAGTTCGGGTGAACTCCGCCCGGCTGCATGCCTTCGCCCCAAGTGCAAATCTGCCCATCATAGGGTGCGCAAATGGAACATGAGCCGCCGTGCCACTGGTATTGTGTAACGCCAAATGCCTGCTGACGCGCTGCATCTAAATCCTGTTTGGCTTCAATGGAGGCTCGGTTAGTTTCCGCACGAATGGCGGAGGCAACATCGGCATCAGATGTACCTGCATCATCCGCTTTATACTCCAGCCCGTTCCACTCATAGGCAGCATAAGATTTCGTTGCTTGCAGCCGCGCGTCCAGCCTTGCCAATCGCCGCAAATAACGCAGTTCGGCGCGCACCAGAAGAAATGGAAGATATGGTTCGTTTAGCGTGACCTTTTCGATGCCGAATAACTCACGCATTTGCGCAGTGAACGCGTGCAAATGCTCATGCGCAGCCTGCTTGGCAAATTGCGCAGAGCATTCCATTGCATCGGCGATCATCGTCTCAGCAATGTTCACAGGCATGGCCTTTCCGTTCGATTTGTGCTTCGCGCTCCCATGTGCAGCAAACCTTGCGAGCTTTTGTCATGTGCATGAATCGTGTGGTGGTTACGATGGGTGGTGTTCCGCGCCGCAGATAATCAGTGAACGCCTTTTTCTCTGCACTCGCGCGTGCCAGTAAATGGCTTAAGGCCCCGGGCAATTCATTGCTAATGCGCTCGCTATGCAACTGGGAAGCATCACGTGGCAACGTAAGTAGCTCACCAGTTTGGAGAGATTGCGCAATGCGCTCGGCAATGGCATTCTCAGACGCATCTGCATAAGTGCAGGCGATCCTGCCATTCCAGAAGTTCAACGCCACTTGCTCAATCTTTAATCCTGCAAATAGTCGTATGATCTCGGCGACTGAAGAAAAGCTGCTCGTTTGTCCTGTTTGTGTGCCTAGACGCTTCATTGCAAAAGCAGCGACAAGTGCAGCAATGTAGGTTTCAGCAGGCGCATTTATATGCCGTGCGGATTGTTCTTTCGCTGCTTCGTATAAGAGCCTCACTTGCTCGCTATCGATGAGGCCGCGTATTGCGCGCCCATATCCTAAGACAAGCGCTTCGCCTGTAAATCCATACCAATACTGCATTTGAAATCCTGCCTCCTGCTGCTGTTATAAGGATGCATGGAAATCCGTTAGCCGGAAGGGGTGGAATTACTATTGCCGCATTTAATGCTGCTACAACGGCTGGCGCAGTTCGTAGACTCTAACCGCATATTTGGCATTCGAACCAGTTGTCCCGAAATGTCCCGGATGGGACAGTTGTTGGACACTTCGGCGCAAATAAAGGCAACACTGGGCAAACCACCACAAAACAGTTGTGATGTTAGTGTGTTGATTTATGTGTCGTGGAGTGGTTCGAATTGTTGTAATCAAAGGGAAAAGACAGTCTTGAAATATCGACCACAACACACTGCAACAAAGTTCGAATCTGCTCAAAACTGTGATGATTTGTGATTAGTTGTAAGGCATTGAAGTTTGTCAATCTATTATAAAAAATTCACTACTCACCCAGCTATCTGCCAGATATGGTCATGCGTTGCTAACGGTTAAGCTACTTTGGCAGTAATGGTCTTAGCAATTGTCTGCAGCTCCTGCAGTTCAAACTGCTTAGAATAAATAGAAATCCCCAAATAATGTTCCAAATGAAGGGTAAGTGTTTTACCTTTCCATTTGAAAATCAATGTATGCCTGATCTACAGGATCATCTAGTTGCTCGTAGCCTGGGCCAATGCGTGACCAAGTCTGCCTCTGGCAGCCGTAACGGCAATCGCAGGCATTTTTTCTATAGGAGTAACTGACCCACTGTTTTTTAGGCTCTGCATGGTGATTTTCTCGATTATTGCATGTAGAGACCGCCATTGACCGACAAGGTTTCGCCGGTGATATATTCCGACTCATCCTGCGCCAGGAAGAAGATGGCGCGCGCAATTTCCTGTGGGCGGGCAAGGCGTCCGAGAGGGATCTTGTCGATAATCCCTTTCAGCACATCTTCCGGCACTGCCTTCATCATCGACGTTTCCGTATAACCCGGTGCGATGACATTTACAGTAATGCCGCTATGGGCGGTTTCCAGCGCAAGCGACTTGCTGAATCCGATGATGCCTGCTTTCGCCGCCGCATAGTTGGTTTGACCGAATTGACCGGCCAGCGCATTGATGGAGCTGAGGCTGATGATCCGTCCGAATTTGCGCTCCTTCATGGCGGGGAGTACGGCACGCGCCATGTTGAAGCAGGAGCCAAGATCCGTATTGAGTACAGCTTGCCATTCCTCGACCGCCATTTTCAGCAAACTTTTATCGCGGATAATGCCTGCATTATTGACCAGAACATCCACCGGGCCGAGCGACTTACTCACCTGCGCCACACCATCCAGGCAGGCCTGTGCATCGGAAACATCCCAGTTGAACGCAGGAATCCCTGTTTCCTGAGTGAATGCTTTTGCCGGTGCCTCGTCGCCGACATAATTCACGGCAACATTATATCCCGCCGCCTTAAAATGCTGTGCAGTGCACGCGCCGATGCCGGTGGTGCCTCCCGTGATTAAAACAGTGCGTGGCATAATCGTTCTCCTTTTTTATGAATGATCCGTGGCGTTAAGCGGCCAGAGCCTGTTCGACTGCCTTCAGAAGACGCGGGTCTTCGGCGGTGATATCAGGCGAGAGACGGGCAATGACGTTGCCATTGCGGTCGATGATAAATTTTTCAAAATTCCACAGCACGTCGGAATCATCGCCGAGCATCATGCCATCTCCTTGAAGGCGGGCACGAACGGCCTCGGTGCCTTCCGCCTTTGGCTTGGCTTTAATCAGCGCGGCGTAGAGCGGGTGGCGATCAGCACCATTGACGGAAATTTTTTCGAACATCGGGAAGCTCACCCCATAATTGAGGCTGCAGAAATCGCTGATTTCCGCTTCTGTTCCCGGTTCCTGCGCGCCAAAATTATTGGCGGGGAACCCCAAAATTTCTAAGCCTTTCACATGGCTGGCATCGTAGAGTTTCTGCAAGCCTTCATATTGCGGGGTCAGGCCGCATTTCGATGCGACATTGACTACCAGCAACGCCTTACCGCGATAGTCGCCAAGAGTTGCCGCTGTGCCGTCGATGCGTTTTACGGCAATATCGTAGAGGGATGCTGTCATAGAGTTCTCCTGTGGCTAGTTGAATTATCCCTGGCGCTCCAGAAAGCCGCGAAAGCGCCAGGTGCTGTAACCGAAAAATGCGAGACCAATGACGGTGACGAGCAGCATGTCCGGCCAGATGATGCTAAATCCCGCCCCACGAAATAAAATGGCCTGTGACATACTGACAAACGCCGTAGACGGCATGAAGACAACGATTTTCTGCAATAGCGGCGGCATACTCTCCAGCGGTGTAAACGCGCCCGACAGCAGGTTCATTGGCAGGATGAGGAGAATAAACAGCAAGCCCATCTGCGGCATCGAACGGGCAATGGTGCCGAGGAAAATACCAAGCCCCGTGGTGAAAAAGAGATAGAGCGCACAAACCAGCATGAACAGTGGCACCGATCCTTGAATGTCAACGCCGATCATATGACGCACCACCGTTTCGATGGATAGCCAGGTGATCACCAGAATCACCGCGCCGTTGGCAATGACTTTTGAGAGCACGATCTGCAGCGGCGTTACCGGCATCACCAGCAAATGCTCGATGGTGCCGCGCTCGCGCTCCCGCAGCAGCGCCGCGCCAGTCAGCAGAATCGCCAGCATGGTGATATTCTGGATCAGTGCGGCGATCCCGCTGAACCATTCCGGTTTCTGACCTTGATTATAAGCGTAGCGAATGACCAGATTGACCGGCAACGCGGCCTTATCCTGCTGCCCGAAATAGCGCAGCATTTCCGTCTGAAAAATCGATTCAATATAGCCTGCGCCGATCTGCGCCTGACCGACAGCGCTGGCATCGATCAGCACTTGCAGCGTCACGTGTTTTCCGGCGCGCAGGTCTTTCTCCATCCGCGCCGGGATTTGCAGTACGAACGTATAGGTAGCGTCCTCCATCACCCGGTCGACATCAGCATGATGGATTTGCTCCACCCGGCCGAAATAGGGCGGTAGCAGTGCATCGGCAAAACGCAGCGAAAGTGGCGAATGGTCTTCATCCACAATGCCGATGGCGGCCTTATGCAATTCCATCGAACCGCCTTTTGCCTGCTGATACACCGAAAAAGTGAACGCAAAGACGATAAAAAACATCAGCACCGCATCATGAAACAGGGCGATCCATTCCTTGCGGCAGAGATAGGCGATGTTGCGCCAGAAAGCGGTTGGGCTGCTGCTCATGTTTCCTGCTTCCTCAAGGTGAGAATATTCAAGGCAAGCAAAACAGGTGCGAACAAGGCAAGATGGGCGACAAAGGGCAGAAGGGACACGAAATCCAGCCCCTTGGTAAACGCGCCAACGCTGATTTTGAGAAAATAGGTGGTGGGGTAAAACGTACCGATCCAATAGGCGCTACCTTCCAGTGTCGCCACCGGGCGCAGCATGCCGGAGAATTGCGTCGCGGGCATCATGGTGAGGATCGCCGTGCCGAACAATGCGGCGATCTGCGAACGGGTGAAGGAGGAAACCAGCAGGCCAAGGCCGGTCGTTGCCGCCACATAGGCGAGCGCACCCAGAACCAGCCCAAGCAGGCTACCTTTAAGTGCAATGCCAAAGACAAAAATGGCGAGCAGGAACATGATGGTGAAGCTCGCCATCGAGAACAATACGTAGGGGATTTGCTTGCCGAGGATAAACTCAGCGCGCGATACCGGTGTGACATACAGATTGGCAATCGACCCCATTTCCTTCTCGCGCACCACCGACAGCGCCGCCAGAATCGCCGGAATAAACACCAGCAGCAGCCCCATCACAGACGGCACGATGGCATTGATGCTCTCGAACGATTGATTATACCGGTAGCGGCTTTCCAGCACGAGGGGCGATGTGGGTAGCAGGCGTTCATCTTTTAGAAAACGCTGATGGATCCCCTGCACATAGCCGCCGATGGTTTCCGCCCGAAATGGCGTGGCCCCGTCGATAGTGGCGGCAATCTCGGTGGGTCGGCTGCGACGAAGGTTTTTGCCAAAATCCGGCGGGATTTCGAGGGCAAGCGAGACCGTGCCATCCTTCATCCGCGCCAGCAGATCGGCATGGCTGGCCAATGTCGGACGCTGCTTAAAATAACTCGATCCAGCAAACGCCTCAACATAGAGGCGGCTTTCGGGCGACTGGTCACGGTCGAGCACAGCGTAACGCAGGGAATCGACATCGAGCGTGATGCCGAAGCCAAACACCAACATCAGCAGCGACGAACCAAGCGTCGCCACGCCCAAACGAATGGGATCGCGCTTGAGTTCCAGAAGTTCGCGGCGCACATAGGCCATCATGCGGGCAACGGAAAATAAGGAGGCTTTGGGCGGCTTCGCGGAGATAGTGGATGGACTTTCCAGCGTTACCGCAACCTGCGTTTGCGACGATTCCCCCAGCGCTTCTTCCAGATAGGACACGAATGCATCATCGAGAGTGGCTGCATGCTTGGCTTCGCGAAGTTCCTCTGGCGTGCCGGTGGCGATGACTTTACCCGCATGCATCAGCGAGATACGGTCGCAACGCGCCGCTTCGTTCATGAAATGGGTGGAGATAAAGATGGTCACCTGCTGTTGGTGCGCCAAATCGATGAGCAACGCCCAGAAATTATCGCGTGCGACGGGATCGACGCCGGAAGTGGGCTCATCGAGAATCAGGATTTCCGGCGCGTGAATCACCGCCACGGCTAGCGACAAACGCTGGCGCACACCCAGTGGCAACGCGCCGGAATTGGCGTTTTTGTAGGCGGCAAGATCAAACGTCTCGTAGATCCACGCAATGCGCTCTGCCGCTTTTTCTTTTTCCAGCCCGAAAAGATTGGCGTGCAGGGTCAGGTTTTGCTGCACGGTGAGTTCGCCATACAGCGAGAAGGCCTGCGACATATAGCCGATACGGCGGCGGTTATTGATATCGCCCGCGACCAGCTTTTGTCCAAACAGCGAAGATTCGCCTTCGCTCACCGGCAACAGGCCAGTGAGCATTTTCATGGTGGTGGTTTTGCCGCAACCATTGGAACCAAGGAACCCATAAATCTCACCGGTGGGGATTTTGAAATTCACATGATCGACCGCCGTAAAAGCACCAAAGCGGCGGGTAAGTCCCTTGGCTTCAATCGCCATCGGCTGGGCCGATAAATCCCGCTTTTGCACGTTCGGCACGACATGATCGCGGCGTTTTTCCTCCGGCAGGAAGGCGATAAACGCTTTTTCCAGATCGTCCTCGCCGCATTGCGCTTTCAGTTCGGCGGCGGTGCCTTGGGCAAGGATTTTCCCTGCATCCATCATGATGACCGTATCGAATTGTGCGGCCTCCTCCATGTAGGAGGTGGCGACCAGTACGGTAAGATTCTTCTGCTCGGCGCGGATGCTGTCGATGAGGTTCCAGAATTGCCGCCGCGAGAGAGGGTCAACGCCGGTGGTCGGCTCGTCGAGAATGAGTAATTCCGGATCGTGAATCAGCGCACAACAAAGCCCCAGCTTCTGTTTCATGCCGCCGGATAATTTTCCAGCCGGGCGGTCGATAAATGACGCAAGGCCGGTGGCCTCGAGCAGGTGATGGATGCGCTGCTCGCGCTCGGCTTTGCCTTGCTCATAAAGCCGCCCGAAAAATTCGAGATTCTCACGGATGCTAAGTTCGGGATAGAGATTTTTTCCCAGCCCCTGAGGCATGTAGGCCACGCGCTGTTGCAGTTCGCGCCGCATGGATTTTGTGCGCACATCGCCACCAAAAACCGTGAGCGACCCCTCCTGCATGCGTTTGGCACCGGCGATGAGTGCAAGTAATGTGGATTTACCCACTCCGTCCGGCCCGATGAATGCCGCGCTTTTACCTGCCGCGAGCGTGAGGCTGATCCCATCAAGCGCCTGCGTCCTTCGGTAACGGTGCGATAGCCCCTCTGCTGTGACTAACGCGCCCATGATTATTCCTTGCTGTCGTTGAGCAGTTCCGGTTTTACGGTTAAAAACTCCGGCCAGGGCGCATCTTTCCCCGTGCGCACATAAGCAACGCCTGGAAGCCCGGTTTTCACCGCTTCCAGATGTTTCTTAAGCAGCGGTGCCGGGATGCGCACCTTCACCCGAAACGTCATTTTTTCACGCTCGGTTTTGGTTTCCACCTGACGCGGCGTGAACTGCGCTTCGGGTGAAATATACGAAATTTTCGCCGGAATGACGACAGCCGGGAAGGCATCCAGCACGATGCGTGCCTCATCCCCCAGTCGCAGTTTGCCGACCACCTCGGTGGAATAAAACACCGTCATGTAAACGTCGGTGAGATCAAGCAGTGTAACCACCTTGCCGCCGCTTGGTACGACTTCGCCGGGTTCCGTCAGCTTATAGAGCACGCGGCCTGCACGCGGCGCTTTTAAGTCTTTGTCGGCGAGCAAATCTTTCTGGCGCGCCACTTCGGCACGCGCCGCATCCACCGCTTCTTTCGCCGCGCCAAGGCGCTCCTGCGCACCGACAAGCGCCGCCTCTGTAGTTTGCTTCTGGTTAAGCGTTTGGTCGTTACGACTACGCGATACCGCGCCTTCTTTCACCAGACGATCGGGGTTGATGACCTGCA
>QFOX01000110.1 GCA_003241645.1 Azospirillum brasilense | reverse complement strand
GGAAAACCACTTTGCCTTCGGTGGCCGCCACTTGCTTGCCGACTGCAAAATTCTCCATGCCCACCGGCAGTTCTGCGCTGAGGTGACGACGCCAATCCTCCGCTGCATTCTGCGCGCCCTGCACCAGATTCATCCCGCCAGTTTCAAGCGTTTTCTGCGCAAGCTCCGGGTTGGTGGCAATGAAGTTATGCGGCGAGAACATATCAAGTGCCTGGCGCGCCGCAAACGAAGCCGCACGCTCATAGGAAGGCGACAAGCCGCTGATATTCTGTGTTGCCAGCTCGCTAAATTCCTCCTGAAAGCGGAAATACTCAGCATAGAAACGCCATGGCCATTGGCACCATTGTTCCGAGCGGAAACGTGGATCACTCGCACAGGAAAGCCCTTCTTTGCCGATACGATCCAGCGCATCCTGCAAACGATGCGCCGGGAAAGTCGCCAGTTCCGTAAGCCTGCCGGGCGACATGGAAAGCTGCGCCATCCACGCGGTATAGACTTCCACCATACCCGCCGGAGACATCCCCAATGTCAGTCGCGCGAGCTTGGATTGGTAGAGCCGGTCAATATCATCGTAGATACTAGATGTTGCCGATTCATTGCTGCTTTTCTTCACTGCCGCCTCCCAATGCTTTGTAGAGATCCACGCTGGTTTGCAGGCGGGCGCGGCGGGTTTCCACCATGGCTGTTTCCGCCTGATAGAGATTACGCTGGGCATCGAGCACGTCGATATAGGCAGCAATGCCCTCATCGAATCGGCGCTGTGCGAGATGGGTCGAGCGTTTCAGCGTCGCCACCCGTTTCTCCTGCACTGCCAGCCGTTCGCCGGTTTTACGGTAACCGGTCAGCGCATCCATGATTTCACGGAATGCAACGCGCACCGTTTGTTCGTAGGAGATGTAGGCTTGTTTCTCACGGGCTTTTGAGGCGTCCACTACCGCCCGTGCCCGGCCAAAATCCAAGATGGGTCCGGCGAGCGACCCGGCTAGGGCGGATGCGGGAGAGCCGCTGAACAACGTATCGAGATTGCCCGACTGGAAACCCAGCAATCCGGTCAGCGAAAGCTTGGGCAGATAGGCGGCGCGGGCAACACCTATCTGTGCATTGCTGGCTACCAGCTGATGCTCGGCGCGCACAATATCCGGTCGTCCGGCCACTACCTGCTCCGGCGCGAGTGTCGGCAGTGTGGGGACGTCAGGCAGGCTGGACTCCTTGATCTCCGAGAGTTTCGTCGGATTAAAAATCTCCTGCGGCGAGGCTCCGCTCAATACGGAGAGTGCATTCAGCCGCTGTTGCCGCTGTTGCTCAAGCGCTGGAAGCTCCGCCTGCACGGCCTGCAGTTCCGATTCCGCTTGCCGCACGGTCAGTTCATCCGTATCGCCTTCCTTAAATAACTTTTGTTGGAGGGTAAATGCGCGCTCGCGTGTTTTGATGGTGCGCTCAGTGATAGCAATCTGCTCATTCAACGCCGAGGCGGTGAAATAATGGCTGGCGACCTCGGCAATCACCGCCAGGCGAACCGCACGGGCATTGGCTTCTTCGGCTAATAATTGCTGCCGGCTGGCTTCGGTTGCATTGGCGAGCCTGCCCCATAAATCGACCTCGAAGGATAAGACCGGGGCCACACTGTAACTGTTCATGGCTTTGGTGTTCTGGCCGCCCGTCAATGGGCTGTCACCCAGATCAAGCCGTGTCGCCGATGCATTGCCGCTGAGTGAGGGATATTGTTCTGCCTGTGTGCCGCCGAGCAACGCCCGCGATTCGGCGACGTGTGCGGCCGCCAATTGTAAATCGGCATTATGTTCCAAGGCACGTTCAATCAGCCCATTCAAGGCAGGGTCGTTATAGCGTTGCCACCAGCGTGTGAGCGCTGTTACTTCGGCGCCGGATAATGTCCAGTTGGCGGGAAGCGCCGTGGTTGGCTTTTCAAGGTCAGGGGTAAGCGAACAAGCGGCTAGTATACAAAAACATGCCGCCCCCAGCGCAAATGTTCGGTTCCTGCGTGATGCAGAATGCGAGAAAGAAGGAGGAATGTTTTTTTTCGTTATGTTCATGGGTTTATTGACATTCATTTCAGATACATTCATGAATGTAGGCGAAAATAACAGGGCATTCGAGAAAAGCAATACCTTATGTTGACCAATAAAAAAGAGAAGGCGTTGATTACGCGGCAGGCCATACTGGATGCGGCGGAAGAAGTGTTTTTTGAAACCGGCTTCTCCGGTGCGACGCTGGAAAAAATTGCCCAGTGCTCCGGCGTAACGCGCGGTGCGATTTACTGGCATTTTGCGAACAAGACCGAGGTGCTTGAAGCCGTCATCGACCGCACGGGTTCATTCTATGAAGAGGCGCTCGACAGAATTACACGGGAAGCCTCGTCGCTGGATGAGTTCGAAGATTTCATCATCACATTATTGCGTGGCATCGCCCGAGATAAGAAAAAGCAACGCTCGCTGAGTATTATCCTGCTTCGCCACGAATATCTGGCATCGGAAACCAGCATTGTCACCAAGGAAAGTGAAGTGCATGAGCGTGTCGTCAAAATGCTGACTCACTTTTTCTTACGGATACACCGTGATAGCGGAGCACCACTAAGTGCCAATCAGGCACGGTTGCAAGCGCAGGCATTCCAGTTTTATACGCACGGCATTCTGTTAAAGTTTCTCATGTGTCCAGAAAAGATCCCTCTCGCCCGAGAGGCTGGGCGTTACATACGCTTATTTTTTACTACCTTCCGGGTATCGCTGCCCCGTCCATAACAGAGGAAATCGACAGTATGAATACAAGAAAACCATTGTTTTTATGGGTTGGAGCCGGACTGCTCATCGTTGCGGTGGCTGGTGCCTATTACTACGTAACCACGCGACATAAACTGCCGGAATATATCGCCGTGAGCAACGGGCGCATCGAGGCGCAAACGGTGGATGTCGCCACACGTAGCGGCGGGCGGGTTTTATCTGTGCCGGTTGAAGAAGGCAGCATGGTGGGAGCTGGCGATGTGATCGCCACGCTGGATCTCAACCATTTGGCCGAAGCGCTTG
>QFOX01000109.1 GCA_003241645.1 Azospirillum brasilense | reverse complement strand
CCTATCGCCCAATAATTCGCTGGTGAAATGGCTGGTGGCGCAGGGGCACACCGTGTTTATGGTGTCATGGAAAAACCCCGGCAAGGAGGATCGCAACAAGGGGATGGACGATTATGTGCGTGACGGCGCACTGGCGGCCATCAACGCGGTTTCGGTGATCGTACCCAATGCCAAAATCCATCTCACCGGCTATTGCCTCGGCGGCACGCTGGCGATGATTACCGCTGCCCTGATGGCGCATGATGGCGATGACCGCCTGAAAAGCCTGACACTCTTCGCCGCGCAGGGAGATTTCACCGAGGCGGGCGAGTTGATGCTGTTTATCAGCCATAGCGAGGTCGCCTACCTCAAGAACATGATGTGGGAACAAGGCTATCTCGACACGAAACAGATGGCGGGTGCCTTCCAAATGCTGCATTCCAACGATCTGGTCTGGTCACGCATCGTGCAGGATTATCTGATGGGCGAGCGCGCGCCCCTGTTCGACCTCATGGCATGGAATGCCGATGCGACACGCATGCCTTACCGCATGCATAGTGAATATCTGGAGCGGCTGTTCCTCAATAACGAGTTTTCTAGCGGGCGCTACACGGTCATGGATAAACCCATTGCACCGGAGAATATCACCATTCCCGTCTTCGCCGTCGGCACGGAGAAGGATCACGTCGCGCCGTGGGTATCGGTGCATAAAATTCACCTGATGGCGGGCGGTGAAGTAACCTTTGCCCTCACCAGCGGTGGGCATAATGCGGGGATCGTCAGCGAACCGGGGCATAAAGGCCGCTTTTACCATATCGCCACCCGCAAGGCGGGCAGCCCCTACCAGTCGCCGGAAGAATGGCTTGCCGCCGCTAAACAAGAGCAAGGCTCGTGGTGGGAAGCTTGGGGGGCGTGGCTGCGTAGCAAAAACGAGGGAACCAAGGCACCGGCACCCAAGCAGCTCGGCAACCGGTACTACAAGCCGCTGGAGCCTGCCCCGGGCACCTATGTGCATCAACAATAGCGAGATTCATATGACCGATGCCATGATGCAGAATATTACCTTTGACGAGCTGACCATCGGCCAGTCGGCCACCCTCTCGCGCAAGCTCACGCAGAACGATATCGACCTGTTCGCCGTCGTGTCGGGCGATGTCAACCCGGCGCATATGAATGTGGAATTTGCCAATCAGAGTTTCTTCCACGGCGTGATTGGTCATGGCATGTGGACGGGGGCGCTTATTTCCACCGTCCTCGGCACCGTGCTACCGGGGCCGGGCACGATTTATCTCGAACAGGATATGCATTTTAAACGTCCGGTACGTATTGGCGACACCATTACGGTGCGGCTCACGGTAAAAAGCAAACGAGCGGACAAACATATCGTACTGTTCGATTGCAATTGTCAGAATGAAAAAGGCGAGGTGATTGTCGAAGGTACCGCCACTGTGCTGGCGCCGACCGAGCGCATCAGCGTGCCGCGCCCCAGCTTACCCGCCATCGAGATTGTTGCCACCGATCATTACCAAAAGATATTAGACGGCGCAAAAGCGCTTGGCAGAATCCGCGTGGCGGTGGTGCATCCGGTGCAGGCCAACGCCATCCAAGCGGTCGCTGAAGCTTATGAGCAGGGGCTGATCGATCCGGTGCTCATTGGACCTACCGCGCGTATCCACGAGGCTGCGGCGGAAAACAAAACCGACATTAGCGCATGGGAGCTGATCGATACCGAGCATAGCCACGCCGCCGCTGCCAAGGCGGTTGAACTGGCTACCCTTGGCAAGGTCGATGCTATTATGAAAGGCTCGCTGCATACCGACGAATTGCTCGGCGCAGTGGTGCAAAGCGGTACCGGCCTGCGTACCGAGCGGCGCATGTCGCATGCCTATATCATCGATACGCCTATTTATCATAAGCCGCTCATCATCACCGATGCGGCGATCAACATTGCGCCGACGCTGGAAGAAAAAGCTGATATCTGCCGCAACGCCATCGGCTTGTGGCACAGTTTATTTGGCCACTCCAAGAAGCCAAAAGTGGCACTGCTTTCGGCGGTGGAAACCGTAACCACCCGCATGCCTTCGACCATCGACGCCGCCGCATTGTGCAAGATGGCGGATCGCGGGCAAATCACCAACGCATGGCTCGACGGCCCCCTCGCCTACGACAATATCATCAGCAAGCAAGCGGCAATCGATAAAGGCATCACCTCCGAGGTCGCGGGCGATGCGGATATTATCGTGGTGCCGAATATCGAATCCGGCAATGCGCTGGCCAAGCAACTCACCTTCCTCGGCCACGCCAACGCGGCAGGCATTGTGCTGGGCGCGCGGGTGCCGATTATTCTCACCAGCCGCGCCGATTCGCTACGCACGCGCCTGCTTTCCTGTGTGGTGGCGCTCTACCTCGTCCATGCGCGCCGCGAGGGGAAAATCAAATAATGCGGGCATTACTCACCCTCAATACCGGCTCGTCGAGCATCAAATTCCGGCTATTCGGCCTCAGCGCGGATTTGCCGTTTTTACTCGGCGGCAAAGTCACCGATATCGGCGGCAACGCGGTATTCCAGGTGCATGAGGAAGAACATTCGCGTGATGAAACGCACATATTGCCCACGGGCACCACGCATGAAAGCGCGCTTTCCTATGTGCTCGATTGGTTGCTTTCCCATCAGGATGGCTGGACGCTGGACGCTGCCGCACATCGGATTGTACATGGCGGAGAACGCTACCGCGCTCCGGTACGGCTCGACGCGGAAGCGATGCGCTATTTGCAGAGCTTATGCCCGCTTGCGCCATTGCACCAGCCGCATAATCTTGCCGCCATCGATGCGCTGGCAAAGCTCCATACGAACCTGCCGCAATATGGCTGTTTCGATACCGCCTTCCATACCGGCCACGATGCGCTACGCATCGCCTATGCGCTGCCGGAATCGGCACGTGCGCATGGCGTGCGGCGCTATGGTTTCCATGGACTTTCCTATGCGTGGATTGCCCATTGCCTGCGGTGTGATTACCCGGCGCTTTCGCAAGCCCGCGTGGTTGCCGCTCATTTGGGCAACGGCGCCA
>QFOX01000026.1 GCA_003241645.1 Azospirillum brasilense | reverse complement strand
GGGTGCTGCGGGCTTGGTCGGTATCCTCGACGCGCAGCAGGAACTGGCCACCATGGTGGCGGGCAAACAAATAGTTGAACAGGGCCGTGCGTGCCCCACCGATATGCAGCATGCCGGTGGGTGAGGGGGCAAAGCGGGTAACAACGCTCATAAAATACTTTCGATGCTGTCATCCCGGAATTTTTGGCAGCAGGCAAAAATCTCCGGGATCCAGACGGCATCAACGCCAGCAGGCGTTGGTCGTCATAAAAGTCTGCTGACTTTTATCGACGTGGATTGGCTCAGACTTGTTTTTTAGTCTCGCCTTTCTCGCTGCGTTCGAATCCCCTATGATTTTTCCTGCTGGAAAAATCCGTGGAATGACGGTTAACTCGCGGCTTTATAGCAGGGAAACGCTCGATGTCACGCATCAACGCGCGGGTGGCTGTGCCACGCGGTTATGGCCTCATCTGGGGCACGGGCCTGTTCGCGCTGGGCATTGCGCTGTATTTCCTGCTGTCGGCCGAGCCGCCATTGGTATGGCTGTGGTGTATGGTAGCGGTGCTGCTACTGTTCAGCTGCTGGCCGTGGCGCGGCCGCGTGCGCTGGCGTCCGTTGTGGGCGCTGTTGATTTGGCCCTGCCTTGGCGTGACTTGGGCCGCGACCAGCACCGCGCTGCACACCCCCACCATGTTGCGCTACGAACTTTCGCCACGGCCGGTGCAGGGCGTGGTGCGCGACATGGAGCGCACCGAGAACGGCGTGCGGCTTACGCTGGGCGCGCCCGAGATTCGTGGCCTTGCGCCGGAAGATACACCCGCGCAGGTGCGCCTGAGCGTGCGGCTGAGCCCGACCAAGCCGCTGGCGATGCCGCAGATCGGCGATGAGGTGTCGCTGCTGGCGGGGCTGCTGCCGCCCATGGGCGCGGCCACGCCGGGCGGGTTCGATTTCGCGCGCTATTTCTATTTCCGCAACATCGGCGCGGTGGGCTATGGCCTGCCACCGTGGAAGATCGTTCGCCCCGCCGAACAGACCGGCTTTGCGCAATGGCGCGTGGCGCTGACCGAGCGCATCATCGCGCAGTTGGGGCCGCAGCGCGGGCCGATTGCGGCGGGGCTCATCACCGGCGAGGACCGCGCCATTCGCGAGGCGGATTTTGACGCGCTGAAAGCTAGCAACCTTTACCACATCATCGCCATTTCCGGTGGGCACATGGTGGTCATCGCGGGCGTAGTGTTCGTGGGCTTGCGCCTGCTGCTGTTGCTGGCCCCACGCAGTTTCGGCCTGCGGCCCGAAGCAAAGGCCATCGCCGCCGCCATGACGCTGCTGGTGGTCACGGCCTACCTGTTCGTCACCGGCATGCCCATTTCCGCCGTGCGCGCCTATGTGATGATCGCGCTGGTGCTGCTGGCCATTCTGCTGCGCCGCGAGGCCGACACGCTGCGTTCGCTGTTCCTCGCCGCGCTCATCATGCTGGTGCTCGACCCCTCGGACCTGATGGAGCCGGGCTTCCAGCTGTCGTTCGTGGCGACGCTGGGCATCGTGGCGCTGGCGCAGGCGCGCTGGTTGAACCCGCGCCACGAGGTGTCGTTGGCGGGCCGCGCGGCGCGTGCGCTGGCGGGGCTGCTGTTGATCGCGGTGGTGGCCGAAGGGGCCACGGCGCTGCTGGTGGCCAGCATGTTCAACACGTTCGCGCCCTATGGCGTGCTGGCCAATGCCATTGCCACGCCGCTGGTCGCGCTACTGCTGATGCCGGCGGTGGCGCTGTTCTTCGTGCTGCTGCCATTCGGGCTGGAAGGCGTGGCGCTGGTGGTGCTCGATTACGGCATCATGGCCATGCTGGCGCTGGCGCACCACATCGCCGCGTTGCCGCATGCACAACTGTTCGTGCCCGGCCCGCCGCGCTGGGGGCTGGCCGCAGGGCTGGCCGGGCTGGCGCTGCTCTGCCTGTTGCGGGGGCGTACGCGCTGGCTTGGATTGGCTGGCTTGGTGCTCGGCTGGGCCAGCATGCTCAGCGTGCAGCCGCCGGTGTTGCTGGTGGGGTCGCAGGCGAAGCAAATTGCGCTGGCCACGCCCGAGGGCTACCGGCTGGTGCGCGGGCGGCCCGATTCGCTGGTGCCGCAACTCTGGGCGAATGCGCTGGGCATGCGCGAACTGCCCGTGCTGAAACCGGGCACGGATGCATGGCGTTGCGACCGTTTCGGTTGTGTGGCCACGGTGGAGGATGCGCGCATCGCCTTCCCGCAGGATGCGCTGGCCGCCATGCAGGATTGCGCGCGCGCCGATTGGGTCATCAGCAATTATCGGTTGCGCGATTGTGCCCGGCCCATGACCAGCGGCTACGCGCTGGAACGGCTGGGCAGCCATGCATTCTGGATGCGTAACGGCACGCTATGGCACGAGAACAGCGCCGACTGGCAAGGCAACCGCCCATGGGGCATGGGCTGGCGTGCGGCGCGCTAAGCTTCGGTTTCGTCGAGCGCGAGCAGGTTGTTCACCGTGTGCGAACGGAATTCGCGGCGGTAAGCCACCTGCACGACCAGCGCGGTGAGCGCCATGAACGCAAAGCCGTTCAGGAACCACGCCACAATGGCGAGGCCGAAATAATACGCGCGCAGGCCAAGGTTGAACTGGCGACCCGCATTGCCGATGAGGCGGCCCGCACGCTGCGCGTATTCCTTGTGCTGGCTTTTATGCTCGTTCGGCAGCGGCGCGGCCCCCACCACGATGGACACGTAATTGTACTGGCGCAGCGACCAGGTGAGCTTGAAGAACGCATACACGAACACCATGGCCAGCAGGCCCAGCTTGAATTCCCACATTAGCGGGGTGGAACCCATAACGAACGGCAGGGTGCGCACCAGTTGCAGGCCTTCCTGCTGGTGCGAGCCCATCACGGTCACGATACCGATCAGGATGAGGATGGTGGTGGACGCAAAGAATGAGATGGAGCGGGCGATGTTGCCGATGAGCGTGGCGTCGCTCATGCGCATTTCGCGTTTGATCATCTGGTGCATCCAGCGCGTGCGCATGTCGTCCATAATGCGCACGAGGTTCTTTGTTTTGTGGTATTGCAGGTCGGCGTAGCGGGCATAGCCGAACCACAGCATCAGGTACCATGCCAGTGCGAGCACATCGATCCACAGGATGGTGTTGCCTTCGAAGTTGAACGAGGCGTTGAAATTCATGCCGCTTCTCCACTCAATAGCATCTGTGTGGCATGCGCCACGTCTTCCTTACGCATTAGCGATTCACCGATCAGGAAGCAATGCATGTTCGCACGGCGCATGCGGGCGATCTCGGCCGAGGTGGCGATGCCGCTTTCGCACACCACGGTGTAGCCCTCGGGGATCATGGGGCGCAACGCTTCCGACGTGGCAATGTCCACCATCAGCGTTTTCAGGCTGCGGTTGTTGATGCCGATGAGTTTCGATTGCAGGGCGGCAAGCGCACGCTCGGTCTCCGGCGCGTCGTGCACTTCCACCAGCACGTCCATGCCCAGCTCGCGGGCGAGCGCTTCAAGCTCCTGCGCCTGCGCGTCGCTGAGTGCGGCCATGATGAGCAGGATGCAATCAGCGCCCAGCGCGCGTGCTTCCAACACCTGATAGGGGTCGAGCATAAAGTCCTTGCGCAGCACGGGAATGCTGACGGCGGCGCGTGCGGCGAGCAGGTAGGCGTCGTCGCCCTGGAAATAGGGAATGTCGGTGAGCACCGAAAGGCAGGTGGCGCCGCCCTGCGCATAGGCCCGGGCGAGGCTGGCGGGCTCAAAATCCGCGCGAATGACCCCTTTGCTGGGCGAGGCCTTTTTTACCTCCGCAATAAGCCCAATACCGCCGGAGGCGATTTTGGTTTTCAGCGCCGTATGAAAGCCACGCGGCGGCGTTTGCGCAAGGGCCTGCGCATGCAGCTGGTCCACGCTGATGCGTGCTTTTTGCTGGGCGATATGGTCGCGTTTGCGCTCGCAGATCTCGCGGAGTGTATCAGTCATGGCTGGTCTGCGTCGCATCGATCAGGTGGTTGAGCACGCGCTTGGCCTCACCGGTCGCAAGGGCTTCGCGCGCCATGGTGGCCCCACCGCGCAGGGCAGGCGCTTTGCCGGCAATGTACAGCGCCACACCGGCATTGAACACCACCGCATCGGCGTAGGTGTTCTCGGTGCCATTCAGGATCTCGAGCAACGCGGCCGCATTCTCTTCGGCGTCGCCGCCCTTCAGCTCATCCGCCGGGCGGGTGGGAAGGCCCGCGCGCCGTGGCTCGAGGTCGTATTGCGTGACCACGTTCTGCGCCAGTTCGGCCACTTTGGTTTTGCCGCTGATGGAGATCTCGTCGCAGCCTTCTTCGCCGTGCACGACCATCACATGTTTGCGGCCCAGCAGGTTGGCCGCACCCGCCATGGGCGCGCACAACGCGGGGTGGTACACGCCGATCAGCTGGTAATCCACCCGCGCGGGGTTGCAGAGCGGGCCCAGCAGGTTGAAAATGGTGCGGTGGCCAATGGCCTTGCGCAACGGGGCGATGCGGGCAAAGCCGGGGTGGAAACTGGGTGCGAACAGGAAGCTGATGCCCACGTCGCTAAGCACCTTGGCGCAATTCTCTGGCGAGAGCGAGGTGCGCACGCCCAATGCTTCCAGCACGTCGGCCGAGCCGGAGCGCGAGGTGATGGCGCGGTTGCCATGCTTGGCCACCTTCACGCCGCAGGCCGCCACCACCAGCGCACTGGCGGTGGAGATATTGTAGCTGTGCTGGTAATCGCCGCCGGTGCCGCACACGTCCATCGCGCCCGGGAATTCGGGGAATTTCACCACCCGGTGCATCACGGCATCCACCGCGCCGGCGATCTGCTCGGCGGTCAGGTTCAGCTCGTCCATCTCTTCGAGGTAGCGCACGGCCTCGGCGTCGGCGATCTGCCCATCAAGGATGGCGCCGATACGTTCCGATGTGGTGCGGCGCTGGCTCATAGCAGCTTCAGGAAGTTCTCGAGCATGGCATGCCCGTGTTCGGACGCGATGCTCTCCGGGTGGAACTGCACGCCGTGCACGGGCAGGCTGCGGTGCTGCAGGCCCATGATGAGCCCGTCGGTCTCGGCGGTGATCTCGAGGCAATCGGGCAGGCTTTCGCGCTCCACGATCAGCGAATGGTAGCGCGTGGCCGTGAACGGCGAGGGCAGGCCCGCGAACACGCTTTTGCCCGTGTGGTGCATGGGGCTGGTCTTGCCATGCATGACCTGCGGCGCGCGAATGACCTTGCCGCCATACGCCTCGCCAATGGCCTGGTGGCCAAGGCACACCCCGAACAGCGGGATGCGGCCTTCCAGCGTGTTCAGCAACTCAAGGCAGATGCCCGCATCCTTCGGTGCGCAGGGGCCGGGCGAGATGACGATGCCGTCGGGCTTTTTGCCGATCACGTCGGCCGGGCGCAGCGCGTCATTGCGCACCACTTCCACCTTTGCGCCCAATGCACTGAAGTAATGCACCAGGTTGTAGGTGAAGCTGTCGTAGTTATCGATGAGGAGCAGGTGCTTCATAATTCGCGCTAATATTAGAAAACGCGCGCAGCATTATCACTGTTTATTCGCAACTTCCACGTCAAGTTCGGGCTTTTTTTCCTCGGCTGTGGCGGCGGCGGTCACGACCTGGGGCTTAGGAATGCATGCCTGGCCAAATTTGGCTTCGGCATAGCCGCGCAGGTAAGCGCGGCGCAGCTTGCCGGCCTCGAGGGCACGGTTCACTGCTTTCTCATGCTTGCTGGCGCCGGTGAGGCGGCGCACCACTCCGCGCACGGGGATGATGTCGGTCTTGCTGCTGACGAAGCCGACCACCGTGTCGTGCAGGAAGTTGGTGCCTTCCTCGAGGTATTCGTCGCGCGCGGAAAGGGCGGGTTTGACGGCGCCGGGGTCTTCGCCCAGCTGCACGGCCAGCAGGTTCAGCTCTTCTTTCACGGCGAGGCATTCGGCCTGCGGCGTCACGTAAGGATCGCTCGAGAGTTTGGACAGGTTCTCGGGAATGTCGCGCTTGCGCAGGCCGAGATGCTCCAGCGGCGTCAGCGCGGCGGAAAAAGTGGCTTCCAGCGTGGTTTCCTCACCGCTGAGCTGGCGGTGGCGCAGGCTCATATTGTCGGTTTCCATCGAGGGGGCGGAAATGCTGGGCATGTATTCGCAGGCAAACAAAAGCTGGGCTGCCAGGATGAGAATGCCGACCTGAAGCGTTGCCTTGCCGAACTGTGCATGTTTTTCCATTGGTTTTCTAAGCTTATATATAGCAGAAAACCCGCAGAAACGCTAAGGAAACTAGTCGTGCAGTGCAGCGTGATTATGCGTGAAAAACGTGTATAATATCACTCGTGGCGAATGAATGGTGTTTTAGGCAAATTTGATCGCTTCTTCCGCCGCCCGCATAATGGCGCGCGCTTTGTTCACGGATTCCTCGTATTCGCCCTCGGCGCTTGAGTCGGCCACGACCCCACCCCCGGCCTGCGCATAGAGCTTTCCATCCTTCACCAGTGCTGTGCGCAGGGTGATGCAGGTATCCATGCTGCCATTGGCCGAGAAATAACCCACGCAGCCCGCGTAGAAGCTTCGGCGGGCGGGCTCCAGCTCGTCGATGACCTCCATCGCGCGGATCTTCGGCGCGCCGGACACGGTGCCCGCAGGGAAGCCCGCGGTGAGTGCATCCACCGCGTCGAATTTCGGGTCGATCGCGCCCTCCACGTTGCTGACGATATGCATCACGTGGCTGTAGCGTTCGATGTTCATGCGCGAGGTCACGCGCACGTCGCCCGCCTGCGCCACGCGGCCCACATCGTTGCGGCCCAGGTCCAGCAGCATCAAATGCTCGGCGAGTTCTTTCGGGTCGGCGAGCAGTTCTTCCGCCAGCGCGTTGTCTTCCTCGGGCGTTTTGCCACGTTTGCGCGTGCCCGCAATGGGGCGGATGGTGACGGTGCCGTCGCGCAGCCGCACGAGGATCTCCGGGCTGGAGCCGACCAGCGCATAGCCACCGAAATTCAGGTAGAACAGGAAGGGCGAGGGGTTCAGGTGGCGCAGCGCGCGGTACAGCGCAAAGGGCGGCAGGTCGAAATCGATCTCGAAACGCTGGCTGAGCACCACCTGAAAAATATCGCCGGCCTTGATGTATTCTTTCGCGCGGTCCACCATGCCTGCGAACGCTTCGGGCGTGGTGTTGCTGGTGAAGCTGCGCGGGGTGCTGGGCACGTCCTTGCTGTGGTGGCGCTGGTCCAGCGGGCCTTGCAGCTGCCGTGCGATCTTCTCGATGCGCTTGGTCGCGGCGGCGTATTCCGCTTCGGCGTCGCCATCGGTCTTCCAGATGGGCGCGATGATGTAGACCACGCCATCCACCGCGTCGAAAATAAGCTGCGTGCGCGGGCGAATGAAGCAGGCATCCGGAATGGCGATGGGGTCGGGGTTGCTGTCGGGCAGGCGCTCCATCAGCTTCACCATGTCGTAGCCCATGTAGCCGATGAGGCCTGCGGCCATGGGCGGCACGCCTGCGGGCAGGTCCATGCGGTGCTCGCGCACCAGCTGTTTCAGGGTGCTGAGCGCATCGTCCCACGACGGTTCAAAACTGTCGTTGGCGAAGGGCGGGGTGGTGGAAATTTCCGAGCGGTTCTTGGTGGCGCGCCACATCATGTCGGGGTCGAGGCCGACGATGGAATAACGCCCACGCGTTTCGCCACCCTCCACCGATTCGAGCAGGAAGCTCACCTCGTCGCCATCCAGCAATTTCAGCAGGGCGGAAACGGGGGTGTCGAGGTCGCAGATGCGTTTGGTCCAGACGATTTGCGGCGTGCCTGCGCGGTAGGTTTCAACGAACGCGTCGCGTGCAGGCGAAAGGGTGATGCCGCTGGGTGCCATTATGCACCTTCGCTTTGTTGCTGCGCCTGAATTTGCTCCAGCAGTTTTTCGTTCATGGTCACTTTGTAGCGGCGCGTTAGCTCGCCGTAATAGCCCATGAGCACTTCCTGCTGCACGGCCTGGGCCAGGCCCTGCGCCAGCACGGGCGTTGCCTTCGCGTCGATCGGCAGGAAGCGAATGGCCTTCACCTGCGCCAGTTCGGCTTTTTCGGCTTCCACCAGTGGGCCAGCGATGCCGCCCACTTCGTATTCGAACAAGGCATCCGCCAGCGAGGGGCCAATGGGCTGCGCTTTGCCATCGCTGCGGCGGGCAATGTTGCTGACGCTGCGCACGCTGTAGCCAAATTCCTTGGCCACGTTTTCCATGTCGGCATCCTTCTCGAGCGCCGCTTTCACTTTGTCGGCCTCAGCGCGCAGCGCTTTGGCGCGGGCGCGCAGGGTGGCGCGTTGCTTCACGTCGGCCTGCACGGCTTCAAACGCTTTGGGGGCGGCGGCCTTCACCGCTTTCACGGTCACCATGTAATAGGCACCGTTCTCGGCCACTTCGAGGCTCGAGGTCTCGCCTTCTTCCAATGTGTAGCCGGTGGTGGTCACGGCGTTCAGCAGTGCGTCCTTGCCTTCGGCGTATTGATCGGCCTTCACGTCGTTCAACATTTTCGAACTGGTAGCGATGCCCGCATCGGCCACGGCTTCGCCCATGGATTTACCGGCGGCGAGGGCGTCTTCCACGGCCACGGTCAGGTCGCCTGCCGCGCTCTCGGTGCGCTCGGTCTTCAGCTCGGCGCGAATATCCGCTTCCACCTCTGCCAGCTTCTTGCTGTTGCCGTCTTCGTCCACGAAGCGATCCTGCTCGTCCTCGAAACGCTGGCGAACATCCTCGTCGCTGATGCCGGCTTCCACCTGCTTGGCCAATGCGTCGGCCCCGAAGCTTACATATTCAAGCGTGCGGGTTTCCGGCTGCAGGTAGAGCATGCTGGCGTTCGCGTCGTAATAGTCGCGCTGGGCTTCTTCATCCGGTGCGGTGAATTCCACGCGCGATGCCGGAATGCTCAGCACCAGCGCGTCGCGGCGCTCGTTCTGGCTGGCTTGCGTGAGTGCGGCAGCGGCCAGTGGTGCGGCCATGCCTTCGGTGGAGAGCGAATTAACGAACACGCTGGCGCGCACTTCGGTCTTCAGGTCGTCAAGGAAAGCCGCTTCCGTCTGGTTGCGCTGGGCCAGCATGCTGCGGAAGGTCTCGGGGTCGAACTTGCCGCGCACGTCATGGAACACCTGCGCTTCACGCACGCGCTTGGCCAGCAGTTGCTGGTTCACGTCCAACCCGGCATCGCGCAGTGCGAGTTTCACGAATTTCTCTTCCACCAGGCGGCGCAGCACCTGGTTCTCGATCAGGCGGCGATCCACATTATTGATGCCGCTTTGCTGCATCATGCGTTCGGTCTCGCTCACCGCCTGCACGAATTCCTGATAGGTCACGCGCTCATCGTCGATCTTCACGAGGTAGCTGGTGTTGCCCGAGCGCACAATGTCGCCCACGCCCCACACGGCGAAGCTGATGACCAGCAGGACCATGAGGATTTTCATGAAGATGCTGTGGGCGGTGGTGCGCATGGAGGCAAGCATGGGGGTTCTCGTTCGTCGGTGGTAATGAAGGGGGTGTGTTACACGTATCGCGCCTGCATTGTCAAAGGCTTGACGATGATGGGGCTGGCTGGCATAGCTGGCGCCCATGGATGAGCAGCAGAACTGGTTGATTGCGAACTGGAAAATGCACGGCACGCGGGAGCGCGCCGCGGCCTACGCCTTTGCGTTCAACGCCGCGCTGCAATCGGCCCCGGCCGCGCTGCACGGGGTGTTCTGCCCCCCGGCGGTGTACTTGCCTGCGGCGCAGCTGGCCATGCCGGGCAATGCGCGTTTGCGCCTTGGCGGGCAGGATTGCCATGCCTATGGCGATGGCGCCTATACCGGCGAGCTGAGCGCGCGCATGCTGGCCGACGTGGGGGCGCAGTGCGTGATCCTTGGGCATTCAGAGCGTCGCAGCCAATGCCATGAAACCTGTGAAGTCGTGCTTGCCAAAGCGCATGCGGCCGTTGCGGCGGGGCTGATGCCGGTGCTGTGCATCGGCGAAAGTGCCGAGGAGCGCGACGCGGGGCAGACCAATGCCGTGCTGCAAAAGCAGGCGGAAATCTTCGCCGGGCTGCAAAGCGGCACCTATATGGTGGCCTATGAACCGTTATGGGCCATTGGCTCGGGCCGCACCCCGCAAATGGTCGAGATCGCGGGTGCCCATCAACAGATCAAATCAACGCTTGGCAGCACCGTACCTGTCCTGTATGGAGGCTCCGTAAAACCGTCCAACATCCGCGAAATACTGGCTGTCGAAGGGGTTTGTGGCGCGCTCATCGGCGGCGCCAGCCTCGAGATCGACTCCATGCGTGCGATGGTGGAACATGCTAGCGCGCTGGCGCGGAAGGAATAGAAGATGGAACATTTGTTTTTGGTGATTCACGTGGTGATCGCAGCGGCGCTTATCGGCACCGTGCTTATCCAGCGTTCGGACTCCGACGGGTTCGGCCTCGGCTCCGGCTCGGGCGCTAACTTCATGACCGGCCGCGCCACCGCGAACCTGCTCACGCGCACCACGGCCATTCTGGCCACGCTGTTCATCATCAGCTCGCTGGCGCTTTCCATTATGGCCGCGCGCGGCGGCGAAGCATCCATTGCCGACACGATCGCCGCGGAAGACGAAGCCGAGCCGAGCGTGCCGCTGGCCGTTGAGAAGAACGACGAAAGCGGTGCCGTTGCCCCCGCGCTGGATCGCGATGCGGCGGTAGACACCGACAAGGCTGCGAAGAAAGCTTCGGCTGAAAAAGCGAAGAAGCCGGCGGCCAGCAAGAACGCTCCGGTGAGCGATGCATCCGATGCTGCGAAGGACGATGCGCCATCCGTGCCGACCGCTGAGTAACGAACGAGTATTTTTAAGAACGGGAGAAGCAGCTTCATGCCTGCGCGCTTTATTTTTATTACGGGTGGTGTGGTTTCTTCGCTGGGCAAAGGCCTCAGCGCGGCATCGCTCGCGGCGCTGCTGCAGGGGCGTGGCTTCAAGGTGCGCCTGCGTAAGCTGGACCCCTACCTGAACGTGGACCCCGGCACCATGAACCCCACCCAGCACGGGGAAGTGTTCGTGACCGAAGACGGCGCCGAGACCGACCTTGACCTTGGCCACTATGAGCGTTTCACTGGCGTGGACGCCATCCGCTCCGACAACATCACCGCCGGGCGCATCTACAGCACGCTGCTGACCAAAGAGCGCAAGGGCGAATATCTCGGTGGTACGGTGCAGGTGATTCCGCACGTGACCAACCTCATTAAAGAATTCGTGGTGCGCGACGCCGAGAAAGAAGATTTCGTACTCTGCGAGATCGGCGGCACCGTGGGCGACATTGAAGGCCTGCCGTTCTTCGAAGCCATTCGCCAGCTGGGCTATGAGCTGGGCCGCGACCGCGTGCTGTACATGCACGTCACGCTGGTGCCCTACATCGCCGCGGCGAAAGAACTGAAGACCAAGCCCACCCAGCACTCGGTGAAAGAGCTGCGCTCCATCGGCATCCAGCCGGATGTGATCGTCTGCCGCGCGGACCGTGAAATTCCGGTGAGCGAAAAAAAGAAGATCGCCCAGTTCTGCAACGTGCCGGTCGAGAACGTGATCTCGGCGCTGGATGCGAGCAGCATTTACAAGGTGCCGAAGAACCTGCACCTCGAAGGGCTAGACGAGCGGGTGCTGGCGCATTTCAAGCGCAAGTCGAAGAAGAAGCTGAGCCTTGTGCAGTGGGAACGCATCGTGAAGCGTTTCGAAGCGCCGCGCGGCGAAGTGAATATCGCGCTGGTGGGCAAATACACCGGCATTGGCGACATTTATAAATCGCTCACCGAAGCGCTGGACCATGCGGGCATCGAGCATAACGTGCGCGTGAACGTGAAATGGATCAACAGCCGCGTGTTCGAATCCGCCGATGCGGAGAAGAAGCTAAAGGACGTGGACGCGATCCTCGTTCCGGGTGGTTTTGGGGAAGAAGGCGTAAAAGGCAAGATCGCGGCCGTGACCTATGCGCGCGAGCACAACGTGCCGTATTTCGGTATCTGCTTCGGCATGCAAGTGGCCGTCATTGAAATGGCGCGCAACCTGCTGGGCGTGAAAGATGCTACCAGCAGCGAATTCAGCGCACCCCACACCAAGGACCCGCGCGGCCAGCTCGTCGGCCTGATGACCGAATGGGTGGTGGATGGCGTGAAGCAAACGCGCAATGCCGATTCCGACATGGGCGGCACCATGCGCCTTGGCAAATTCCCCTGCGAGATCGCGCCCGGTTCGCTGGCCGCTAAAATTTATGGTGCGACCCGCATTTCCGAACGCCACCGCCACCGCTACGAAGTGAACATGAACTATGCTGAGGATTTCGCGAAGCATGGCGTGGTCTTCAGTGGCACCTCGCCGGATGGGAAATTGCCCGAGATCGTGGAGATCAAGAACCACCCGTTCTTCATTGCCGTGCAGTATCACCCGGAATTCAAATCGCGCCCGTTCGCGCCGCACCCCATTTTCGCCGCGTTCGTGAAAGCGGCAAAAGATCAGGCCAAGGCGAAAGCGCCCAAACTGGTGAAATCCAAAGCAGCGTAGGAAACCATGGCCGGCGGCTTGCTTGCATTACTGGACGATGTGGCAGCCCTGGTGAAGGTGACCGCCGCCTCGCTGGATGATCTGCCCACGCAGGTGGCCAAGACCAGCAGTAAGGTCAGCGGCGTGGTGATCGACGATGCGGCCGTGACCCCGAAATATGTGGTGGGCCTGAGCCCCAAGCGCGAGCTTGCCATCATCTGGAAGATCGCCCGCAGTTCGCTCATCAACAAGCTGTTGTTCATTGCGCCGGGCGCCTTGGCGCTGGGCTATTTCGCCCCATGGGCGATGACGCCGATCCTGATGCTGGGTGGCTCCTACCTGTGTTTCGAGGGGTACGAGAAGGTGCACAGCATGTTCGCGCACCATGATGCCGCCGAAGAGCAGGCCGAAGCGATCACCCTCGAGCAGCTTGAGGAAATGCGCGTGGCGGGCGCGGTGCGCACCGACCTGATCCTTTCGGCCGAGATCATTGCCATCGCCTACGCGCAGGTGGTGGATGAGACCTTCATCAACAAAGCCATCGTGCTGCTGCTGGTTGCCGTGGCCATCACCGTCGCGGTGTATGGGTTCGTGGGGTTGGTGGTAAAGGCCGACGATGTCGGCCTGTATCTTGCCAAGCGAAGCCGCGTGGGCGCCGTTCGCGCGCTGGGCCGTGGGCTGGTCAAGGGCATGCCGCCCTTCCTGAAACTGCTGGGGCTGGTGGGCACGGCGGCCATGCTGTGGGTGGGCGGCGAGATCATCGCGCATGGCATTGCGCCCGCGCACCACGCGCTGGAAGCCATTCAGCACGCGCTGGGCGGTAGCGGCATGCTGCCATGGCTGGGCAAAGTGGTTGCCTGCGCGCTGGGCGGGCTGGTATTGGGCGGCGTAATCGCTACATTACTGCAGGTTGGCAAAAAACTCTTCCGCCGCAACGCGGCCAAAAACGCATAAAGGACGACGACGATGACCAAGCAAACCCATGTGAAAGCCGGTAACGTGACCTTCGGCAACGACCTGCCGCTCAGCGTCATCGCCGGGCCGTGCCAGATGGAATCGCGCGACCATGCCATCGAGGTGGCGGGGCGTTTGGCCGAGATCGCCAAGGAAAAGGGCGTGGGCATGGTCTACAAGACCAGCTACGACAAGGCCAACCGCACCAGCCTTGGCGGCAAGCGCGGCATGGGGCTGGATAAATCGCTCGCCGTGTTCGACGAGATCAAGAAAACCTTCAACATGCCCACCCTGACCGATGTGCACGAGATCCCGCATTGCGCGGCGGTCGCCCCGGTGGTGGACATCCTGCAGATCCCGGCATTCCTCTGCCGCCAGACCGACCTGCTCATTGCCGCCGCTGAAACGGGCCGTGTGGTGAACGTGAAAAAGGGCCAGTTCCTCGCCCCGTGGGACATGAAGAACGTGGCTAACAAGGTGAAAGAATCCGGCAACGAGAACATCATGCTGACCGAGCGCGGTGCCAGCTTTGGCTACAACACGCTGGTGGTGGATATGCGCAGCCTGCCCATCATGGCGGCGCAGGGCTACCCGGTCATTATGGATTGCACGCATGCGGTGCAGCAGCCGGGCGGGCAGGGCACCAGCAGCGGTGGCCAGCGCGAATTCGTGCCCACCATTGCGCGGGCGGCGGTGGCCGTGGGCGTGGCGGGCGTGTTCATCGAAACGCACCCGGACCCCGACAACGCGCCGAGCGACGGCCCCAACATGGTCAAGCTGGCCGACCTGCCAGCCCTGCTGGACCAGCTCATCGCCTTCGACAAGCTCGCCAAGTCGCTGGCCGCCTAGCTTCTGTGACGGTTGCGTGAAGTTTTGCCGCGCGGGGTTTACCCCGGCGCCATTGCCCGCTATGCCCCGCCCGGAAAAGGGAGAGCGCGATGCAAAACAACCATTCGGAAAAAGGTGTGGCCCGCTGGGTGCGCGAGGCGCATCAGGCACGGCGCGCACGTATGTATGAGTCGGCCACGCGCAACGGCAAGGAGATCCGCGCGGCGGATGGTGATATTGCGCTGCTGGATGCGGATGGAAACGTGCATGGCTTCGTGGGCATCACCTCGTCGGATATTTATTACGACGCCGCTTCGGTGCAGGCGCTGCGCGCCCTGAAATTCGGTGAGGTGATCACCATTCACCGCAAGCCGCATGAAGTGCTGACCTATCCGCAGGCGGATGGTTCCGTGAAGGAGCTGTGGGGCAGTGGCTTCAAGACCGTTGCGGCGGAGGATGCCGCGAACCGCTACCTCAGCGACGCCGAGGCCCAGCAATACCGCGAGCAGTTGCGCGGGCGCTAAGAAAATCGCTTTGCCGCGCATGCGCCGTTGGCTATGCATGGGGCAGTGCATGCCCTCATGGAGTGAACGATGCTGCGATCCCTTGCCCACACCTGCCTTGTCTGTGCCTTTGCATTCGCGGGCGGTTACGCCGCGCAATACGCCGTCGCGGTGAAACCGTCGCTCGCGGCGGAAGGCTCGCTGCTCGAGGGCACGGGCCTGAAACGTTATTACGACAGCAAAGGCACGCTGCGGCTGGATATGGGCATGCATAACGACAGCCCCATTCAGGATTTCTATGGCGAGGACGGCAAGCTGCGCATGCAGATGGCGACCTACGTTGCGCCCGGCGAGAAGGGCCTGCCGTTCCTTTCGCTGTCGGACAATAGCGGCAATATCCGCATGCTGTTCCGCCTCGCGGGTAAGAACGAATCGCCCGTCATCATCTTTAAAGACAAGCAGCACCGCGACCGCATGGTGTTCGGCCTTGGCATGAACGACGACAAGGAAGAGCCGTTCCTTGCCTATTTCGATGCGTATGGCCAGTCGCACACCGCCTTCGGGGATTATTGATGCGCCGTGTGTCGTTCGCGTTTCTGGTGGCGCTGGGTGCGGGGCAGGTGCATGCCGCGACCATCCAGAACCTTAGCCACGAGCCGCTTTCGGTGGATGTAAAAAGCGCAGGCAGCTTTTACCCCTACAGCATCGCGCCGGGCGAGCGTGTGGCGCTGCCGGGCTACGTGAAGATCCGCTATGCCGGGCAGGTGATAGAGCTTGAGGATAACAGCGTATTTACCATTAGGCAGAACGGGTTTTATGGCGTAGAACCCCGGCCATCGAACGATCTGGAGGATTAGCCGTGACCATTCTCGCTCAACTGCATGCCCGTGAAATCCTTGATAGCCGTGGCAACCCCACCGTGGAAGTGGACGTGATGCTGGAGAACGGCGCGATCGGCCGTGCGGCCGTCCCCTCGGGCGCATCCACCGGCGCGTTCGAAGCGCTGGAGCTGCGCGACGGTGAAGCAGGCCGTTACCTTGGCAAAGGCGTGCGCAAGGCCGTGGAAAATGTGATCGGCCTGAACGAGACGCTGCGCGGCGCGAACGTGATGGATCAGGTGCGTTTCGACGAAGCATTGCTGGAGCTGGACGGCACCGAGAACAAAGCCAAGCTGGGCGCGAACGCCATGCTCGGCGTGTCCATGGCGGTGGCGAAAGCCGCAGCCCAGACCGCAGGCCTGCCGCTGTTTCGCTACGTTGGGGGCACCAGCGCCAGCGTGCTGCCGGTGCCGATGATGAACATCATCAACGGCGGGGCGCATGCCGACAATCCCATCGATATTCAGGAATTCATGATCATGCCGCACAAGGCCCCCACCATGGCGGATGCGATCCGCATGGGCGCGGAGATCTTCCATGCGCTGAAAAAGCAGCTGAAAGATGCGGGCCATAACACCGGCATTGGCGACGAAGGCGGCTTCGCGCCGGCCCTGCGCAGCGCCGAGGATGCGTGCGGCTTCATCTGCAAAGCCATTGAAGCCGCGGGCTACAAGCCCGGCGACGACGTGGTGCTGGCGCTGGATTCCGCGTCGTCGGAATTCCACAAGAACGGCCGCTACGAGCTGACCGGCGAAGGCAAGTCGCTCGATGCGGAAGGCATGATCGCCTACTACGAGAACCTGCTGAACAAATTCCCCATCCTGTCGATCGAGGACGCCATGGGCGAGCACGACCACGAAGGCTGGGCGGCCTGCACCCGCGCGCTCGGTGGCCGCGTGCAACTGGTGGGCGACGATCTGTTCGTGACCAACCCGCGTATTCTGGCCGAAGGCATCCAGAAGGGCCTCGCGAACGCGCTGCTGGTGAAGGTGAACCAGATCGGCACGCTGACCGAAACGCTGCGCGCCGTGGAAATGGCACACCGGGCGGGCTACCGCGCGGTGATGAGCCACCGCAGCGGCGAGACCGAGGACACGACCATTGCGCACCTTGCGGTGGCCACCAATTGCGGCCAGATCAAGACCGGCGCACCGTGCCGCACCGACCGCACCGCGAAGTACAACGAGCTGATCCGCATCGAGGAAATGCTGGGCAGCTCCGCGGTCTATGCCGGGCGGGCCATTCAACTTTAATATCCACGCTGTGCAAAATCGTCACACGCCGGAAAGGTGATTTCTTTCCAATGGTTTGTTGCGTGTTGTTGGATGATTGTTCTGTAATGTGAAGGGTGCGTGGCCGCAAAAATGAACGGCGCTTCACAAAACACTGTGAAACCCGGTTCTAAGCTGTTATAACTGCTCAAGTTATTTGCCGGGAAACAACGGCAAAAATATCTGAACGCCCGGCCAGGCAATAAGCAAAAAAACCAATATTCACAAGGGGTGCGCGCAAGTGATGGTGCGTGTGCATAAACAACCATTTACGCCCGTGCGGCTGTTCCGCATGTTGGGGTGGGCGCTGGTGGTGTTTTATTTTGTTTACCACGCGTTCCATGGCGAACGTGGGGTGTTCGCGCTGATGGGCGAACAGCGCGAGCTCGTGCAGGTGAGCGAGCAACTGAAAGACGTGAAATCCAAGCGTGAAAAAATGGAACTGAAAGTGGCGCACCTGCGCGACGGTTCGCTGGACCTTGACCTGCTGGATGAACAAATGCGCCGCATGCTCGGCGTCATGAAGCCCGGCGAAGTCGTTGTCATGACCGGGGCGGGCGACTAGCCACATCGCTGCGGATGCGCCCTGTGGCAAGCCAGCATATTGCACTGCACTATAACCCGCGGGAATCAGGCGTTTTTGGCTTGTGCTTCGTCGCTTTCCGGCTACAAAGGCACATCATTTTTACTGCTGCTCAAAGAGGATCTGCGCATGAGTGCTGCTGCAAAGAAATCCCCCACCAAATCCATCGAAAGCAAACCGGCCGCCGCCGGGCATAATGCGCCGAAGCTTTCGAATGAAAAGCTGCTCGCCATGTACAAGGAGATGCTGCTGATCCGCCGCTTCGAGGAGAAGGCCGGCCAGCTCTACGGCATGGGCCTGATCGGCGGGTTCTGCCACCTTTACATCGGGCAGGAAGCGGTCGTCACCGGCATGACCGCCGCCTCCGAACAGGGCGATGCGTGCATCACCACCTACCGCGACCACGCGCACATGATCGCGCAGGGCATGGACCCCAAAAGCATCATGGCCGAGCTGACGGGCCGCATCGGCGGTGCGTCCAAGGGCAAGGGCGGCTCCATGCACATGTTCTCGGTGGAGAAGCAGTTCTTCGGCGGCCATGGCATCGTGGGGGCGAACGTGCCGCTGGGCGCGGGCATGGCCTTCGCGCAGAAATACCGCAACACCGGCAAGGTCACCATGACTTATTTCGGTGATGGCGCGGCCAACCAGGGCCAGGTGTATGAAGCCTTCAACATGGCGGCGCTGTGGCAGCTGCCGGTGATCTTCATCATCGAGAACAACGAATACGCCATGGGCACCAGCACCAAGCGCCATGCCGCCAGCCCCGATATGTATAAGCGTGGCGAGCCGTTCGGCATTCCGGGCGTGCAGGTCAACGGCATGAACGTGCTGGAAGTGTACGACGCGGCCACCAAAGTCATCGAGCATGTGCGCAGCGGCAAGGGCCCGTACCTCATGGAGATCAAGACCTACCGCTACCGCGGCCATTCCATGTCCGACCCCGCGAAATACCGCACCAAGGAAGAGGTCGAGGATTACAAAGAGAACCGCGACCCCATCACCACGTTCCGCAAGCATCTCGAAGCCAGCAATGTCGGCTCCGAAGCGGCGTTCAAGAAGATCGAGGACGACGTGAAGCAGATCGTGAAAGAGGCGGAAGAGTTCGCCAAAGAATCCCCCGAGCCGGATACGACCGAGCTCTGGACCGACATTCTGAGCCAGTAGGAGAGAACCAATGGCACAACAAACCGTACGTGAAGCCCTGCGCGACGCCATGGCCGAGGAAATGCGCCGCGATCCCGAAGTGTTCGTGATGGGCGAAGAAGTGGCCGAATATCAAGGCGCCTACAAGGTCACCCAGAACCTGCTGCAGGAATTCGGGGCCAAGCGCGTGATCGATACGCCCATTACCGAGCATGGCTTTGCCGGGCTTGCGGTGGGGGCGGCCTTCATGGGCCTGAAGCCGGTGGTGGAATTCATGACCTGGAACTTCGCCATGCAGGCGATCGACCAGATCATCAACTCGGCGGCGAAAACGCTCTACATGTCCGGTGGTCAGGTGAAATCGCCCATCGTGTTCCGCGGGCCGAACGGTGCAGCAAGCCGCGTGGCGGCCCAGCACAGCCAGTGCTACGCAAGCTGGTACGCGCATTGCCCCGGCCTGAAAGTGGTCGCGCCCTATTGCGCGGCCGACGCGAAGGGCCTGCTGAAAGCCGCCATCCGTGATCCGAACCCGGTCATTTTCCTCGAGAACGAAGTGACCTATGGCTGGAGCTTCGAGGTGCCCGAGGGCGACGACCATATCGTGCCCATCGGCAAGGCGCTGGTGCGCCGCCCGGGCAAGGACGTGACCATCGTCACCTTCAGCATCTGCGTGAAGCATGCGCTGGATGCGGCCGAGAAACTCAAAGCCGAAGGCATCGATGCGGAAGTCATCGACCTGCGCACCATCCGCCCGATGGACAAGCAAGCCATCATTGATTCGGTGCGCAAGACCCACCGCCTGATCTCGGTGGAAGAGGGCTGGCCGGTGGCCGGTATCGGCTCCGAGATCGCGGCGATCGCCATGGAAGAGCTGTTCGACGAGCTGGATGCACCCGTGGTGCGCGTGACCGGGAAGGACGTGCCCATGCCATACGCCGCCAACCTCGAGAAGCTGGCATTGCCGACGGTGGATGACATCGTGGCGGCCGCGCGCGATGTGTGCGCCCCAAAAACCAAAGCTGCCTAACCTTTTTCACGAAGGAGTGCCTGCCATGAAGAAACTGATCCTCGCATCGCTTGCCATCAGCCTGCTTTCGACCACGGCCATGGCACAGGAAATGCGTGCCATTCGCTCCATCACCGTCAGCGGCATGGCCGAGCGCAAAGTGGTGCCGGATGAGGCGCACATCACCGTGAACCTGAACGCGCAGGATAAGGACATGACGAAAGCCCGCGCGGCGCACCAGCAGAAGCTGGCGAAGCTGATGGCGATCGTGAAGAAGAACGGCATCGACGAGCGGAAAGTTTCCACGCAGTCGGCCAACATCCAGCCCATCTACACCTACCGCAACGACGGCAACGGCCAAAGCCAGCGCGTGTTCGAAGGCTACCGCGTGCAAACCCAGTTGGACGTGACCGTGGGCGACACCACCAAGCTCAGCACGCTGATGGACCAGATCAGCAGCGCCGGGTTCGAGCAGGGCGCCAACACCGAATGGGGCAATCTCATCAGCACCTATTACACCCTCAGCAAGCCCGATCAGCTGCGCGATGAAATGCTCGTGGCGGCCATTGCCAACGCCAAGGCGAAAGCCGAGCGCATGGCCGATGCGGCCGGTGCGGGGCTTGGCAAGGTCTATTCGATTAACGAGAACGGCACGCCGCAATTCCAACCCGTGATGGTGGCGGCCGCGCCGCGCGCCATGATGATGAAGGCCGAAGCGGCGATGGATGCCGCGCCCCCCGCCGGTGAACAGAATGTGCAGTCGAACGTGACTGTGACCTACGAACTGCAATAAACTTGTCATTCCTGCGGAAGCAGGAATCCACTTTTAGGAGATCCCTGCGTTCGCAGGGATGACAAAAAGAAGAAGGAAAAAAAGATGCCCATCGAAATTACCATGCCCGCCCTGTCGCCGACCATGACGGAAGGCAACCTCGCCAAATGGACCAAAAAAGAAGGCGACACGATCAAAGCGGGCGACGTGATCGCCGAGATCGAGACCGACAAAGCGACCATGGAAGTGGAAGCGGTGGATGAGGGCACGCTGGGCCGCATCATCGTGCAGGCGGGCACCGAAGGTGTAAAAGTGAACGCCGTGATCGCACTGCTGCTGGAAGATGGCGAAGACAAAAAAGCGCTGGATAGCTGGAAGCCGAAAGAGGCCCCGAAGGCGGAAGCGAAAGCCGAAGCAAAGGGCGATGATAAGGCGGCCGCACCGGCTGCTGCCGCGCCTGCGGCGGCACCCAGCGTGGCCCCGGTCGCCAGCAAAGCCCCGGCAGCCCCCGTGGCTTCGGCCCCCGGTGTGGCGCAGAAGGGCGACCGCGTCAAAGCATCGCCGCTGGCCAAAAAGATCGCTGCCACCAAAGGCATTAACCTGAGCGACGTGCTGGGCACGGGCCCGGGTGGGCGCATCCTGCGTGCCGACGTGGAGAACTTCACCGGCGGTGGCAGCTCAGGCGTGGTGCGCCGCAATCCGGTGGAATTCGTGCAGGTGCCCAATAACTCCATGCGCAAGGTGATCGCGCGCCGCCTGCTGGAATCGAAGCAACAGGTGCCGCATTTCTACCTCACCGTGGAAGTGGAGCTGGACGCGATGCTCGCTGCGCGCGCGCAGCTGAACGCCGCCGCCGAAGCGAAAGCCGGCAAGGGCAACCCACCTGCCTACAAGCTCTCGGTGAATGATCTGGTCATCAAGGCGACCGCGCTTGCCCTGCGCGACAAGCCCAGCTGCAACGTGAGCTGGTACGACGACGCCATCATCCAGTACAACAACGTGGATATTTCCGTGGCCGTGGCGACGGATGGTGGGCTCATCACCCCGATCGTGCGCAACGCCGACCAGAAATCGCTGCCGCAGATTTCCACCGAGATGAAAGACCTCGCCAAGCGTGCGCGCGAGAACAAGCTGAAGCCCGAAGAATTCCAGGGCGGCGGTTTCAGCATTTCCAACCTAGGCATGTATGGCGTGAGCACCTTCCAGGCCATCATCAACCCGCCGCAGGCCTGCATTCTGGCCGTGGGCGCGGGCGCTGAGAAGCTGGTGATGCGCGACGGTGCGCCGAAAGCCATCAACGTGATGAACCTGACCCTATCGGTGGATCACCGCGCGGTGGATGGGGCGCTGGGCGCCGAGATGCTTCAGATCCTGAAGCGTTACATTGAACAGCCGATCCTGATGTTCGCGTAAGGCGCGTATGGCAAGCGACAGCCACATCTGTACGCATTGCTACTACGAGGGCAAACCCGTTAAGCCGCCGAGCGATAAAACGCCCGAGGGCGACGACACCAGCAAGGCCATTGCGCGGGTGGCGAACCTCATCTTTCCGGGGCTGGGGCTCATCATCAAGCCGCTGGCATTGTTCGTGTCGCTGCCCATCTACCTGCTGATGTGGTTGTTCAAGCCGCTCTACGACGCGAAGAAACACTGCCAGAATTGCGGCCTACCGCTGATGGTGCGCAAGACCAGCGACGCGGGCGAGATCGCCATGCGCAAGCTGGCGGTGAAAATGGGCAAACGCTTTGATGCGCCGGAAGCGCCAACGCTGGCGTTCGGCCGTGAGCTGAAGCTGCCCGAGGACGAAGAAAAAACGGTGGATGCGCCCGCACCCAAGCCAGAGAAGTTGCCTTCGCTGGAAGCGATGCTACAAGAAGCGCCCATTCAGCCTGCGCCGGCAGCAGCTCCTGCGCCCGCGGCACCCGAGATTCAGAAACCAAAAAAACCGGTCGATCCCGACCAGTTTTAGACTAACTTTGTCATTCCCGCGAAGGCGGGAATCCCCTTCAAGGAGATCCCTGCGTTCGCAGGGATGACAACTAAAAAGGAGAAGAACATGAGCGAACAATTCGATGTAGTGGTGATCGGTGGTGGTCCGGGTGGTTACGTGGCGGCGATCCGCGCCAGCCAACTGGGCAAGAAAGTCGCGCTGGTGGAGCGCGAGCATCTCGGCGGCATCTGCCTCAACTGGGGTTGCATTCCCACCAAGGCGCTGCTGCGCTCGGCGGAGATCTTCAACAACATCAAGCATGCCGAGAGCTATGGCATCACCGTGAAAGACGCGAAGTTCGACCTGTCGAAGATCGTGGAGCGTTCGCGCGGCGTATCCGACCAGATGAAAAAAGGCATCGGCTTCCTCATGAAGAAGCACAAGGTGACCGTGTTCGAAGGCACCGGCGCGCTGGCGGGCCGCGGCAAGGTCGTGGTGAACGACAAGGACAAAAAGAAAGTGGCCGAGCTTGAGGGCAAAGCCATCATCCTCGCGACCGGTGCGCGCGCGCGCAACCTGCCGGGGCTGGAGAGCGACGGCAAGCTGGTCTGGAGCTACCGCGAAGCCATGGTGCCGGATGCAATGCCCAAATCGCTGCTGGTCATGGGCTCGGGCGCCATTGGCATCGAGTTCGCGAGCTTCTACAACACGCTCGGCGTGGAGGTGACCGTGGTGGAACTGCAAGACCGCGTCATGCCCGTGGAAGACGAGGAGATCAGCAAGTTCGCACAGAAGCAGTTCGAGAAGCAGGGCATGAAGATCATCACCGGTGCGGTGGTGAAAGCCCTGAAGAAAGATAAGAACAGCGTAACCGCTACCATCGAGAAAGATGGCAAAACGCAGGAGCTCACCGTGGAACGCGTGATCTCGGCCGTGGGCATCGTTGCCAACATCGAAGGCCTTGGGCTGGAAGGCACCAAGGTGAAGGTGGAGCATGGCCGCATCATGGTGGATTCCAACTGCCAGACGGCCGAGCCCGGCGTGTATGCCATTGGCGACATCACGGGTGCCCCGTGGCTGGCGCACAAGGCAAGCCACGAAGGCGTGATCGCCGCCGAGCACATTGCCGGTGGCCACCCGCACGCCATGAAGCGCGAGAACATTCCGGGCTGCACCTATTGCAACCCGCAGGTGGCCAGCGTGGGCCTGACCGAGAAAGCCGCGAAAGAGAAGGGCTACGAGCTGAAAGTGGGCCGCTTCCCGTTCATGGGCAACGGCAAGGCCGTGGCGCTGGGCGAGCCGGAAGGCCTCGTGAAGACCGTGTTCGATGCCAAGACCGGCGAGCTGCTGGGCGCGCACCTTGTGGGCGCGGAAGTGACCGAGCTGGTGCAGGGCTTCGTGATCGGTAAACAGGCCGAACTCACCGAAGCGGATTTCATGGCCACCGTGTTCCCGCACCCGACGCTGAGCGAGATGATGCATGAGAGTGTGCTCGACGCGTACGGCCGCGCGCTGCATATCTAGCCTGCGTTCTGCCGGTCGATTGCGGTGTCATGGCCGTGCTCGGTCGGTCACGTACTGTCATGTACGCTCCCTCCCTGCGCGCGGGCATTCCTAGCACTCGCCACGGCATTTCCGCAGGCTTGTAGCGCTGCCGCCCGTGTGTTGCGTCATTCCGTACCAGTGCGCGTGCGCACGCCGATACGGAATCCATGGGCACTGTGCGAAGCACGCAACAAGCTGGATTCCAGCTTTCGCTGGAATGACGAGCCTTTTTTTGCTATAGCTATGCTAACACGCGCCCGAACGGGCGGCTTGTTCTCGGCCAAGTTTCATCACCCAGTCACGAGGGCTTATGAGACGTTGCCAGCCGCCACTTTTTACCCGCACCGTGTATGATGATGACGCGCTTGATGCGTGTTTTGCCGAACTGATCCATACGCCCGTTTCCGAACAGGACAAGATCGAGATCGGCTGCCTCATCCAGTATTTCATGATCCTGAAACATCACGGGCTGATGGAACTGCCGGTCGATTTTCGCAAGCACCGGCAGGGCCACGGACCGGATTTCACCATTATCACCGGCGAGGGGGTGCATGGCGCAGAAATGACCAAGGTCACCACCGCCGATTATCAGGTCTGGCTGAAAAAGCGGTTGAACTACCGCCCCATCCACGACCTGTCGCGCTACAGCGGCCACGAGCCGGAACGCCGCGTGGCCGAGCTTGCCGCCATGCGCGTGCTGCGCAAGAACTACAAGATCGAGAATTACTACGCCAGCGTGCCGGAAATGGATTGCTGCGACCTGGTGCTGGAGGAGGACGGCGACACGGCCCTGAACGAGCATGTGCTGATGGACATGCTGCAGCAGAAGATCGCGGGGTTGCGCATCCAGCGTTATCGTCGCGTGTCCATGATCTCCGGCTCGGTGCTGTATTACGCCATCAACACCGATGCGGCGATGGTGCTGTATGCACCGGATATTCGGCCGGCGTGGCTGATGCCGCGGCCTGTGCTTGGCGTATTCGCCCACTGATCGTCATTGCGAGGAGCCGCAGGCGACGCGGCAATCCAGCGATGTTCTGGATTGCTTCGCTACCACTCGCAATGGCGTTAAGCCTTGAATTTCGGCATCCACTGGTCCAGCGAGCCGACGGCTTGCTTGGCCTTGGCTTTGAATTTCTCGAACTGCATCACATCGTCGATGCGGCGGCGCAGGAACGCCTCGGTATCGGCAAGCTCGGCCGAGTCATCGTTCAACCACACCATCAGCGTCGCGGCATAGACCTTCGCCAGTGTCAGGCGCTTCGTGTAGAAGTTATAATCCAAACTCGTGTCGCCGGCGGCGCGCCAGATCACGTCCACCGTGTCGTAGCTGCGTTGCAGCCCATCGGCCGCGTTCCACGGCATGGCATAGACCGCAAGCGCGCGGCGCACGGCTTCGCGGTGGGGCAATTGCTGGCGCAGTCGCACCATCACGGCGGTGGTGATCTTCTCGCGGATCTTCAGGGTGGCAAAATGCTCGGGCAGGCCTGCGATCATCTGGTCGTTGGCGCGGATGACGAAATGGTTCACCGCATCCACCACGCCGCGGGGGAAGGTGCGCTTCACATCGAACGCTGTGGCGCCGATGCTTTGGGCGGCTTTTTCAAGCGTGCCCACACTCCAGCCATCGAACGGAACGTTCGGCAGGGCAGCGTCAACAATGCGATCGGCAAGCGTGCTCATGCGCTGAATATAGGCGTGGGCGCGGGTGAACGCCAGCCCTAGTTGAGGCGTTTGCGCTTGGGCATGCCCGAACGCACGCGCGATTCCGGCAGGGTGAGGGCAACCACCGTGCCGCGGTGGCGCATGGAATCCACCATGATGCGCCCACCATGGCTGACGGCCAGCTCGCGCGCCAGCGACAGCCCAAGGCCAATGCCGCCCGGCTCGATCTGGGTGTAGCTGGCGGATTCAGCCTGCAGCGCATCGCGAATGGTCTGCAATTGCGCCTGCGGAATCCCTTCGCCATGGTCGCGCACGCTGATGATGAGGCCTTCCATGGGCACCAGCCGGGCGCAGAGCGTGATCTCGGCGCCGTCGGGCGAGTGGCGCAGTGCATTGCTGATGAAATGCGAAATGGCGCAAATGAGCTTAGCGCGGTCGGCCTCGATCTCGATGGCCTGCGTGCAATCCAGCTTCAGCGTTTGCTGGCGGGTAAAGGCTGCGTGGCTGTGGATCTCCACCACCTCGGAAAGCAGGCTGCGCACGTTGCAGGGCTCCTCGCTCAGCACCACGCCCTTGGCGTCCATGCTGGCGATATCGAGCAGGTCGTTCACCTTGCCCAGCAGCAGTTTGCCCGAATCGTGGATATGCTCGGCGTATTGCTGGTAGGTGCTGTTGTTCAGCTCGCCGAACACGCCGGATTTCATCATTTCCGAGAAGCCCATAATGGCATTCAGCGGCGTGCGCAGTTCGTGGCTCATGCTCGAGAGGAACGCCGAGCGGCCACGTTCGGCCATGTTCAGGGCGGTCTCGGTCTGTTTCAGGGCTTCGTCCAGCGCGCGTTCGTCGCTCACGTTGCGCATCAGCACCATGACGGCATGCTGCTGCACCGTGGGCGCTTTAATGTCGAGCAGCAGCCAGTTCCATTCCGCATCCTCGAAGGGGCGGGCCTGCACAAGGCACTGGCCGTTGCGGCCTTCATGCGCGGCGTTGAGCAGCGCCTCGTTCACCGCATATTGCTGGGTATGGTGAATGGAGTGGATCCAGTCATGCCCGGCGCAGTCGGCGCTGGAAAGGCCGCAGATGCGTTCAAAATTCGCGGAGAATACCGAGAAGCCGCACGCTTCGTCCCACAGGCCGAAGGCGTGTTCGCCGTCCACGCTCAGGCGCTGCAGGTAAGAGGTGATGCTGGGGGCAGTGGGCTCAGCGTTCTGGAAGACGGGGGCAGGGGCGGCATCCACCGGTGCGGAGCGCACCTGCATGCGGGGGCTTACCGCAGCTTTCGATTTTTTTGCAGGCCTAGCTGCACGCGGCGGCGGGGCCATCGCTTCCGCTTCAACAACGGGTGCGGCTTGCTCGCCGGCACGGTAAAAGTCACGAACGAAAAGCCACCACATCAGTGTCCACCTTCATGGTTATTTCCATGAAGTGTTATCGGCTAAGCCGCGATGCACGAGCCAATTCATGCGTTCAGCATGCCTGTGGATAAGTTCTGGGTAGCGGGTGCGGCCTTTGCGCCACAGCCCTGTGGCTAGGCCGCCGCGTTCAGCATGCTATCCAGCTTGCCTTCTTTGTCGAGCGCGTAGAGATCGTCGCAGCCGCCCACATGTTTTTCGTTGATGAAGATCTGCGGCACGCTGCGGCGGCCACCGGCCTTCACGATCATGGCTTCGCGCACGGCTTCATCCTCGGCGCTGATCTCGGCATATTCCACGCCCTTGCGCTCAAGCAGCTGTTTCGCGCGCACGCAATAGGGGCAGACTTTGGTCGTGTAGATGGTCACCTGGGCCATGGGGAATCTCCTTTGTTACACCGATTCTCGCGATGCATGCATAAATAGGAAAGATGGATGCGACTTCAAGGCGCTAGAAGTCGGGGTCGGTATAATGCGTGGGCGGCAC
>QFOX01000108.1 GCA_003241645.1 Azospirillum brasilense | reverse complement strand
GATTTGCAGCGGTATCACCAATGGCACGGATGGCGGGCAGATCGGCTTTTACAAGTTCGATATTGTCGATGCGACCTATAACGAGATCGAGCAGATCAATGCCGCCTTCGCGCATGTGCATCTGGTGCGTGATGATGCCATTACCTCGGATAACCCCGTCATCAATGCCCGCCTGCGAACAAACGTGGTGTCGGGCAATGACGGGAATCCTGCTGATGGCCTCTATGCGTACCTGACCGACCCGGTGAAAGGCTTGGGTATCCCGACCAGCCGCGTGGATTTCAACTCGGTGCTCGATACCACCTACTGGTGCGAGGAGAACGGACTCAGCTTCAACCGTGGCTACGGCACATTTTATAACGCCGACCAGGCGCTCAAGGAATTCACGGCGGCAGGTCGGATCATCCTGACTATCCAAAACGGCATCATTCGCATGAAGCCGGAAAAGCCCGAACCTGTCAGCTACCGGGTGCATGATACGGAGATGGTTCCCGGCAGCCTGCGCATGGGGATTCAGAGCGCGCGCCGCCCGAACCGCATCGAAGGCCAGTATGTTGAGCCGTTCTATGGCCATGCCATCGAGCGCGTCATCGCGGAGGACATCGACAGCATCGGTAAGCTGGGGCTGAACACTCAGACCGTCGATCTGACAGGCGTGACCAGCCAAACCCAAGCCTTCCACCTCTGCGACCTGATGCTCAAGCAGGTGCAGATGTGTCCGTACTGGTGCGAGTTCCAGACGGGACTGGAGGTCGGGCGCGTGCTGGAGATCGGCTCCGTCATCGCTTTTGCGGACACGCGCAACAGCATCGTGAATGCCAATGAGTGGCGTGTGATGCAGATCGAGGAAACCGAGCCGCACGTCTATACGGTGTTCTGCAATCAATACAAAGCGGAGGTGTACGAGCAACGGCCATTCTCACCGTGGTATTATCAGATTCCCGAATTTGAGAACATCAATGGCTGGCCGGGGTCGCAAGCTGGCCCTGCGCCGGTCGTGAATTTGCAGGTGAGCGCACTGGACTATCCGGCCAGCGGTGGCCTCAACACCAACGCCACCATCAGCTTCGTCAAACCGCCCGAACGGTTCGATTACGCCCGCATCGAATACACCCATAATGGCGAGGACTGGATTGAGGTCGGCACCACTGGCAATTCACCGTTCACTTTTAACTGGCCGATGCGCTGGGGGATGCTCACCGTGCGTGTCACCAGCTTCTTCAACGGCGCCAACAATGAATCGACCGCGCCCATCGTCGGCCAATATGTAACCGGCCGCTCCGATGAGACGGACTATCCCGGCTGGACGCGCGGGCAATTCGGCATTGCACCTTGGGCGCTGGGGTAAATCATGAAAAAGATACTGCTCTATCAATGGTGCTCGCCGCGCGCGGATGCCATCCTCCGGTTATTGCCGCAAGCGATGCCAGAGCACATCATTGATGTAACCGACTATGGCTATTTCCAGCTTCATCGTCGCCGTTTGGCTTCTGCCAGCGGGGAATGTGAGGCCAAGCTCGCCGCCATGCTGGAGCAGCAGGAAGCGCTGCTCCATACCCATGCGAAAGTGGTGTGCTACGGCACGCCTGCATTCTTTATTGCCTGGGCGGAGGCTGCGGGCGGCCTGCGCGTGAATGGCGTGTTGAAAGAACGTGCGCGCGCGCTGCTGGCGCGCTTCGACGTGATCTATCTACCGGATTTACAGGAAAGCGACACCGAGCGCGGCAAGCTGCGCACCATGGAGCTGGGCATCCCGGCAGCAGAAGAAGCCCTGCAGGGCAGCACAACGGCGCTGCGGCGCATTTCAGACTTCATCGAGCATTTAGAAGGATTGGGGTATGGCCTTTAGTCAAACCACGCGCTTTGGCCTCTGGAAAATCGACACAGGCACGGTCGATCAAACCACGGGCGATAAGGTCAAGGAAAACACCGACACCATCGATGCCAATCTCGGCAAGGTGATGGCCGATGCCACTGACAGCACTGCGGGTTTCCTCTCACAGAAAGTCGATGCGGTCAGCCTCGATGTCGATACCGGCAGCCACAAAGCCTACGCCAAGCATGCGCCGCTGGTGCATAATATGGGAAGCGACGCCGATTATACGCTGACCAGCGGCCAGCATCGCTATCCCATCATCACCATCACTGATACCGGGCCGGTGCTCACCGCCACCCGCAATATCATTGTGCCAACCGAGAGCCGCATCTGGTGGTTTGAGAACCTGACCGCGCAGAGCCTTGTGGTAAAGACCGCCGCAGGCTCCGGCGTGACCGTGCCGAACGGCAACCGCGTGTTCCTACGCTGCAATGGTACAAACGTGGTGGCGCTTTCCGGCTCAGGTGGTGGTGGTGGCGGTGGTGGCGACATGGATGCTGCGACCTACGATGCCGCCAATGTGAGTGAGCAGTTGGTCGGCATTAGCGCCGTGCAGACGATGAGCAATAAGCGCATCCGTTATGGTGATCTTACGGTCACGGCGGACGATGTGATCGATGCCACCTACGAGTGCAAATACATCTATGTGAATTCCGGCTCGCTGCGCACCCTGACCATTGATCCAAACAGCAGCACCAACCTCGCGGGGCAATTTGAGTGCTGGATCATCAAGACAGGCGCAGGTGACGTAGATATTGACCCCGGCTCCGGTGTTTCCCTGAACAATGGCAGCGCCACGCTCAGGATTAGCGCACAGTGGAAAGCTGCGCACTTACGCCAGCGGGCAACGGACGATTGGGTCGTGATCGGAGCGGAGTAATGGCTGGGTTCTTTGCATCCGTCTCCGGTACCAGCGGCCCGCCCAGCGGCGAGCAGGTCTATTATTCCGGCAGTGGCAATTTCACCGTCCCTGCGAATGTTACCGAGATTGAATATGAGGCATGGGGCGCAGGCGCATCGGGTGGTTATGGCCTGAATGATACCGTGGATGGCGGTTCCGGTGGTGGTGGATCGGGCGGCTGGTTCAAGCACAAACGTAGCTGCACGCCGGGAGAGAACATTGCCTATGTCGTTGGTGTGGGTGGCGCTTTGGCGGCACCTGCCTATGGCGCGGACGGGAATGACGGTGGCGA
>QFOX01000025.1 GCA_003241645.1 Azospirillum brasilense | reverse complement strand
GCGCGTTGTGGCGGAATTCAAATAAAAATCATGTTGGGAAGGCAAAGGATTTTTGCCGAGCAATGCCAGCGCGGCATCGGCCGCGCGGTGGCCGTGCAGGGCGGCCGCTTCCATGGTGGCGGGGCGGGTGGCATCCAGCCAGTCGCCTGCCAGCAGCACGCGCGGCGGCAACTCGAACGGGGGGAGGGCTTCGTCCTGCGGCACGTGGCCTGCGCGCTTCTCGCGCCAGCTGCTGTAGCCCGGCATGCTGGTGGTTTTTAAATAGGGGTGCAGCGCCTGCAGTTGCTGCCACAGGCTGCGCGCCAGCGTTTCTTCGTCGCGCGCCCAGCAATGCTCCGCCACGCGGATGCTGGCGCTGATGCCGCCTGCGTCGTAGCGCAACAGGTCGGCCACGCCATTGGTGAGCACGATGTGCTGGCCAACGGGCTCGCGGTGTTCCACCGTGTAATGCAGGGTGATGGCGCTGTGCTGCTGCGCCGGAACATGCACCTGCTTCAGGATATTTTGCGTGACCGGGGCGGGGGTGGCGAGGATCAGCACATCGCCGGGGCTGAGGGGAAATTTCTTGCGCGCGAAATGCAGCTGGCTCACGCCGTCGGCCGTGCTGTCGAAGCCTTTCAGCGCCTGCCCGAAATAGACCGAGCCGCCAAGATATTCCAGCCGCGCCAATGCCGGGGCGATCACGGCCTGCTGGAGTGGCGCATTGGCGCTGTAGAACTGCAGCGCGCCACGGCGCAACAGCCGCCGCACCACGCGCTGGAATTGCCGCGCGCTGGCTGCATGCGCGGGCTGGTTCAGCACCAGCCGGCTGGCGGGGGCCAGCAGTGCATCCTGCAGCGGGCTGTCGGGCGATAGAAGTTCTTCGGCACGCAGGCCCGAGGGCTGCAGCAAATGCCCCAGCAGTTGCACATGGTCCACCAGCGGGGCGGCCATGCGCGGGGCGCGCAGGTTAATGAAGATATCCTCGCCGCTGCGCGCATCGTGAATGCGCAGGCGCGGGGGCAGGGCAGTGAAATGCTGCTGCGCGTCGATGCGTTTCAGGAACGTGCGGAATTCGCGCGCCGCACCGCTGAACAGGTGTAGTCCGTGATCCTGCCCGGCGCTGCTGCGCACGCGCCCGCCGGCACTTGTGCTGGCTTCGTAAAGTTTCACGGGCACGTGCGCGTCGGCCAGTTGGGTGGCTGCCGCCAGCCCGCTGATCCCCGCGCCAATGATATGAACCGTTGCCATGCGCCGCCACTCTGTGCGATAGCCAGTGCCATGACAAGCAAAGAGCCCGCCCGCGCCGCTGCCGATGCGCTGAATTTACCCGCCATGGTGCGCCAGCGCGACTACCGGCGTTTCCTGGCGATCCAGCTGGCCGCGCCCGAGCAGCGCGCCGGGCTGTACGCGCTCACCGCGTTCGCCACCGAAATGCTGCATATCCCCCAGCATGTGAAGGAGCCGCTTGCCGGGTTCATGCGTTTTGCATGGTGGCGCGAGGCGCTGCAGGAAATGGTGGCGGGCAAGCCCGCCCGCGCACACCCCATGCTGCAGGCGCTTGCGCCGCTGATGGTGCAGGCGCCCGCGCTGCATGCGCAAGTGCTCGATGCGCTCATCACGGTGGGGCAGCAATCGATCGAGTCGAACGATGCGCAGGCCGCACGGCACGATGCCGAGCCCTTGCTGAATGCTGGCTGGGCCATGCTGCTGGGCACGCGTGAGCATGCGGCATTGCAGGTTTTATCCACCATAAAGCTGAACGAGCGTTCGCGCCTGCGGGTGGTGCTTGGCGTGATTCGCTTCGGCCTGACGCATTAGTATTATCAGCTATTTGCAATGGCTTATATGGCGAGTGTGCTTTACCGGGGCGGATTTTTCTGTTATGCGATGGGGCAACAAAAGCAAAACCAAGAACAAAAACAATATCCCGGTGACCCCATAACATCAGGCAGGTAGTTATGAAGTTTCCCATTTTTTCGAAGCTAGTGCAGGACATGAAGCGCGACGATGCGCGTGCGACCAGCCTGGCGGTAGGGGCATTGCTGGTGGTCAGCATTCTCTATGCTTCGACCATGGTTTCCTGAGCGCTGTTCGCAACGCCGTGCATTAATGCTGGCATTTGCCGCGCGGCTGCGCTAGTTCGGCCCGCATGAGCGAGCCAACCATTACCGATTCGATTACTCCCTTCACCCTCGACGGTGCCGATGTGCGCGGCCGCGTGGTGCGCCTTGGCGCCGTCGCCACGCGCATTCTCACGCAGTATGATTACCCGCCCGCCGTCACGCAGGTGCTGGGCGAGCTGCTGGTTGTTGCGGCTATGTTGGGCAGTAACCTGAAGCAGGAAGGTATCTTCACCCTGCAGATCCGCGGCACGGGCCTTGTGCCCCTGCTAGTGGTGGATGCGGTCTATGGCGGCCAGCTGCGCGGTTTTGCCGAAGTGTCTGCCGAATCGGCCGAAGCCATTCGCGCGTTGGGTGCGCACGCCACGCCGCGACAGCTGTTCGGCGATGATGCGTATTTCGCCATCACGCTGGACCCCGGCGCGAACATGCAGCGCTATCAGGGTGTGGTGGCGCTGGAGGGCGACGACGTGGCCGACGCGCTTGTGCATTACTTCACCCATTCGCAGCAGGTGGATGTGCTGTTCAAGCTGGCCGTGGCGAAGCAATCGGCCACCGGTAGCTGGCAGGCCGCCGGCCTGATGGTGGAGCGCCTGCCGGGCGAACAGGGCGCCGAGCAGGACGATGAAGCCTGGCGCTATTCAAGCGCCATTGCCGCGACCGTGAAGGACGAGGAATTGCTGGACCCATTGCTGGAGCCGCCGCAATTGCTGTATCGCCTGTACCACGAAGAAGGGGTGTGGGCGCATGACCCGCTGCCGGTCAGCGTGGGCTGCCGTTGCTCGCGCGAGCGCATCCACCAGTTGCTGATGAGCATGCCCGCCACCGACCGTGCCGACATGTTCGTGGACGGCGTAGCCAGCGTGCATTGCCAGTTCTGCAACAGCACGCAGCGCTTCACGCCCGACGAACTGGGCATCGCCGCTATTCAATAATCTCCGTGCGTTAGCCGCGCTGCATCTGCGCAAGCGGCGGCTTATTGCACTTGCATTCAGCGGGCTTTGCCGCTACGCGTAATGCTGAATATACGTCCAATCAGAGGCGGAGTGTCGGCAATGTCGCGTGCAAATGTCAAAGATAAACGCAAAGCGCAGCTTATCGCAGCGGCGCTCGAATCCATCGCCAAACGGGGGCTGATGGAAACCACCATCACCCATATTTCCAAGGGCGCGGGCATGAGCCGCGGCATCATCAATTTCTATTTCACCAGCAAGGAAATGATGCTGCGTGAAACGCTGAAAACGCTGATCGATGAATACGAGGCCGAGTGGGGCGAGGCGCTCGCCAAATCCGGCGATGCAGGGCGCAGCCGCCTGAACGCCGTGCTGAAGGTGCATTTCGACAAGAAGCTGTGCAGCGCACGCCGCCTGAACGTGATGTCGGCCTTCTGGGGCCACGCCGCCACGCAAAGCGCCTACCGCGCGCAGCTGGAAGCGGCGGATGCGAAGATCGAGACCGCGCTGACCGAAGCGCTGGCGCATGCGCTCTCCAGCTCGCTGGAAGAGGCGCGCCACGCCGCCACGCAATTGCACGCGCTCATTCGCGGGCTGTGGCTGAACTACATGCTGAACCCGCAAGGCGTGAACCGCGAAACGCTGCTTGAAGAAGCGACCAGCTTTGTGGATCGCCTTGCCGGTGCGCCGATCCGTATCGTGAAGGAAACGGAAAAGCCGGCGGCAGTGAAGCCGAAGCCCAAAAAGGCCGAAGAGCCGAAGCAGCTGGATATCGAAGATTTGTTCGCGGTGCGCTAGCGCGCCTGTTCGGCCGTGGCGTGGTGTTCACGCTCGGCCAGCACGGCCTTGGATTTTTCGCCGTGCGCTTTCTTTTCCTGAAGCAAGCCCTGCACTTCAATGACGCGGCCATCGGCTGCTTCCTGCGCGGTCAGCAATGCATCCAAACGGCGGCCATTATTGCCGGTGGTCTTGTCGATCTCGTTCAGCTTATCGCGCGTATTGAGCTGGTTGAACGCCATGAGGGTGAGGGCGGTGCCGCCGCCAATGGCGAACAGGGTCTTGAACGCGATGTTGCGCTGGGAATAGGGGCCGAACGTTTCAAAGCGCTGGATGCTGCCGAGCGTGTGGCCCTTAATGCCACGGCTGGCAATGCCCAGATGCGTTTCGGTGTAGTCATCGAGGAAACGGTCGAAGGCGCGTTTGGTCTCGTGCGTGCCTTTGATGTATTCGCGCGTGTCGGCCTTGAAGGCATTCGTGCCGAGAATGTCGTTCAGCTTCTCGCGCGACGCACCCAGGAATTTGCGGATGCCGCTGGTGATCTTCTCGCTGCCGCCTTTGGCGGCCTCGGTGGCTTCGGCGGCCACGGCTTCCACTTTGGCTTTGGTGCCGGGCTCCTCGAACGCGCGTTCGCCGGGGAACGCTTCGCGGAACATGCCGCGCGCCTTGCGGATGCGGCTGGTGGTCAGCTCTTTCAGGTCGGCCTTGTTGTTGGAATACAGCCCGGTGATCTCATTCTTGGCGAGCGAGTCATCGTGGTATTTGGTGCGCACGAGGTTCACGAAGGTGGTCGCGCCCGAGGTCAGGCCTGCGCCAAGCGCCAGCGACCATTCCAGCGGCTTGCCGAAACGGTTATCGCGGTCGATCTTCTTCTCTGTTTTGTCGTGTTGCATAAACCTCTACAGCATCCACCATAGAGGGAATGCGTGACGGTTTGATGACGATATGCAAAAAACATGTGCATATGACCAAAACGTAATGGTGCGTAATCAGGCGGCTATTTTTGTTTCAATCCAGCCGTTTAGATCGCTCAGGGCACGCGCGGTGTAGGCGTTGGGCCGCGAATCTTTTTTCACCGGGTCGGTCAATGGCAGGAACAGGCCGAAATTCACGTTCATCGGCTGGAAGGTTTCGGCGTTGGCCTCACCCGTCACATGCGCCAGCAGGCTGCCCAGCGCGGTGGTGCGGGGCGGGGTGCTTGGCGCAAGGCCCATGAGTTCTTCCGCGGCGAAGCGCCCGGCCAGCAGGCCGCACGCGGCGGATTCCACATAGCCTTCCACCCCGGTGATCTGCCCGGCGAAGCGCAAATGCGGCGACGATTTCAGGCGCAGTGTGCCATCCAGCAGCTTGGGCGATTGAATGAACGTGTTGCGGTGAATGCCGCCAAGGCGCGCGAACTCGGCGTGCTCGAGGCCCGGAATGGCGCGGAAAATATCGGCCTGCGCCCCGTATTTCAGTTTGGTCTGAAAGCCCACCATGTTCCAAAGCGTGCCCAGTTTGTTGTCCTGCCGCAGTTGCACGATGGCGTAGGCCTTGTTGGCCTTGGGGTTCTCCGGCGTGGGCTGGATGTGCGGGTTGGTCAACCCCACCGGCTTCATGGGGCCAAAACGCAGGGTTTCGCGACCGCGCGCGGCCATCACCTCGATGGGCAGGCAGCCTTCGAAATAAGGGGTGTTCTTTTCCCATTCCTTGAAATCGGTCTTCTCGCCGGCGATCAGCGCGTCGATGAAGGCGAAATACTGCTCCTTGTCCATGGGGCAGTTGATGTAGTCGTGGCCGTTGCCCTTGTCGTAGCGCGACTGGAACCACGCCTTGGTCATGTCGATGGAGTCGCGGTGCACGATGGGGGCGATCGCATCGAAAAAGGCGAGGTATTCCGTGCCCGTGAACTGCAGGATGGAGGCGCTGAGCGCCGCCGAGGTGAGGGGGCCGGTGGCGACGATGGTCATGCCCTCGCGCGGCAGCTCGGTCACTTCCTCGCGCGCGAAGCTGATGTTCGGGTGGGCTTCCAGCGCGGCGGTCACGGCGGCGGCGTAGCCGTCGCGGTCCACGGCCAGTGCGCCGCCCGCGGGCACTTTGTGCGCATCCGCGCAACGCATGATGAGGCTGCCGCAGCGGCGCATTTCCTCGTGCAGCAGGCCCACGGCGTTGCGCTCATGGTCGTCGGAGCGGAAGGAGTTGGAACAGACCAGCTCGGCGCTGTGGCCGGTGGCGTGCGCCTCGGTGGGGCGCACCGGGCGCATTTCGTGGATGACCACGGCCACGCCGCGCTCGGCGGCCTGCCAGGCCGCTTCCGAACCGGCAAGGCCGGAGCCGATGATATGCAATGTCTTTTTCATCAAACCTTCATAACATTTGGCCATGAACCACGCTAGCGTGCAGCGTTCCAATAAGAACTACAGCCCCAAAAGGCGAGCAAAAAGTAGGAGGCAGGGTGTGTTCTACCCGATCGATGAGCGCGAAGAACCGCTGGGCGAGGCTGAGATCGACTATCTCAATGCCGCGGGGGCGCGTGTGTTCCAATTCGCCAATGCGCTGCGCAGCGACATGCACGGCCATTTGAGCAATCGTATCCTCGAAGGCTGCGCAAGCCATGGCGTCACCACGGAGCGGCTGATGGATATCATGGGCGAAACGCAGCAAGTGTTCCATGACGAACCGCCGACGCAGGACGAAGCCGTGCGCTACCTCGCGCCGTTCTTCAAGGGCGACGAGCAATACGCGCTTGCGGTGTACACCCATATCAAATTTATCAGCGCCGTGGGGCTTGCCACCCTTGCCCATGGGCTGGACACGCTGATGCTGACCGAGCCGGGTGATCCTACGGTAAAAGAAACCATGCAAGACCTGCATGACGTGCTGAAGGACATGAAATACGGTGACTGGGAGATCCGCATGATGCAGCAGCGCTTCACGCAGGCCTTCAGCGCCTTCAACGATGAATATCTCGGCAAAGGCCAGGGGCGGTGCGCATGAACCATTCCATCTATGACCCGCAGGAACGCCGCGTGATTGAAACTGCGCTGGACGATATGCCCTATTTGCTCGAGCAGTTGGAATCGCTGCCTGCGGTGCGCCGGCTGCGCCTTGGCGTGATGCAGCGTTGCCAGGAACAGGGCATGCCGCCGCAGGCGATGGGGGCGCTCATCGAGCAGGCGGTCGAGGCGAAGCACCAGCTTGGCTACGAGGCACCCATCGAAAGCATGCTGGCGCCGCACATGCCGCCGCACGCCCAGCTGGTGCAGGACACGGCGCATTACGTGAACCTGTTGCACGGGCTGAACATGTTGGTGTTCGCCAAAATGAACACGCTGCTCGGCACCATGCAGGTGGGCGATGTGACCTTACCGCAAGCGCAGCTGGCGCTGGTGGATTGCCTGCACGACATTGATGGGGTGGGGCAGCACAGTGCGCGCGCGATCATGCGCGACGTGGAGGCGCGCATCGAACAGACCATGGCGCGCTGCGTGCCGCAGAAGGGGCGCTGAGCGATGGCAAACCCGCAACGGTTCGAGGCACTGGGCAAAACGGTTGATGAGAACGCGGATATATTATTCATCGGCGCGTTGCACCCACGCAAAGTGAGCGTGGATAGGGTGTTGCGGCAGCATGGCGTTCATGCCGAAACGCTGCGCAGCTTGGTGGCGGCCACGCAGAAGCTTTATCCCGATTCGCCCCATTTGCTTGACGAAAAACGCGACGCGGTATCGGACCTGCTCGGCGGCGATGTAAATACAGCGGAGGATTTCCTGCTTTTGGAGAGTGTGCGCGCCAATGCCCATGCGCTCGCTGAGCTGCTTCAGGCGCGCCGCACGATGCGCGGGGATATGGTCGCGCGGGCGTTGCCGGACGTTGTGCGTACGATTTGCGATCGTGTCCAGCAGCAGACAACCTATCTGAGCGGCTATGTGCAGGCGCTCAGTGGGTCGGGTGAACATGTGACAGGGATTGCCATGCGCAGCTTTGTCGAGGCGGTCGAGCGCTCGATGGACAAGCAAAGCCCGGCGCGCTAGAGCGGCACGGCAAGGGTGGGGTCGCCCACGGCCAGCACCTGCGCGTAATCCTGCAGCGTCACGGAATGGCCCGCCCAGGTGCGGATGCGCCCGCCAGCCCCTTCAATGATCGGCACCAGCGCCAGAATATCGTACGGCTTCAGGCCCGTGTCGGCCACGATGTCGCGATCGCCGCGCGCCAGCAGGCCGAATGCGTAGCAATCGCCGCCACGGATGAAATCGGCACACTGGCTGGCCACGGCGTCGAACCGTGCATCGTCCGGCGGGGTGCAGAACGTGCTGGAGGCGACTGCCTGCGCCAGCGCGGGGCAGGGGCGGGTGCGAATGGCCGCGCCATTCAGCGTGCTGGGCTGGCCCGCCACGCCCACCCAACGCTCGCCGGTGATGGGCTGGTTGAGGATGCCAAGCACCGGTACGCCACCGTCACAGAGCGCAATCAACGTGCCCCATTGCGTGCCGCCGGCAATGAAATTGCGCGTACCGTCGATGGGGTCGATGACCCAGATGTAGCGCGCACTGAGGCCGGTCTGCCCATACTCTTCGCCGTAGATGCCGTGCTCGGGGTGATGCGCTTCAATGAGCGTGCGCATGGCGGCTTCGGCCGCTTTGTCGGCCTGCGTAACGGGCGAGGCGTCGCCCTTGGTTTCCACCGCCCCATGCGCACCGAAGAACGGGCGAATGGCCTCGGCGGCCGCATCAGCCAGTTGGTGGGCGAAGGGAAGGAAATTCGTGAATGGTGAGTGGTGGGTGGTGAATGGTGGTGGAAGCATGTGGCTATTCACGATTCACTACTCACGATTCACCGCCGCTGAAAGCGGCAATTCCCGTAATGGCGCGGCCGAGGATCAGCGCGTGGATATCATGCGTGCCTTCGTAGGTGTTCACCGCTTCAAGGTTCAGCATGTGCCGCATAACATGGTATTCGTCGGAAATGCCGTTGCCGCCCAGCATGTCGCGCGCGGTGCGGGCGATCTCCAATGCCTTGCCGCAGCTGTTGCGCTTGATGAGCGAGATCATCTCCGGCGCGTACTGGTCCTCGTCCAGCAGGCGGCCGACGCGCAGGGCGGCATGCAGGCCGAGATTGATCTCGACCATCATATCCGCCAGTTTTTTCTGGATGAGCTGGTTGGCCGCAAGCGGGCGGCCGAACTGCTGGCGGTTGAGGGTGTAATCGCGCGCGATCTCCATGCAGTGGCTGGCCGCACCCAGCACGCCCCATGCAATGCCGTAGCGTGCTTTGTTCAGGCAGCTGAACGGGCCCTTCAGGCCGCTGACGTTCAGTTCGCGCTCGGCGGGCACGAACACATCGTCCAGCATGATCATGCCGGTGGTGGAGGCACGCAGCGAGAGCTTGCCTTCGATTTTCGGGGTGGTGAAGTTGCCCTTATCGCCGCGCTCCACGATGAAGCCACGAATGGTGCCGTCGGCCACGTCGGCATGGCCATAGACCTTGGCCCACACAATGGCGATGTCGGCAATGGGCGCATTGGTGATCCATGTTTTGGAGCCGGTGAGCTTGAAGCCGCCTTCCACTTTGGTGGCGCGGGTTCGCATGCCGCCGGGGTCGGAGCCATGGTCCGGCTCGGTCAGGCCGAAGCAGCCCACCAGCTCGCCGGTGGCGAGGCGTGGCAGGTATGTTTCTTTCATCGCCTCGCTGGCGAACTGGTGAATGGGGTGCATGACCAGCGAGCTTTGCACCGACAATGCCGAGCGGTAGCCCGAATCCACCCATTCCACTTCGTTGGCAACGAGCCCATAGGCCACATGGCTGACGCCCGCACAGCCATAGCCCTGAATGGTGCTGCCAAGCAGCCCTTGCGCGCCCATGTCGCTGAGGATGGCGCGGTCGAATGTTTCGTGGCGGTTGGCTTCGATGATGCCGGGATAGAGCCGCTCGCGCGCGAAGCTGCGGGCCGCGTCGCGCACCATGCGTTCTTCGTCGGTCAGTTGGCCTTCAAGGTCGAGGGGGTCTTCCCAGTTCAGTTCTTTCAGCATCGCATGCTCCTGTTGCAAGGATGCTCGCCTTAACGGCTTCAAAAATCAAGTGAAGAACAGGTCAGACTAGCAGGTTAAGCATGGCCCCGCGGTCAAAGATGCGGCCTTTGCCGAGCGCCGCCACGGCGCGGTTGATCATTTCGCCCAGCATCTCTGCATCGGGAATGAAGTTCAGGCGAGCCCGGGGCGAGCGGGCGGGCGTGGTTTCCACTAGAATTTCTGCACGGTCGATCTTGCCGGTGCTGCGCAGCTGGTCGGCTGCGCGCAGGAAAGGGTTGCCACTGGTGTTGATCTGGTTCGCCATAGACCCCTCTTATAGCACAGAAGCCGGCCCGGCGCTAGATGAAGCTGAGGGCGCTGTCGTGGAAGACGAGGAAATCAATGACGCGCTGGTACTGGTCGCGCGTGGCGAGCAGGGGCGCATGCCCCACTTTCGGCACGGTAAAGCTTTGCGCCTTGGGGTTGGTGCTGCGCATGGCCTTGATGGTGACGTCGTCCAGAATGTCCGAGGCTTCGCCATGCACGATCAGGGTCGGGATGCTGATTTTTTCCCACACTTCGGCCAGCGAAATATCGCGCATGTCGGTGAAGTCATTCGTCTGTGCGCGGATCGGCTCGGCAATGGCGGGGTCGCAGGCGAGGCGCACCGTGCCGTCGGGCAGGGTTTGCAGGCTGTGCTGCATGAAATGATCCCACACTTTTTCGTCGGTGATGTGGAACGGCTCGAAGATCTTGCGCAGGTAGACCTCGCCGATCGCCTGCGTGGCGAACGACGTTGGCATGGCGCTGACATAGCCATAGATGCGTTGCAGCGCCGCGCCGCTCAAATGAATGCCGATATCGTTCATCACCAGTTTGCGGATGCGGCTGGGGTGGTTCGCGGCGATCATCATGCCGACGAGGCCGCCCATGCTGGTGCCGATCCAATCGACCCCGCGCAGGTGAAAATTATCCAGCACGGCAAGGCAATCGGCCACATAGGTGCCGTAATGGTAGTCCATCGGCTGGTCGAGCCACTCGCTGTCGCCGCGACCGGCCATATCGAGGCACAGCACGCGCCGGTCGTGGCTGGCCAGTTGCTTGGCAATGAAATCGAAATCGCGTGCGTTGCGCGTCAGCCCATGCACGCAGACCACCACATCTTCCGCGTCTTCGCGGCCCCAGTCATAAAATGTGATGCGGTGCTTTTTCGAAGGGGTCGAAATGCTGGGGACAAGAAGTTCGTGGCGGCGCGGTTGCATCGCTATACCTTAATGAGATTGCGCTGAATCTCAAGCCCGGTGAGGGGGATCTCGGTGGGTTTGTTGTCGACCACGTCGGCCAGCAGGCGGGCCGAGCCTGCGGCCTGCGTCCAGCCCAGTGTGCCGTGGCCGGTGTTCATGAACAGGTTGGAAAGCGGCGTGCGCCCGATCATGGGCGGGCCGTCGGGCGTGCTGGGGCGCAGGCAGGCCCATTCTTCCACAGCGCTCAGGTCGGCATGGGGGAACAGGTTCTCCACGCCGCGCAGCAGCGGCGCGATGCGCACTTTGCGCACGCTGTCGTTATAGCCCGCGAATTCGGCCGTGCCCGCCACGCGCATGCGGTCGCCCAGCCGGGTGTAGACCTGCTTGGACGAGGTATCGGTAATGCTTACGGTAGGGGTGTGCTCGCCCGCGGGGAAGGTGATGGAGTAGCCCTTCATGGGGTAGATGGGCACGTAAAGCCCGACCTGCCGCAGGAACACGGCGCTGGGTGCGCCCATGCACATCACGTACGCATCGAAGCCCGAGAGGTAATCACCCTCGGTGAGTTCCACATGGCTGATCGCATCGCCCTGCTTGTGCACGCGCTTGATGGTGGTGCCGTAGCGAAACTGCACCTTGTATTTGTCGGCAATAAGCGCGGCGAGGTTCTTGGTGAACAGGTGGATGTCACCCGATTCGTCGATGGGCGCATGGATGGCGCCGACAATCGTTTTCTTCGCATGGGCGAGGGCGGGTTCCATGGCAATGGCCTGGTCGGTGGTCATCACCGTTTCGGCGCAGCCCAGCGTGTATTGGAATTCGGCCTGCTTTTTGGCGTGTTCGTATTCCTTTGCGTCGTCGAATACGTGCAGGATGCCTTTTTCAATGCGGTGGAAATCCACCTGCGTGTCATCCACCAGCTCGGCCATTTTCTTTTTGCTGTAGAGCCCAAGGCGCAGCATGACCTCGCTGTGTTTGCGGGCTTTGGCGGGCAGGCAGTTCAGCAGGAACAGCAGGCCCCAGCGCATCATGTGCGGGTCGCCGTTGAAGCGCAGCACCAGCGGCGCGTCTTCCTGCCACATCCATTTGAACAGTTTGGGGAAAACGTAGGGGTTCGCCCAGGGTTCGGAGTGCGAGTAGGAAAGCTGGCCACCATTGGCGAACGAACATTCGCGGGCGGCTTCGGGCTGGCGGTCGATCACCGTGACCTCGTGCCCGCGGCGCGCCAGCTCATACGCGGAAGTGACGCCCAGTACACCAGCACCCAACACACAGATCTTCATCGCCACCTCGTTTGATGATGCTAAGCTCTAGCGCCACTCTAAGCGTTTGACAACTTACCAGAAAGACAGGCCCGAAATTGTGGATATCGCGCCGCGTTTCATGAAGCGCTCGGCCCTTACGCCAGCGCCTGCGCGTGCTTCAGCACCTCGGCCGCGTGGCCGGTCACCGATACTTTCGGCCAGATCTGCGCGATCTTTCCCGCCGCGTCGATCAGGAACGTCGCGCGCTGGATACCCATGTATTTCTTGCCGTACATGCTTTTTTCCACCCACGTGCCGTAAGCTTCGCAGGCCTTGCCTTCCTCGTCGGAAAGCAGGTTGAAATTCAGCTCGTATTTATCGCGGAACTTGCAGTGGCTTTTCAGGGAATCTTTCGACACGCCCAGTACCACGGTGTTTGCTTTGCCAAAGGCATCGGCAAGGTCGCGGAAGTCTTTCGCTTCGATGGTGCAGCCCGAGGTGTCGTCTTTCGGGTAGAAATAAAGCACCACGTTCTTACCCTTCAGGCTGCTGAGGGAAATCACCTCGCCCGAATCGGCCGGCAGCGAAAAGGCGGGAGCCTTGTCGCCCACGCTGACGGTGCTGGTGGCGGCGGGGGCAGCGGTCTTTTTAGCGGCGGCAGGCATGGTGTTCTCTCCTAGAATTCGTTGGTTTCCATCGCGTGGAAGCTTCGGGTGACCGCTTCTTCCAGGGTGATGACGTGGGTTTTCAGTTGTTCAAAGTCGCTCATGCGCATGGCATCCACCAGCAGGCGTTTCAGTCCGGCGGGCGCATCGTCGTGGATCAGCCCGCCCGGTGCGGAAACGCGCAGCAGGCTTAGCAGGTCAGATAGAAATTTCTTCGCGGCGGTCAAGGGGGTGGCGGTCAGCGGGTCGAGCAGGCCAAGCTCTGCCGCGGCCTCGAACACGCCGCGCGCGCCACGGTGCCAGATGGCCGGGTGCGCGTGCGCATGTTTCAGCACCAAATATTGCGCGATGAAATCAATGTCCACCATGCCGCCGCGCACATGCTTCAGTGCCCATGGGTTGCTGGTGGAAAATTCGCGCGCGATGCGCTGGCGCATATCCACCACGTCGGCCAGCAGTTTGGCCGGGTCGCGCGGGGCCAGCACATGCTTGCGCGTGCAGGCCTCCACCTTGTCGGCGAAGGCGGTATCGTTCGTGGCGACCACACGGGCGCGCGTCAGCGCCATGAATTCGTAGGTCCATGCGCTTTTCTCGAAATACTGGTCGAAGGCGGTGAGGCTGGTGGCCAGCGGCCCATCGCTGCCGCCGGGGCGCAGGCGGGTGTCCACTTCGAACAGGCGGCCTTCGCGGGTCAATAAGGTGAGCGCGCTGATGAGCCGCTGGCTGAGCCGGTTGATGTGCGGGCGCACTTCCAGCGCGTCGGCCGCGCTGTCGTCGTACAGGAAGATAATGTCGAGGTCGGAGCCGAACGTCATCTCGCGGCCACCCAGCTTGCCCATGCCCAGAATAGTGAAGGGCACCTCGGGCAGCGACGGGTTGCCGCGCGCATATTCCGCCCACACCACTTCCATGACGGACTGGAGAATGACCTCCGCGAGGTTCGACAGGAAGCCGCCCACGCGCTTCGGCGTGGTCAGCCGCTTGAGCAGATGCACGCCCGCCTGAAAGCGCTTTTCGTTATTGAAGATGCGCAGGTAGCCCATTTTCTGGTCGTATTCGTGGGCGTAGCGCAGCCGCTCGGTCAGCAGGTGGTCCAGCTCTTCCTTGCTAGGCAGCTCGTAGAAGAAATCCGCCTCCAGCACCGCATCCATCAACGAGGGATCGTTGCTGAGCGTGTCGCCCAGCGCGGGGGTGGAGCCGAGAATGTCCGCAAGCAACGAAAGTATCTCTTGCCGTGAATTGAGCAGCGAGAAGATCTGCGCGCCGGAAGGCAGGCGGTCGATGAAATCGTCGAAATGGAAGAACGCCGCATCCGGGTTGGCGGTCTTGCCGAGCGCCAGCAGCAGTGCCGGCACCAGTTCGGTCAGCACCTGACGCGAGCGCTTGGAGCGGGTGGAACGGCGGCTGCCGCGGTGCCAGCCCTGAATAATGTCGGAGATGCGCTGCACCTCGCTGTAGCCCATGCGGCGCAAGGTGGCGAGCGTGTCGGGGTCTGCCTCCACGCCGGTGAATACGAGGTTGCCATCCACCGCGAGGGGGGCGGAATCGATCATGGAATCGGTGTAATGGCTATGCACCGATTGCAGCACGCCGCGTGTGGCGCGCTCGAACGCGGCGCGGTCGCCATAGCCCATGAAGATCGCGGTATCGTGCAGTTTTTCTTCCGCCTCTGGCAGGCTGTGGGTCTGTTCGTCTTCCACCATTTGCAGGCGGTGCTCCAGCGTGCGCAAATAATAGTAGCTGGCGCGCAGGCTATCGCGCACGTCGGCATGCACGAAGTCGAAGTCGGTCAGCGCATCCAGCGCATCCAGCGTGGCGCGCACGCGCAGCTCCGGCACGCGCCCGCCCCACACCAGTTGCTGCGTGGCGGCGTAGAACTCGATCTCGCGAATGCCACCAATACCCGTTTTAATGTTGTGGCCGGGCAGGCTGATCTCCTTGGTGCCGATATTCATTTGCCGCTTGATGGAATGAATGTCGGCAATGGTGGCGAAATCCAGTGTTTTGCGCCAGATGAACGGCACGAGTTCGCGCAGGAAGGCTTGCCCCGCTTTCAGGTCGCCCGCGATGGGCCGCGCCTTGATCATGGCGGCGCGTTCCCAGTTCTGGCCCACGGTCTCGTAATAGGCGAGCGCGGCGGGCACGTTCACCGCCAGCGGGGTGGACATGGGGTCGGGCCGAAGCCGCAGGTCGGTGCGGAACACGTAGCCGTCGCTGGTGCGCTCCTGCAGCATGAACATCAGGTCCTGCGCGATGCGGTTCATAAAATGCTGGGCGTTGCGCGCGCCGGTGTAGGGCAGGGTTTCGCGGTCGAACAGCACGATCAGGTCAATATCGCTGGAGTAGTTCAGCTCATGCCCGCCCAGCTTGCCCATGCCGAGGATGATGATGCCGCTGCCACGCGCGGGCTCGGCTTCGTCGGCCATGGTGAATTCGCCTTTGCGCGCGGCGGCACGCAGTAAATAATCCAGCGTCAGGCGCACGCTGCGTTCGGCAAAATCCGACAATGCGCGGGTGACGCTGAGTAACGGCCATGCGCCGGCAATGTCCGCCAGCGCCACGGTGAGGGCGAGCTTGTTCTTCGCCTGCCGAAGCTGGGCCATGGCGTCGGCCTGTGCGTCGGGCAGGGCATCCAGCTGCATGATGCGGGCGCAGGTGGCCTGGGCGCCGTGGTTGAAATAATCCGCCAGCGTGGCGGGGTTACGGTCCATCAGCCGGCCGAGATACGGCGCGTTGCCCGCACTGGCCGCCACCAGCGCCGCGTGGTCTGGCTGCGCCAGTAGTGGCGAAAGCACGGCATGGTTCGCCAATTGATCGAGCCAGCGCTGCGCATCGCCCGCGCGGCTTGCCACGGGCAATCGGCTGGTGCTATCAAAGTGGCCTGGCGGGTGAAGGGTCATGCGCCGGGATAGTTCCAGATTGGTAGAAATGGTCAAGCACTTCACCCGTACCTGCAAATATTTCCTGCTCGCGCTGTTGTTTACGGTGCTGTGCGCGGCCTTGTGGCTACAGGGGGGCGCACGCGACCTGAGCTGGGCGAAGGGATGGCTGCTCAGCGCCATGAACCCGGCCGATGCTCCGTATGAGATCGGCTTCAGCGATGTCATGATCCGCTGGGATAATTTCACCGAATTCGGTGATTTGCGCGTCAGCAACCTGCAAGTGTCGCGCAAGGGCGGGGCCGTGTTCGCCGCCATGCCGGAAGTGAAGGTGACGATCGACCCGCTCGGGTTCCTGCCGCGGCGGCGGGCGCTGCACGGCATCGAGATCGAGAAGGCGAAGCTGTACCTGACGCGCAATGCGCAAGGCGTGCTGGAATTCGGGCTGGAAGGCGTGGAAGGTGCCATGCCGGTGGAAGAGTTCACCGGCTTTTTCGCCAGCGATAGCAGCGACACCGAACAGAGCCGCCAGCGCCTGCCGTTCCGCGAATTGGCGCTGGAGCATGCCTCGTTCGTGTATACCGATGCGGTTTCAGGGGTGAATTTCTCGGCGCCGGATTTCAACGTGCGCCTTGGCCGCACCGGCCGTTCCATGAATGGCAGCCTTGCCATGCCGTTCACCTATGGCGAACGTGAAGGCAGCATCGATGCGGCGCTGTATACCGTGCCGCTGAACTACGAGCGCGTGCTGAACGTGCGCCTGCAGGATATTCCGCTGGAGATGACCTGCCTGTTGCTTGCCTGCCCGGCGGATACGGCCTTCACCGGCAGCGTTTCGGGCAAGGTTTCGCTGAAGCAGTCGCCGGGGGAACCGATTGGTGAGGCCGAGGTGACGCTTGCGGCCACCGACGCCACGGTGGATGCACCGACGATTTTCCCGGATCGGCTGAATATCAAGCGTGCGGGCATTTTGTTGCGTGCCGACGAAGGCTTGCGCCGTGTGATGCTGGAGGGTGCCACCGCCGAGCTACGCGACACGAATCTTTCGCTCACCGCGCAGGCGCTGAAGCAGGACGATGGCTGGTACGCGCAAGGCCAGGCGAATTGCAGCAAGCTGGATATTCGCAAGCTCTATAAATACTGGCCGCTGCCGCTGTCGCCAGATTCACGTGAATGGGTGACCACGCAACTGAAGAATGGCCATGCCGAAAGTGGCACCATTAATTTCGCCGTCACGCCGGAAGACATCAACGGGGCTGCGCTGCGCGATGAGGCGATCGATGCGGTGGTGATCGCGCGCGGGCTGGAAGTGGCCTACCTGAAGGGCTTCCCGAATGTGACCGATGCGAACGGTGTGGTGAAATTCTCGGGCAAGCGCATCCATATCGACCTCGAAAGCGGCAAGCTGCTGAGTGGTACGGTGGTGAAGCCTTCGACCATGGATTTCACCGATCTGGATAATCCGGATACGCCCGTGGAAACCACGCTGAACCTTTCGGCCCCCGCCAAGGATGTGGCGACCATGCTGCAGCAACCGCTGTTCACCTTCGATGACGGCGTGAAGCTGGACCCCGCCACCATCACCGGCAATGCGGATGCCACCTTGAAGCTGGCGTTCGACGCGTTCGCCGAGCCGGCCGCCGGGGCTGACCCCAACGCGGTGAACCTTTCCGCCGTGTCGTATGACATTACGGCGGAGCTGAAAGACATCGCCCAGCCGAAGCTGATGGACGGGCGCGACGTGAAAGGCCTCTCCGGCACGCTGAAAGCGAACGATACCAGCACCGAGTTCGCCGGCACTGTGAAGCTGGATGGTGGCACCAACGTGGCCCTTAGCCTGTCCGACAAAGACGGCAAGACCACCGTGGGTGCCAAAGGCACGCTGGCGCGCAGCCAGTTCAGCAGCTTTGGCGTGCCCGAGATCGAGCAACTGGGCGAGGGCAGCGTGGGGCTGGACGTGGCGGTGGATATTGCCAAGGATGCCACCGTGCTCAACCGTGCCGATATTGACCTGACCGGCATTGCGATGGATCTGGACGAGCTGAGCTGGAGCAAAAAAGCGGGCGAGAAATCGAGCCTTTCGGTGGTGCCCGGCACTGCCCCGCGCAGCTATGGGCTGAAGCTGACCGCCCCGGGCCTGAGCCTTGGCAACGCCATGCTGACGCTGAACGAAGCGATGGACGATGTGGCGAGTGTAAGCCTGCCTGCGGTGAAAACGGCGAAGAACGATTTCGCGCTGGACTATGCGCGCCAGCCGCAGGGCTACAAAGTGGCGCTGCGCGGCGCGTCGCTGGATATTTCGCAGGCTTATTCCGGCGAAGAACCTGCCGCCGACCCCAAAGAAGCGGTGGAGGAAAAACCGCTGGAAAATAGCCTGCTGGGTGATTTCCCAGCCATTGACCTGACGCTGGACCTGCAGCGTTTCACGCTGGTGGAGGGCCAGCCGCTGACCGACGTGAAAGGCGTGTTGCGCTGTGACGTGGCGCGCTGCAGCTTTGCCGATATCTCGGCCAAAGCGGGGGCGGCGAACATTTCCGCGACCATCGGCCCGGTGGATGGGATCCGCCAGTTCGTGCTCAGCAGCAGCGATGCGGGCGACTTCCTGCGCGCGCTGGATGTGAGCGACCGCATGTATGGCGGCACGCTGGAGCTGAAAGGCACCTACGACGACACCGCCACGCCCGCGCCATTCTCGGGCCGTTTGTTCATCAACGCATTCAAGCTACGCAATTCCGAGATATTGGCGCGGATTATCTCCATCGGCTCGCTTTCAGGTCTGGCGAACGTGCTCACCGGTGAGGGCATTGAGTTCAAGAAGATTAGCGCGAACATCGATGCGCTGGGCGGGGTGATTCAGGTGGCCAAGGGCCGCGCGGAAAGCAACGCGCTCGGGCTGACGCTGGAGGGCGAGGTGGATACCAACCGCAGCAACGCCAACCTGAAAGGCGTGGTGGTGCCCGCCAATTCGCTGAACTCGCTGTTCGGCAAGATCCCGGTCATCGGTGCGCTGGCGGGCGGCGAGGGCGAGGGGCTTATCGCGTTCAACTATTCGGTCAAAGGTGCGCTCGATAACCCGGACGTAATGGTGAATCCCCTCTCGGGCCTGACGCCCGGCTTCCTGCGCGGCATTTTCACGCTGGGCGATGAGAAGCCAAAACCGCTCGGCAGCGAGCCTGAAGCCAAAACGCAGCCTTCTGCCGAGCAGCCGAAGGAAAGCGTGCCGTGGCCCAGCGAGCGCGACCGCAAAAAGCGGCCCTAGTAACCCTCTTGTCATTGCGAGCGTTAGCGAAGCAATCCAGTCCTTCGTGTGGATTGCCGCGTCGGCCGGTGGCCTCCTCGCAATGACGCGCTTAATTGGTCTTAATGAGTACGTGGCGCTTTTTGCCAGCGGAGAGCTTGATGTAGCCATCCGCCGTCAGGTCAGCCGCGCTCACGCGCATATCCTCGGTGGTGGCGGCGTCGTTCAGCTTCACGCCATTACCCTTGATGAGGCGTCGCGCTTCACCATTGCTGGCGGCAAACCCTGCCTGCACCACCAGCGCGATGAGGGCGATGCCTGCATCCAGCTCCGCTTTCGCTACATGCAGCGTGGGCAGATTATCGCTCACGCCACTGCCAGCAAAAATTTCGCGCGCGGTCTGCGCCGCTTTTTCGGCTTCCTCGGCCCCGTGCATCAGGGCAGTGGCTTCGGTGGCGAGTGCTACTTTCGCATCATTGATGTTGCCGGCCAACAAGGCATCGATCGCGGGCAGCTCAAGCTCGGTGAACAGTTTCAGGAAGCGGCCCACATCCGCATCCTCGGTGTTGCGCCAGAACTGCCAATAATCGTAGGGCTTGAGCAGGTCGGCGTTCAGCCACACGGCCCCGGCGGCGGTCTTGCCCATCTTTGCGCCGGAGGCGGTGGTGATGAGGTTCATCGTCGCGCCGAATAGTTTGTCGCAATAAGATATTACTGTGCTGTTTTTTTCTTCAGATTCAAATGCAGTAAATATTTGCTTTGTTTTTAGGTCTTCACAGGATTTTTCTGAAGAAATAACCTTATCGTAAGGTATCGCTACAGATTCTGTTTTGCTCCGCACCCAGCCACTTTCTTCGTTGCTGCACTCTGAAAATGCCATTTTTTCGTGCAAAGAAATTCCACAAAGGATGTTTCCCCACTGGTCTGAACCGCCAAGCTGGAGTCTGACACCATGCTCTTTGTAGAGTTCGGCAAAATCATAGGCCTGCAGGATCATGTAATTGAACTCGAGGAAGCTTAGCGGTTGCTCGCGCTCCAGCCGCAGGCGTACCGAATCCATCGTCAGCATGCGGTTGACGCTGAAATGCGGTGCCACTTCGCGCAGCATGGCAATGTAGTTCAGCTTATCCAGCCAGTCGGCATTATTGACGCGGATCTCTTTGCCGCCCAGCAAGCGGTCGAACGCGGTGGCGATACTGGCTTCGTTCGCGGCGATCACTTCTTCGGTCAGCATCTGGCGCTGGGTGTCCTTGCCCGAAGGGTCACCGATCTTCGTGGTGCCGCCACCCAGCAGCACGACCGGCTGGTGGCCGCATTTTTGGAACCAGCGCAGCGCCATGGTGGGCAGCAGGTGGCCCACATGCAGGCTTGGGCCGGTCAGGTCGTAGCCGACATAGGCGCGCTGGCCGGGCGTTTTCAGCAGCGTGCGCAGCCCTTCCTCGTCGGTGAACTGATGCACGAAACCGCGCTCTTTGAGAATTTGAATGAAGTCCATATACCCGTCATATTTTTGTCATTCCTGCGAAGGCAGGAATCCCCTTTGGTGCCTCTAAGGAGATCCCTGCTTGCGCAGGGATGACAATTGATCAATGCTTGGCGCGTTATAATCCACCACATGAAGAAATGACAAGCACCATTGCCTTTCCTGCCTATGTGATCGGGCTGATGAGCGGCACCTCGGCCGACGGGGTGGACGCTGCCCTGATCGAGACCGACGGCCGCGCGCAGGTGCGCCCGCTGAACCATGCCAGCATTGCGTATAGCGATGCGCTGCGCCAGCAGATACTGGGTGCGATGCGCGGCGAGGGCGATATGGACACCATCGCGCGGGCGCTGACCGAGATCCACGCGCAGGCGGTGGAGGCGGTGATCACCGCCAGCGGCCTTGCGCGGGAGCAGGTCGCGCTGGTGGGCTTTCATGGCCAGACCATTAAGCACGTGCCGCAGGAAGGCTACACCGTGCAGATCGGCCATGCGCAATGGCTGGCCGATGCGGTGGGCATTCCGGTGGTGTTCGATTTTCGTAGCAACGACATGCGCCATGGCGGGCAGGGCGCGCCGCTGGTGCCGCTCTACCATGCGGCGCTGGCCGCAACGCTGCCCAAGCCACTGATGGTGGTGAATATCGGCGGCGTGGCGAATATTACGTGGATCGGTGAGAATCAGATTAATAATGAAGGGGGGCTTACCCCCCCTTCGCGCGAAGGCGCGCTGACCCCTGCCGCAAGCGGCTCGGCCTTCGGCCTACGCGACGTATCCTTAGATTGCCCCCTTCAAGCATTCGACTGCGGCCCCGGCAATGCGCTCATCGATGACTGGGTGGGCCAGCACACCGGCGCCCGCTGCGACATGAACGGGCAGATCGCCAAACGTGGCATCACCGAGGAAAGCCGCGTGAAGCAGTTCCTGCGTGATGGATTTTTCGTGCAGAACCGCGCCCGCTCGCTCGACCGCAACCAGTTCAGCCTGTCGCTGGTGGAAGGCCTGTCGCTGGAAGACGGGGCGGCCACACTCACCGCCATGACGGCGGCGGCCATTGCCTGGTCCACCCGCGCGGTGCCCGAGGTGCCCAAGCAGCTGCTCATTACCGGTGGTGGGCGCCACAACCCGGTGCTGATGCGCATGATCGAGGCGCGTACCTGCTCCGACGTGAAGGCGCGCGACTGTATCGTGCAGCCGGTGGAAGCCGTGGGTTGGAATGGCGACATGCTCGAAGCCGAGGCGTTCGCCTATCTAGCGGCGCGCAGCGTACAGGGGCTGCCGCTCAGCCTGCCCAGCACCACCGGCGTACGCGAGCCGGTGAGCGGTGGCGAGTTGTTCGTGCCAGCCGGGAAGTAAATCATAGATGGTGCAACGCTGTTTTTTTACCCTCTCCCATGGGGAGAGGGATGCGCAGGCTTAGCGCGTTTGCGCTTAGCCGAAGCTGGGTGAGGGGTACACAGCTTTTCAGCCCTCACCCGAACGTCGCCATGCGCCGTTCGACCTCTCCCAGTGGGAGAGGTAAAATATGTAGGGGCGCGGTTTAAAGCTAAATCGGCAGTTCGCTGGGCAGCTGGCGGCGCTTACGGTCCGGGCGTAGGCGCGGGCGGTTGCGGATCTCTTCCATCTTGCGGTGGATGAATTCTTCCGTGGTCATGGTCAGCGCATCCATCTGCGTGCGGTAGTAGTGATCCGCACCGGGGATGACTTTGTATTCCACGTTGGTGCCCTTTTGGGCGCGCAGCTTGTCGACCAGACCGGCCACGGCAGGCTCGCTCACGATGTCGTCCTTGTCGCCCTGCGTGATAAGGCCCGAGGCCGGGCAGGGCGAGAGGAAGCCGAAATCATACATGTTCGCCGGGGGCGACACGGCAATGAAACCCTCGATCTCGGGGCGGCGCATCAGCAGTTGCAGCGAGATCCACGCACCGAAGCTGAAACCGGCGATCCAGCAGCAGCTGGCATCGGGGTTCTGCAGCTGCACCCAGTCGAGCGCGGTGGCGGCATCGGTCATTTCGCCGATGCCATCGTCGAACTTGCCCACGCTGCGGCCCACGCCGCGGAAGTTGAAGCGCAGCACCGAAAAACCCGCGCGCGCAAAGCTCGAATACATGCGGTAGACGATCTTGTTGTTCATCGTGCCGCCATAGAGCGGGTGCGGATGCAAGATCACCGCTACGGGCGATTGCTTGTCGGGGTTGTGGTGGTAGCGGCCTTCGATGCGGCCTTCGGAACCCTGGAAAATCACTTCAGGCATTGCGTCTCCTTGTCATTTGACGCTGGCGGCGGACTGCGTCGTTGCGGTCGTGCTCGCATCGGTCATGTACGAAATGGTACACTCCCTCACTGCGCGCTCGCGCCTCGCATTCCATCCACCATCGGCAAATTTTTGCTGAGTCATGATGGATTTTATTGCCATCATAGGTGCGATTAGGTAGGGCGAATAGCTGAAGAACCCAAGGGATACAAGCGGTTTTCCGCGAATGTGCACATGGCTGGCCTGAAAGAAGAGCTCAAATACATCCAATCCCGCGATCCGGCGGCGCGCACCCTGCTTGAGGTGGCGCTGTGCTACCCCGGGCTGCATGCCGTGCAGGCGCACCGCGTTACGCATTACCTGTGGCGCAGGAACGTGAAGCTGCTGGCCCGGCTGATTTCGCAGCTGGCGCGCTGGTTCACGGGCATCGAGATCCACCCCGGCGCGGTCATCGGTGATTTCTGCTTCATCGACCATGGCATGGGCGTGGTCATCGGGGAAACGGCCATTATCGGCAACCGCGTCACGCTGTACCATGACGTTACGCTCGGCGGCACCAGCCTGAACGAAGGCAAGCGCCACCCCACGCTGGAAGACGAGGTGGTGGTGGGCGCAGGCGCGCAGGTGCTGGGGCCCATTACGGTGGGGCGCGGTGCGCATATCGGTGCGAATGCCGTGGTGGTGAAACATGTGCCGCCCGGCGCCAGCATGGTGGGCGTGCCCGCGCGCGAGGTGACGGGCGCGGCGCATGACAGTTTCCACGCCTATGGCATGGTGGACGATGCCGACCCGCTTCAGCAGGAATTCGACCGCATGCGCCGCCAGATGGAAGCCATGGAGCGGAAAATGAAGCCGCCGGAAACGGATGGCAGCGGCATTTAGCCGTGACTTTTGCCGCGAACGCACTATATAGGCCGCATCAACGATAGGGAATCGCCCTCATGATGCTTTCCACCAAAGGCCGCTACGCGGTGATGGCCATGGTCGATCTGGCGACGCAACCACAGGAAAAACCCGTGGGCCTTGCGGCCATTGCCGACCGGCAGGAAATTCCGCTCGCCTATCTGGAGCAGATCTTCGCCAAGCTGAAACGCGCGGGCATCGTCACCTCGAACCGTGGGCCGGGCGGGGGCTACCGCTTAGGCAAGGACGCGGCGCGTATTTCCATCGCCAGCATCATTGCGGCCTCGGAAGAAGACATCTCCATTACGCGCTGCCACGGCTCCTCGGGCAGCGAGGGCTGCATGAAAAGCACCAAAGCGCGCTGCATCACCCATGATCTGTGGGACGGGCTGGAACGCCAGATCGAGCATTACCTCGGCAATCTTTCGCTGGCCGATGTGTGTGGCCGCAAAGTGCAGGAGAAGTTCCCGGTGCCCACCATGTTCGCCGAGATCATCGGCGGCGGCAGCGCCCACGCGTAGCCCATGAAGCCCGTGCAGCTGTTCGCCGTGCGGCCCGAACCGGGGCATGCGCCCGGCCAGTACCATTACATTAGCGAATTACTCGCGCCACCGGCCATTGCGCCCGACATGTGGGCGCATATGGCATTGCTGGGGCAATATGCCTGCGCGGCGGGCTATCTGGTGCTGCTGGAAGACCCCGATTCGTTCGAGAAAGGGCCGTTCTGGTTGTTGTTCAGCGCCGATCTTACGCTGCTGGACGAGGGCGCCCGCGCCGTGATGTATGACGGCGACGAAACCACCAACCTTGCGGTGGATGGAAACGACGCCGTGCGCTTCGACTGGTTCGGGCGGCGCTGGCGCCTGCAGGTGCTGCCGAAACCACGCTGGTATTTTTTCGATATGGGCACGTTGTTTCTTCCGGTATGGCGTAAACGCTGGTTCGTGCTAAAACGGCTGCAGAGGGTTCCATGATCTATCTCGATTACAACGCAACATCGCCGCTGCTGCCCGACGTGAAGGACGCCATGCTCGCCGTGCTTGGCGAGCCGCTCAACGCATCCAGCGTGCATGCGGGCGGCCGCCGCGCCAAGAAACTGCTGGAAGATGCGCGGCGCGACATTGCCCACGCGCTGGGCGCGTTCCCGAACGAGGTGATGTTCGTTGCCTCGGGCAGCGAGGCGAATAACCTCGTGCTGCGGGGCTTCCCCGACCGGCCGTTGCTGGTGAGTGCCATCGAGCATGCCTCCGTCGCGAAAACGGGCAAGCTGCTGGGCGCAGCCGTGATCCCCGTGGACGAACACGGCGTGGTACAGGCCGACGCGCTGCGCAGCCAGCTGGCTGCGCTGGGTAAGCCCGCGCTGGTGTCCATCATGCTGGCCAATAACGAAACCGGCGTGATCCAGCCGATTGCGGAACTGACCGATATCGTGCACGCGGCCGGTGGCCTGCTGCATGTGGACGCGGTGCAGGGCCTTGGCAAAATTTCGGTAGATTGGGGGCTGCTGAAGGCGGATATGCTCACCATCAGCAGTCACAAGGTGGGCGGCCCGGTGGGCGCGGCGGCGCTGCTGCTGCGCGCGGACCTGCCCATTCGCCCGCTCATCAGCGGGGGCGGGCAGGAGCTTGGCCGCCGCTCCGGCACCGAGAATATCATGGCGATTGCCGGTTTTGCCGCCGCGGTGAAAGCAAACGCGCCTTGCCCGGATGCGACGCGCCAACTGATGCTGCGCAAAGCGCTGGAAAGCCAGATCCGCAGCATTGCGCCGCAGGCGCGGCAGTTCGTGTTCCCGGTGGCGCAACTGCCCAACACGCTGATGCTGTGCATGCCCGGTGTTTCCAGTGAAACGCAACTGATGCATTTCGACCTGAACGGCATTGCCGTTTCCAGCGGCTCGGCCTGTTCCAGCGGGCGCATCGAGCCCTCGGCCGTGCTGGTGGCCATGGGCGTGCCGATCATGGAGGCGCAGACCGCCATTCGTGTGTCGCTGGGCTGGGGAACGCAGGAAGATGAGCTGCATGCCTTCGCCGACGCGTGGAAGGCGCTTTACAGCAAGGCTGCAAAGGCGTAAGGCGCGGCAGCTTACCAAAGCTTCATGGGCTGGGGATTGATAATTGTTGACTTCGTTACTATGTTATTCTACGCCGCGCCCTAACAAAGAAAAATAGAGATACAGATGACGGTTAAACCGCAAGAGAATGCCGTGAAATTCCCAATTTTCATGGATTACCAGTCCACCACCCCGTGCGACCCGCGCGTGGTCGAGAAAATGCTGCCCTATTTCACCGAGAAATTCGGCAACCCGCATTCGCGCAGCCACGCCTATGGCTGGGAAGCCGAAGCCGCCACCGAGCTGGCCCGCGAACAGGTTGCGCGTGTTATTAATGCTGATCCGAAAGAGATCATCTTCACCAGCGGTGCCACCGAAGCGAACAACATTGCGCTGAAATCCGTCGGCGCGTTCTACAAAGACAAAAAGAACCACATCATCACCGTGGTGACCGAGCATAAATGCGTGCTCGATTCGGCCCGCCATATGGAGCAGGAAGGCTACGAGGTGACCTACCTGCCGGTGCAGTCCAACGGGCTGATCGACCTGGCGGAGCTGAAAGCGGCCATTCGCCCCACCACGCTGCTGGTGTCGGTCATGGCGGTGAATAACGAGCTGGGCGTGATCCAGCCGCTGGCCGAGATCGGTGCCATTACCCGCGCGGCAGGCGTGCTACTGCACACCGACGCGGCGCAGGCCTTCGGCAAGATCCCGCTGGATGTGGAGGCGATGAACATCGACCTCATGAGCATTTCGGCGCACAAGGTCTATGGCCCCAAAGGCGTGGGCGCGCTGTATGTGCGCCGCCGCCCGCGCGTGCGCCTCGAGGCGCTGTTCAGCGGTGGCGGGCAGGAGCGCGGCATGCGTTCGGGCACGCTGCCGACCCCGCTGGTGGTGGGTTTCGGTGAAGCCGCGCGCATCGCCAAAGAAGAAATGCAGGACGAGGCCGCGCGCATTCGTTACCTGAGCGAGAAGTTCCTGAAAGCGGTGATGGACGATGTGCCGGACGTGTTCATGAACGGCGACCGCGAACAGCGCTGGCCCGGCTGCATTAACCTGTCGTTCGCCTACATCGAGGGCGAAAGCATGATCATGGCCATCAAGAACCTTGCGGTCAGCAGCGGTTCGGCCTGCACCAGCGCCAGCCTTGAGCCCAGCTACGTGCTGCGCTCCATCGGCGTGGGCGAAGAGCTGGCCCATACCAGCATTCGTTTCGGCATTGGCCGTTTCACCACCGAAGCAGAGATTGACGAAGCGATTAAAATCGTTACAGGCAGCATCGAGAAACTTCGCGCCATGAGCCCGCTGTGGGAAATGGTGCAGGAAGGGGTGGACCTTTCCAAAATCGAGTGGGCAGCCCACTAGGAGGACGTTATGGCTTATTCAGAAAAACTGGTCGATCACTACGAGAACCCGCGCAACGTGGGCTCATTCGAAAAAACCGAAGAGAACGTGGGCACCGGCCTGGTCGGCGCGCCCGCCTGCGGCGACGTGATGAAGCTGCAAATCAAAGTGAACGATGCCGGCATCATTGAAGATGCGCGCTTCAAAACCTTCGGCTGTGGTTCGGCGATTGCGTCGAGCTCGCTCGTTTCCGAATGGGTGAAGGGCAAGCATATCGACGAGGCGGCCAGCATCAAGAACACGCAGATCGCCGAAGAACTGGCCCTGCCGCCGGTGAAGATCCATTGCAGCGTGCTGGCGGAAGACGCCATCAAGGCTGCCGTGAGCGATTACAAGGCCAAGAAGCACAACCAGTAACCTTAGAGGTTGTCATTCCCGCGAACGCGGGAATCTCCTTGGAGAGGCTGTAAAGGAGATCCCTGCCTTCGCAGGGATGACAAGAAAAGAACATGAGACCCACCGCCAAAGCCCTGAACATTACCGACGCGGCCGCCGAGCATATCAAGGCGCTGCTGGCTTCGCGCGAGAAGGAATCGGCGGGTATTCGGGTGGGCATTCGCACGCGCGGCTGCTCGGGCCTTTCCTACACCATCGAATACGCCGACGAGATCGGCAAATTCGACGAGGTGGTGGAAGACAAAGGCGTGCGCGTGCTGATCGACCCCAAGGCGGTCAT